>NZ_KI260359.1:1718-9988 GCF_000468015.1 Ruminococcus callidus ATCC 27760 | reverse complement strand
GTCGCACAATCTTTGTGCGGTATTGCCTTAGAAACGGCAACACTGCATAAAGTTTGCCTAATGGCTCTGCACACGATTTGCCGAAAAATCTGACAATACATCTCACGCATAAGCTTTATTCAGTATTTCCCTAATTATATTATAAAAGATTTGTCGATATTCTGACATCTTAAATATGTAAAATATATGTTATGTTTTTGTTAAGTTGAACGATTACGGAATTAACCAGAATTTAACGGTACGTTTGAATAATTTCGCTTGTATCAGGGAAGATCTTTGTCGTATAATAAAATAGAATGATACTGTAAATGCCAGACAGCCGGTATCGCTTGCAATTTATGGATTTGATACAGGGCTGGTTTAAGGAGTGAAATCATGAAAAAATATGCAGTGATCGATATTGGATCAAACACCGTGCGTATGGTCGTCTATGCCGTGGAAGAAAACGACACCTTTCACGCATTGTTTTCCAAAAAGTATACACTGGGACTTGCCGGCTATGTTCAGGACGGCGTGATGTCGCAGGAGGGGATTCATAGGCTTTGCGGTGTGCTGATAGAATGCCGTATGCTGTTGTCCCAGTTTGAAATGGAACGGAGTTTTGTCTTTGCCACTGCTTCGCTGCGGAATATTCAGAACACGCGGGAGGCGGCTGACCAGATCTTTCTGATGACCGGATTTTCCGTGGACGTGATCTCCGGACAGGCGGAGGCATATCTGGACTATTACGGTGTCATGGTAGAGGCACCGCTGGAAAACGGGCTGCTGTTTGACATCGGCGGCGGCAGCACGGAGCTGGTGACTATGGCACACGACGGTCCGGGCGTGATTGAAAGTCTGCCTATTGGCTCGCTGACGCTGGCAAAAGAATACGTGGGAAAGGTGTTCCCCAAGCAGAGCGAATGCGAGAAGATACAGGTACGGATCCGCAAGGAGTTGAAGAAGCGGAAGCTGCACCGGCTGCCGGCACACACGTCCCTGTGCGGCGTAGGCGGTACGGCTCGTTCGCTGCTGCTGCTGGCACAGGAACAGCAGGAACTGCCGGACACCCAGCGGCTTCTGACAGCGGGACAGCTGAAAAAGCTGGAAAAGCTGCTCTGGAAAAAAGACAACACCGCACGGGAACTGCTGCTGAAAAATTGCCCCGACCGGCTGCATACCATTTATACAGGCATGCTGATTCTGGACGAGTTGGTGGAACTTTCGCAGTGTGAAACCATTTATATCAGTCAGTACGGTGTGCGGGAGGGCTACCTCCGGCGGGAACTGGCACGGAAGCGAAAGGCTTGAGAATACAAAAACGGCTGCATCATCTTCGCGTGATGCAGCCGTTTTCTGTTTCTGGATAAGTAGTTCTTATTCTGGATAAATAGTTAAGCGGTTTCCGGAACCGGCAGAGTGGTTTCAATGTGTACCAGGAATTTCAGCAGAACAACGGCATCGTTGCCGGACAGTTCGCCGTTGGCATCGCAGTCTGCATTCAGAGCAGCCTGTTCGTTCAGCTTGACTGTGTCGCTGACTGCACGATTCAACAGAACGGCATCGGTAATGTCAATGCGGGAGTCCAGATTGACATCGCCGTACAGAACGCTGCTGCCTGAACCACTGCCGGAAACAGTGGCTGCGGTGGTGGTAGTTGTTATTGTCGTTGCTGTGCCCTTGTCGGTGGTGCCGGTCGTGGTAACGTCAGTGGTTTCGGAAGGCTTGGTACCGTCCGGTTCTTCGCCCCAGACCAGTTTGCCGTTGGCATAAGCAGGGATCTTCTTGGTGATTGCCGCCGCGTCGTTGTCATCTTCAAAGCTGATGAGATCGCTGTAGCTGTAGTCGTTGGAGGAATCCCATGTGGTGTCATAGGTATCCGGATTCATTTTGTTCAGCAGACCGAACTGATATACGCGGCTGCCATAGAAGTTGCAGTTTTCCCATGCGATTTCTATATAGTAGGTGCCGTTGTCGTCATACTTGACAGGTTCTGAAATGGTAGCACTGGTCTTGTTGTTGGTCATGGCACTTTCTGCATCATAGTCCACACGGGTTTCCACCATGGAAATATCTTCGCCAATGGCAGTCAGCTCGTCAATGTTGAAGTAGTAGCGAACCCGCAGATCATTACAGAACTGCGGCGGATTGATCGTGCGGTTGTGGATTACGATCTTGACCTGTAGACCAGCCTTGTTTTCCTGTGCCTTTCCGGCAGTGACATAGAAGCCGGTAGGCGTGTTCTCGTCTACTTCGTAGCCAGCCTTGGCGTTTTCAGACATGTTGAAGTCCGGAATCACGGCGTTTTTGTCTGCCAGTTCCTTGCCCTCTGTGCCGTAGAAGTGATACAGTCCCGCAAGGTCGCCGCAGAAGCCGGCGTTATAGTCGTCGGTAACTTCATTGTAAATGTAGTCGCTGGTGACATCGTTGTGATAGTCCTTCAGATCCGGACCGCCGACCAGAGCACCCCACAGGGTGTGTGTCTGCGGATCGGGTTCGTCCATGCTCTGCGTGGAGGAGCAGGAGGACGAACGGTGGTGCGGGTGTGTGGCGTAGCTGTTTTCATAGCCGACTTCAAAGGAATAGCCCATGGGGTTGTCGCCCAGAATGTATTCCATCTGATCTTTTGCCCATTCTGCGAATGTCAGGTCGTCAGTTTCCTTGGCGTATACCATTGCACACAGTCCAGCCGCGGTGTTGTAGCGGGCACTGCCGTAGTCGGAAACTACCGCGAAGCCAGCCGGAGATTTTGCGATCCATGCACCGTCGGTTTCCGGCAGATCTTTGATCTCGGAAGCGGTGATCTTGGTATTCCACAGCTGGTCGTCCATGCCGAAGTATTTGTGCTTGGTGACCGGTACGTCAAAATCTGCTTTGGCAGCATCGGCTTCACCCAGACCGGACCAGAATTCCAGATTCCAGCGGAAAATATACCAGTCGCGGGAGATGTTGGTGACCGGAGCCAGCTTTGCGAATACGCCGCCCCAGACGGTATCCCAGCAGTGCACCCAGATGTTCTGCCAGCAGTTGCCGGTGTCTTTGATGATACGCTTCATATAGCCGGTGTACGGGTGAGCACCCATTTCGCCGGTGACAGATTCGTCTACGCTGATAATGTCGTCAATGTAGTCATAGTTTTCCGTGCAGTAGTACAGCCATACTGCTGCCCAGGACAGTTCATCGTAGTCATAGCTGGAGGTATAGAAACCGCCGTCGTAGCCCAGACTGTCTACTGTCAGGGTGTCGTCACCGACTTCGTGGTGCGTCTTTACGGAGAAATCGTACAGTGCCAGAGCATAGTCCAGACACTTCTGTGCATATTCCGGATCGGTGTCCTTGAAGTTCAGATAGTTCACCGCAAGGGAAGCTGCTGCACCGGCGGTCTGGTCAGAAGCCGGTGTTTCCGTGGTGGCGAAATAAGCCGGACGCTTGACCGCACAGGAAGAAGTGGCAACATAGGTGTCGTCTACCTGCAATTCCGGAGCACACCAGTAGTTGTGGTCGTTGTTGCCCTCACCCACCTGATAGCAGTACGCCACCACATTGCCGTCGTCGTCCAGAAATGTGGCTTTCATAAAGTAGTCGTTGATCCAGCGGAGTTCGTCCTCCACATGCTTTTGCAGACCGGTTTCCACATAGGATTCCCGGAACTCATAGTAGCCCCAGCCCACAGTAGAAGCGGAATAGCTGCCCGGCAGACCGAACTTCACGTGGTCGCCGGCATCGTGCCAGCCGCCGGTCAGGTCTACGCAGCCGTCACCGTCGGGGTCGAGGTATTTCTTGTTGGCATCGATGAAGTCCTGGCTCATGTTGGTGCCCACGTACAGTCCTTCCGCCGCAGAAGCACCGCCGTCACCTTTACCGCTGTCGTCGTTGGCTTTGCCGCCGCCCAGACTTTGCATGGGTACCAGCGGAATCATGCCGTCCTTGACGTGACAGTTGCCACGCCATGTGTAATAGCCGTCGTCTGCCACTTCGTCGCCGCACTTGTTGGCATCGTAGAAGCACAGTGCCAGCTGTAGTGCTTCTGCAAAGTTGTCGTAGTTGTTGGGATTGTCCTTGTCTACTACTGCCGCACTGACCGGCGAAACAGCAGCAGAGGCGATCATGACACCGCTCAGGAGTCCGGCAGAGATTCGCCGGAGAAGTTTTGCAATCATTTTACACATCGTTCCTTTCTGTTGCCGGCACAACACTTCATATTATCATGTGCACCAGCATGCTTGTTGTACATTCTCAATCACATTCTTCTGGTCGATTTTTGTGGCGACACCGCACAAAGTCCGTTTGCCGGCTTTGTGCAGTGCTGCCCTATGATAACCGCAGGCAATGCGGCAACTGCCTGCGGGAATATCCGTTATTCTTTCGGCGGTTCCGGCGATTCTGTCCGGTCGAAGATGATCTGATAGCCGTCACAGCCGTCCTTGATGGCACGGTTGACGCGGCTGATCGTGGCAGTGCTTGCACCGGTTTCCTCGACGATTTCATGAAAGACGTGTCCGCTGTGGAGCATTTTTGCCACCTGTAACCGCTGTGCCATGGCGTTCAGTTCCTGATAAGTGCAGAGGTCTTTGAAAAAGGCGTAGCATTCCTCAGGGGAACGCAGCGTGAGAATGGCTTCAAAGAGAGCTTCCTGATCTGCATTTTGTCGTTCTTTTTTCATTTTTAACTTCCTTTCTTCGAAGTCACTGGAGCGTGTGTACATAAAAGCCTGTTCCGTATTTTTATGTGCACACACTATAATACCATTGTACCATATCAGCCGGATAATGTAAATACTGCACAGGAAATTTGTCTGGATTTCGGCAAAACCACCAGAAACGGCACCTCGTTTTTGACGAATTGAGAATGGGAAAAACGCCGCTGCTGCGTTGTTTTGCGGAAATCGTGGCAATATTCTGAAAATTCCCAGCGTTTTCCGCGGGCTTTATGCAGCGTTTCCTTTCCCCTTTGCGGTGAAAAACAAGCAGCACCTGTAGGAGATACTTCCCACAGGTGCTGCCTGCTCATTGCTACATTTTTATGATCCAACCAAATCCCTTTGGTCGTTGGCGTGAGAAATCATGTCAGCAATACTCCAATGTCTTAGATGTCCTGCAGGGCATCATATCCGGTTTCGCCGGTACGGATCTTTACAACATCTTCTACATCATAAACGAAGATCTTGCCGTCGCCGATCTTGCCGGTGTACAGAACCTTCTTGACTGCATCGATGATCTTCTGCGGCGGGATCTTTGCCACAACCGCCTCGACCTTGACCTTCTTGAGGAGCTTTGTGCCCTCGGTCTTCACTCCACGATAGTAGGATTCGTTGCCCTTTTGAGAACCATAGCCCATGACATGTGTTACGGTAACACCGTTGACACCCATAGAGGACAGTGTTGTCTGCAATGCGTCCAGTCTGTCCGGATTGCACATAACAACCAGCTTGGTCATCTTTGCCTTGGCACCGTTTGCCGGCTTCATGATGAGTTCCGACTCCGGAATGGTGACACCAGTTGCAGCAGCGTCTGCGGCATCGGAAGCCATGGAAACGGTAGACGGCATAAAGTCTGCATATGCAGAGGGCAGATTGTGCTCGGTTGCGTCCAGACCCAGAACTTCTTCTTCGGCGGAAACACGCAGACCGATCGTCTTTTTAATGATGAAGAATGTCAGTGCAATGGTGACAGAAGTCCATGCCAGAATGCAGATAACACCCAGAGCCTGTGTACCCAGTACGGTGAAACCGCCGCCGTAGAACAGACCGTCATAAACATCGTTTGCCGGAGCAGAAGTGGTGGCAAACAGACCAACTGCCAGTGTACCCCACAGACCGTTCAGGCAGTGTACTGCAACGGCACCTACCGGATCGTCCACGTGAAGCACGTGATCCAGCAGCCATACGCCGAAGCATACCAGCAGACCGGCAACAATACCGATGATCGCAGAACCGAATGCATCTACGACATCACAGCCGGCGGTGATTGCAACCAGACCAGCCAGCGAAGCGTTCAGGCACATGGAAACGTCCGGCTTGCCATACTTGATCCATGTGAAGATCATGCAGGAAACGGTTGCCAGAGCCGGAGCAATGGTGGTGGTCAGGAAAATGGTGCCCAGCTGGGGAACCGAGGTGGCAGCGGCACCGTTGAAGCCGTACCAGCCGAACCACAGAATGAATACGCCCAGTGCACCGATGGTCAGGGAGTGACCGGGGATCGCATTGGCTTTGACTTTGCCGTCCTTGGTCTTGGTGAATTTACCGATACGGGGTCCGAGGATCGCAGCACCGATCAGTGCGGAAACACCGCCGACCATGTGAATGACGCCGGAACCTGCGAAATCGTGGAACGGTGTGGACAGCTGCGAAAGCCAGCCGCCGCCCCATACCCAGTGGGTTTCGATCGGGTAGATCACTGCCGAGATGACAGCGGAATAAATACAATAAGAAATGAACTTTGTACGTTCTGCCATAGCACCGGAAACAATGGTTGCTGCTGTTGCACAGAATACCAGATTGAATACGAAGCTGGACCAGTCAAAGTTTGCATAGTCCGAGAAAATGTCAAATCCCGGCTTGCCGATGATGCCGGCTACGTCTTCTCCGCACAGCAGCCCGAAGCCGATGAGAATGAATACCACCGTGCCGAGGCAAAAGTCCATGAGGTTTTTCATAATGATGTTGCCGGCGTTTTTTGCTCTGGTGAAGCCCGCTTCTACCATTGCAAAGCCGCACTGCATAAAGAATACCAGTGCCGCACCGACCAGGAACCAGATACCGTAAACGTTATCGTTTATCAGGTCAAGAATTGAATTTTGATCCATAAGAATGCACCTCTCCGTGATGTAATATCGGAGCACTATATATGCTCTCTCTGGAAGCAGCGGTACCGTTCTGCTTCCATTTCTTTTCTGCGATTCTCCTTTTCCTCACAAAAAAGAAAAACAGCAAAGGCTCTACGCATTTCTGCACAGCGCCTTTGCTGTTTGTGTTTTCAGTATAGCCGATTTTGCCGCACTTGTCAAGCGTTTTGCGGGGATTTTTGCAAATCAAGAAAAAACTCCGCTTCCGCTTTGGAAAACAGAAAAAATTACTGGTTTTTCTTTTCTCCGAAGGAATCTGCCAGAATCTGAGCTGTTTTTGTCAGATAAGTCACATCAGACTGTGCCAGTGAGCCGGCATCACATGCCGCAGCTACCTTAGGATCCAGCGGGATCCGCTCCAGAACCGGCACGTTGGTGCTGTCTACTGCATCATCAGAACCGAACAGGGGAATCTCCTTGCCGCAGTCCGGACACTTGATGAAACGCATGTTTTCCACCATGCCCAGCACCGGAATATCCATACGCTGTGCCATGGAAACGGCTTTTTGCACGATCATGGAAACCAGTGACTGCGGTGTGGAAACAATGATGATGCCGTCCAGCGGCAGGCTCTGGAAGACCGTCAGGGGCACGTCACCGGTCCCCGGAGGCATGTCCACAAACATAAAGTCCACATCGCCCCACGAAACTTCTTCCCAGAACTGCTTGACAACGCCGGAGATCACCGGACCACGCCAAAAGACCGGATCGGTTTCGTTTTCCAGCAGCAGGTTCAGGGACATGACCTTGGTGCCGTCTGCTGCGATATAGGGCAGCAGGTTCTGCTCATCTGTCTGTGCATGGTCGTGAATGCCGAAGATCTTCGGGATCGACGGACCAGTGATGTCTGCGTCCAGTACAGCGGTTTCATATCCCAGCCGCCGTGTCTGGATTGCCAGCAGGCTGGTGACGAGGGATTTTCCCACGCCGCCTTTTCCGCCGACAACACCGATTACCTTTTTCACGCCCTTTGTATTGTTGATGGCACGTTCATTCTGTTCTTTTTCCTGACATCCGCCGCTGGAGGCACAGGAACTGCATTCGTGATTGCAATCTGCCATAGTATTTTTCGCTCCTTTTGGTGATTTTCCGCTGTAAAACGGTATAGGGCAATACTGCACCGCAGTCTGCCGGAAAATTCAACGGCATATCTTATAAGCTTTGTGCGGCATTGCCTTTCTTAGTATACCACATTTTTGCTCCGGTTGCAAGTCGGTATGCAAAAGAATTGCAGTGCCTTCCGACGATGATACGGATTTTTGCCTGAAACTGAAGGAAACACTATCCTGAGCTATCAAAATCGTACAAATTCAAACTGTTGGAAATATACGATAGTTGCACGCGTACCCTTGACAAAATCCGTGGTTTTTGTTAAAATAAAATCATCAAATCGCGAGAGTCAGAGCAAAATGCTCTATGGCAATACCGCACAAAGATTGTGCGAC
>NZ_KI260359.1:0-1618 GCF_000468015.1 Ruminococcus callidus ATCC 27760 | reverse complement strand
CGCCAGACGCTCTTTGTGCGGTATTGCCCTATGGAAAGGAATTACAACTATGGCTTATGTAATTGGCGTGGACTGCGGTACCAGCGGTACCAAAACTGTACTGTTTCGGGAAGACGGCACCGTTATGGCAAGTGCGACGGTAGAATATCCCATGTATCAGCCGAAAAACGGCTACGCAGAACAGGATCCGGCAGACTGGAAAGCTGCAATGATCCGAACCATTCAGACCGTTGTCACCAAAAGCGGTGTGGCGAAAGAGGAGATCAAGGGCATTGGCATTTCCGGACAGATGCACGGTCTGGTCATGCTGGACAAGGAAAATCAGGTTCTGCGGAAGTCGATTATCTGGTGCGACCAGCGTACCGCCGCAGAGGTCGAGGAAATGAACCGTGTTGTCGGTCGGGAAAAGCTGATGGAGATCACTGCCAATCCGGCACTGACCGGCTGGACTGCCGCAAAGATCCTGTGGGTACGGAACAACGAACCGGACGTATACGAAAAGTGCCGGCACATTCTCCTGCCGAAGGACTATCTGCGTCTGATCCTCACCGGCGAGTATGCCACCGAAGTTTCCGATGCTTCCGGCATGCAGCTGCTGGACATCGCCAACCGCTGCTGGTCGGACGAACTGCTGCACCTGCTTCAGATCGACAAGGATCTGCTGGGCAAGGTGCACGAGTCCTGCGAAGTGACCGGAACGCTGACCCGCGAAATGGCAGACACACTGGGACTGTGCGAGGGCACGGTTGTAGTCGGCGGTGCAGGCGATAACGCTGCCGCTGCGGTAGGTACCGGCGTTGTCAGGGACGGCAAGGCGTTTACCACGATCGGTACCTCCGGCGTGGTATTTGCCCATACTTCTTCTATGGCAATGGACACAAAGGGTAGAGTACACACCTGCTGTGCAGCCGTTCCCAACAGCTGGCACGTTATGGGTGTGACACAGGGTGCCGGTCTGTCGCTGAAGTGGTTCCGTGACAACTTCTGTGCCGCAGAAAAGCAGACCGCTTCTCTCATGGGCGTGGACGAATATTACCTCATGGACAAGGAAGCCGAGCAGGTGCCGGTAGGGGCAAACCGTCTGTTGTATCTGCCGTACCTCATGGGTGAACGGACACCGCATCTGGATCCCAACGCCCGCGGGGTTTTCTTTGGACTGTCCGCAATGCACACCAAGCGGGATATGCTCCGTGCTGTGCTGGAGGGCGTAACGTATTCTCTGCGGGACTGCGTGGAAGTGTTCCGCGAAATGGGCATCTCCGTAGACGATATGATGGCATGCGGCGGCGGCGGTACTTCTCCGCTGTGGCGGAGCATGCTGGCTGACCTGTACAATTGTCCGGTCAAGACTGTGGCTTCCAAGGAAGGGCCGTCTTTGGGCGTGGCAATTCTGGCTTCTGTGGGTGCCGGCATTTATGGCAGTGTGCCGGAAGCATGCGATGCCATTGTCAAGACCGACAAGACACAGAACCCGCAGGCAGAAAATGTTCCGGTATATGAATCCTACTACCAGCTGTATCGGGAGATCTATCCGGCACTGAAAGCACAGTTTGCAACACTGGCAGGCTTGCAGTAAACTTTGATATAGGGCAATACCGCACAAAGAGCGTCTGGCGAC
>NZ_KI260358.1:480-22779 GCF_000468015.1 Ruminococcus callidus ATCC 27760 | reverse complement strand
ACGAGCGAATTCCGCCGGACGGTTTCGACACGGCTGCACTAGAAGTTACGCTTCACGGGTGAACCCCTCCACCAGCTTCGCTGGTCCCCCCCGTACTGAGCGGTCCCCTCTGCCCTGCGGGCATCTCCCCACCCCGTGGGGAGTCACCCCTTTCAGGGGAGGCTTACTCTCAAAACACTTGCAAAGTCTAAAAAGCAAGGAAACTGCGACGTTTTTCAGAAAGCCAGCTTCTCACAATTGCAGTGGGATTCCACTCAGTGGCGTTTCTGCACACGCCTGTTCTGCGGCTTCCAGTGATGCATATCCGTATGCTCTAACGGTTTCCGCCATGGTCATGCACGCCAGATTTTTTCCAGCCTGATACAGCGACACCACCCAACGGCCATAGCCATAGAGCACTTCAAAAGGATACACCGAAAGTTCCCCGCGGAGATAGGTTTCGTAGGAAGTCTGTGCCGTGGAATCCTCCGCCGTATGAATCACACGGGCACGGCTGCCCAGATGCGGATACTTTGCCGTGAATTCCTCCATCCACGGAATCTGAATGGCAATGACTGCCTCCCGCAGCTGCACAAATTCCGGCGACAGTTCCGGCAGCTGGTCGGCAAAGCCGGCGTACAGCTGGGGGTCTGTGCTCTCCATCATGCGGGCGTACTTTTCCATAATGGGATTCCGCCCCGCCTGCACTGCCGCGGTAAACGCCGCCAACCACTGTTCCAGCAGTTCCTCCTCCCACGGCAGATACTGGCTCCGCCGCATGATCGAAAAGGTTTCCCAGTCGTCCTGACAGGCTGCCCTGCCGCCGATGCCCTGCACTTTATCGAACGTGCGGAATTCCAGTTCCGCCAGCTGTTCCACCGTGGCACGGTGCTTTTCCAGAGCCGCCGCCTGTGCAGCCAGCGTCTTGGCAGTATCCGCCAAAAACGGAGCCTGCGCCGTGGTTTTTTCGGTTTTGTCCATTGCTGTGCACTCCTTTCTGATTGCCGCACAAATGCTCTCGATCTGTCCGCTGCCGTCCTGCTCCGGCGGCAAAAGCAGCAGGTTTCGCAGGGATTCCGCCAGTGCTCCGAAGCCCTCCAGTTCCGCGGTGCTCCGCAGGAGCCACTTCTCATAGGGAGCGTACTGGTTCCGGAGCAGATGACACGCTTCCATGGCATTTTTGCAGAATTCTGTCAAATACAGCTGTGCCGTGGCGTAGTCGCCCCGCTGCCGCATGCGGGGATAGTTGTACTGTCCACACTGTGCCATGCGTCCCAGTGCCTGTGCCAGCCGCCGCAGCCGCACTTCCTCCGAATAGCCCAGCGACAGCTTTCGCCGCACCGCCGTGAAGCTGCCGGAGTCGTCCCGAAAAACTGCCCCGCTGCACGCCGCCGCCAGCATGCCGGATTCGATTTCCAGCCACTGGGCTTCTGTTTCCGGCACGCCGTCTGTTCCCAGCAGCCGCCGGAAAAAGGCACTCTGCCGGCACACGCCCACTCTGCCGTCTGCCTCCGGCATGGCAACACGGGACACGCCGCAGTAGCTTTTCGGCAAAACGGCATAAGCGTTCCGCAGCTGCTGCACTGTTTCTTCCGGCAGATCGTCCGGCACCCAGATGCAGAAACCGGCTCCGAAATCGTGGTCGCGGGACAGGGCATCATCATAGCCCAGACACTCCGAACCCTCCCCCGCAAGACCGATCGCCAGCCGCGGCAAGACCGCCCCGAAGTTCCGTTCCAGCATCGGTTTCCCGAAAGCAATATAGTACCGTTCACAGAGCCTCAATCCCCGCTCCTCCGGACGGCCGCCGCCCAATCGGGCATAAGTCTGCTTCAGATTTTCCGACACGATCTCGTAGAAATTGTTCCGCCCCATGTGCAGCTCGATCTCCGGCAGGGCTTTTTCGTAGGCATCGGCAGCCTTGACGTATTCCCCCAGCTGATAGTACGCGTCCCCGAAGCCGGCATACACGGCACTGACGTGAAAATCCGAAGGCGTTTTGCCGATCAAAATTTTTTTCGCCTGCTGCAAATAGCAAAGTGCTTCTGCCGTCCGGTGAAGCCGGAGCAGAGAAACCGCCAGATTTGCGGCAGAAATGCCGGTACGGGTGGGATCGGGGTCATGCTGTACCAGTTCCAGAGCCTGTTTCAGACAGGTGCAAGCCTGCTCCCACTGCTCTGTTTCCTGATAGAGGAGAGCCAGATTATTCCAAAGGCTTGCCACACGCCCGTCGTCCGGCGGAAGCAGGCGGGCATAGAGGGACTGCACGGTTTTGTAGGCGGCAAAAGCGTCCTCATAGTTTCCGGCAGCCCGATAGGCATTGGCACAGTTGAGCAAGGTCGTGGCGTAGGAAATGGTATCGGTTTCACCGGTCTGCTCGAACAGTGCCCGTGCCGCAGCAGCAGTTTCCAGAGCCGCGGGAAACTTCCCGCAGTCCCGATAGAAGCCGATCTGTTCGTTCCGCAGCAGCTTTTCGCTGTCAGTGTCTGCCTCCGCCTGTGCCTGTGCAACGGCTTGGGTGAGCAGGGTTTCTGCTTCGTCCAGCCGGCACTGGTGCAGCAGGTCGTCCAGACGGGAGAGAGTTTGCTGTATCTGCATAGAGTTACGCTTCTTCCGGCAGCGTGGTGAAGAAATGCTGTGCCAGATAGAATGTAGCACCGGTGGACAGTTCGGTGAAGCCGGTCTTTTCTGCCGGCATATCCAGATTCGGTGCATCGATCATTGCGGTCATCGGCTCCGGACAGAAGTAGTGCTTTTCGCCGCGGTCATTCCACAGAATCCAGAAGTGATAGCCGTCGGAAACCTCATAGCCGATACCCTTGCCGCTGGCGGTGTCGGTCATCAGTACTCCGCGGAACGGCTTGCCCCGATAGGTCAGCTTGCCGGCAGTGTACATGTCGTTGTCCACGATCCGCTTTACCGGACAGGTGGTACCGTTCAGGTATGCCTTATCGTAGTCGTTCAGCGGCAGGATCTCTCCGGTAGGCAGGCAGCGTTCGTTCAGTGTCCACTTTTCCACTACCGGCACTTGCAGGCGAATGTCTTCTTCTCTGGCTCCGTCTACAAAGGGGGCAGAAATGGTGGTGTGGGTTGCTACAGAAACCGGCAGCTTCTTCGGGGACTGGTTGGTAATGGAGAACTTGTACTCCAGACCGTATTCGCTCAACACGAAGAAAAAGTCCGCTGTGAACCGCAGGGGCATGTACTGGAAGAACGGATCCTCCTCGTTGTACACATAAGAAGTCCGCAGCCATGCACCTTCCTCATTGGCGGAATATGCCACAACGTTATGCTCCCGCTTATGAAGGAAACCGTGGATATGGTTGTGGAACGGAGCCGCTTCGTTTACCGGCAGCTGATAGGCCGCATCAGAGGTTTTCAGCACGCCGTCTGCAAAACGGTTCGGCAGGTACAAGGTCGGCAGACCCCAGACTTCCGCAGACTGCTTGATGTCCTCCGGTGTGTTGTTCTCGTCCCAGCGGAAAAATTCCACGCCGTTGGCATCGTCGTGAAGCCGCAGCACGTTCGAACCGATTCCCGGTGCGATCAGTGCGGTATAGCCGCCGGCACAAAGCTGAATGCATTCCATACCCTTCCAGTTGATTTTTGTTGCTGTGTTCTTCATAATATGTTCCTTTCCGGAATTCCCGTTCACCGGAGAATCCCAGCGATATTTTGGGCATTCTGACGAACTGTGCAGTCCGTAACGCCTATATGTTTGTTATTATAGCATATTTTTCTCGTTTTGTCTATAGAAGCAGGGAAAAATATTGGGATTTTCCAAGCACTCGCTCTTGACAAATCTGCCGCAGTGTAGTATAATGAAAATAGAAAAGAGCTTATCAAGCAAGCGGTATGCTCCCATAGCTTCAGGTAAAAATAACCGTCACAAGTTTGGTCGCAAGGGGCGGTTATTTTTTCTTATTGTGATGATTACTGTTTTTATGATTGTAGTAGATGTATGCGATAAAGGTTGCCAATTCGAGGAAAAAACTCCCCAGTTTCAGCAAATCGCCAAAAGTTACAACGCTGTCCATCATAAAGAATCACCTCCCATCTGTTCAAGAGGAACCTATGGGAGCTAAGAAAAGGAATACCGCCTACCCGTGAATGATAAGCCCTTTCCTCTAGTATAACAGAAAACGAGCATGTTGTCAAATCACTTGTTTTTGTCCAAAACAAAAAGCACATTGCCCTCGGAACCGCTCCGTTGGCAATGTGCTTTTTCTGTTTCTAGCTATAATCTTATTTGTCCCCGTCAATATACTTCCAGCAGCCCTTGAGATAGACCAGACCGGAGATAATGGTGAGGGCGGTGGAGATCCAGATCAGTGCTCCCAGAATCCACGTTTTCACGAAGTCCGGCACTGCCAGACCGAAGTCATATGCCAGCGACAGGTATGCCATAACGCCTACAATGGTCACCATGGTGAATGCGGTCTTCAGCTTGCCCCAGATGCCTGCGGCAATGACAACGCCTTCCTCCGCAGCCAGCAGCCGCAGACCGGAAACCATGAATTCCCGTGCAATGATGATGACCAGCGGAATTGCCGACATGCGGAATTCTTTCAGTTCCACAAACACCGTCAGGGCAGTGATGACCAGCACCTTATCCGCCAGCGGGTCGAGGAACTTTCCGAAGTTGGTCACCAGCCCTCTGGCACGGGCAATCTTACCGTCCAGCATATCCGTCAGCGAAGCCGCCGCGAAAATGACCAGTGCCCACAGAAAATGTAGCGGGATCGCGTCCACATACATCATCACCAGAAAAAACGGAATCAGGATCACACGCAGCAGCGTCAGTTTATTCGGCAGGTTCATCGGTTACCTCCTCCGCCAACAGGTCGTAGTCCATAGTGTCGAAAACTTCTACCGTGATGTACTGTCCCAGACGCAGACGGCTGCTGCTCTTGATGAACACCTTGCCGTCAATATCCGGTGCATCAGCAGCAGTTCTGCCGAAGTAACAGCCGGCGTACTTGTCATATCCCTCAACCACCGCAGTCATTCGCTTGCCCAGCTTTGCCGCATTCTTGGCAGCACTGACTTCCGCCTGCTGCTCCATGAGAATATCGGCACGGTGCGCACGGACATCTTCGTCCACCTGATCTTCAAATTCGGCAGCCTTGGTGCCCTCCTCCTCGGAGTAGGCGAAGCAGCCCAGATGATCGAACTGCATATCCTGCACGAAGTCGCCCAGCCGGTTGAACTGCTCCTTGGTTTCTCCGGGGAAGCCGGTGATAAGCGTGGTACGCAGGGTGATCTCCGGCACCCGTTCCCGAATGTGGGTGATGAGGTTCCGCAGGGTTTCCTCGTTGCCGGGGCGGTGCATTCTCCGCAGAATCTCCTCATCGCAGTGCTGGATCGGCAGATCCAGATAGGGCACCATATGGGGCTCCTCTGCCAGCACGTCCAGCAGTTCCTCGGTGATGCGTTCCGGATAGCAGTACAGCACCCGCACCCAGCGGATCCCGTCAATGTGGCACAGTTCCCGCAGCAGTTCCGGCAGCCTGGACTTGCCGTACAGATCGGCACCGTATCGGGTGGTATCCTGTGCAATGACGATCAGTTCCGTCACATGGTGCTCTGCCAGCCAGCGTGCCTCGTCCAGCACGTCCTCCATGGGCACGCTGCGGTACGGTCCGCGAATGGCAGGAATGGCACAATAGGTACAGTTGTTGGAACAGCCCTCGGCAATTTTCAGGTATGCGAAAAAGGGCAGGGTGGTAATGATCCGGTCGCCCTTCAGTTCAGCATCGCTCTTTTTGCCGAACTGCACGACACGCTCTCCAGCCAGCACGTGGTCGAGAATGTCCACAATGTCCCGATTGTTGCCGATGCCAATAACGGCATCTGCCTCGGTGAACAGTTCCGCCGCTTCTTCCTGATAGCGTTCTGTCAGGCAGCCGGTCAGAATGATCTTTTTCAGGGTGCCGTCCTTTTTCAGGGCACCCAGTTCCAGAATGGTTTCGATCGCTTCTTCTTTGGCGGACTGGATAAATCCGCAGGTGTTTACGATTGCAACGTCAGCTTCACCGGGTTCTGTCACAAGCTGATAGCCGTGGGCACGCAGCTTTGCCAGCATACGCTCCGAATCGACCAGATTCTTGGAACATCCCAGAGAAACCATGCCTACACGAATTGGCATATTTTTTCCTCCATATGATCGTTGTGATATAATATTACAGCGGACAAGCCGCCTGTTCCCTCTCCGAGAGATTTTTCCTTTCAAACAGCCTCCCCTGAAAGGGGAAGCAAATTATCACTGTCCCGCAGCAGCCACAGTTTCCGTAGTGGTTTCCGTTTCCGGAGCCGGTGTGGTCTGCGGTTCCGGTACGTCCGGATCCGGCGGCAGCTTATAGTTGGGGTTGGCGGGGTGCATGTTGAAAACGATCATGCCGTTCTCCATTTCCACGCCCCGATAATACGTCAGCTCGCTAAGGGTCACCAGCTGATAGCCCTGCTGCACCAGCGACGGCACGATCTGTGCCACTGCCGCAGCCGTTTCCCCGTAGATGTCGTGCATCAGCACCACATCACCGTCCTCGATGTTGTTCAGGGTTGCACTGACAGTGCTGGCAGTGTTCCGCGTTTTCCAGTCCTTGGTGTCCACCGACCAGAACGCCAGCGGTTTCCCCACGTGGCGGCGAACGTCATCGTTGAAGTCCCCGTAGGGCGGACGGAGAAAATAGGGATAGCGTCCGATCGCCTGCAAGATGCGGTCGTCTGCCTGCTGGATCTCCTGCTGGAACGTGTTCGCATCTGCCTTGACCAGATCGGCATGGTTTTCCGTATGGCTGCCGATCTCACAGCCCAGCCCCACGGCACGCTGCATCACAGCACTGGTTTCGTCATTGATGTTCTGTCCCACCACGAAAAAGCTGGCGTGTGCCTGATAGGCTTCCAGCGTGTCCAGAATGCTGTTGGTATACTGCCCCGGACCGTCGTCAAAGGTCAGTGCCACCATAGGCTTTGAGGGGTCGATATTGGCGTTCTCATCGATAAACGGCTGGCAGATCCCTGCCGCAGTAGTCGTCGTCACTGTAGTAGTCACGGTAGTCGTTGTGGTTTCGGTTGTCGCTGCCGTTGTGGTTTCGGCTGTGGTGGAAACTTCCGCCGCCGAAGCTGCCGCCATAACGGCCTCCTGTGTCTGTTTGCCGTCGGAACGCACTGCATCGATTTTGGTGCAGGCTCCACCCAGCAGCACCAACGCTGCCAGCACGGCACATTTCGCGATCCTTCTTTCTGTCTGCATAATACCCCTCCAAATCTCCTGCTTGAGATCCTTATTCCACATTTTCCATTTCTTCCAAAAATGCCTGCACCGCGGCGTTGATCTCGCTGAAGCGATACCCCTGCCGTACCAGTGCAGCTTTCCCCTTTTCAATCGTCCGGCGGTCGTCGGGATCCAGAAAATACTTCCGGTACTTCCCCGCCACCAATTCCTCCAATATTCCCCCTGTCACCTCGTCCTCATAGGGCTCCAGTGCCTCGGTGATGTGTTCGTCCAGCAGTCCCCGCCGGTACATCTCCTGCCGTGCCCGCCGCAGCCCGAAGTGCTTCACTTCCACATAGTGGTGTGCCAGCTGTTCCGCATAGGCTCGGTCATTGATCTGCCCGAACTTCGCCAGCCGGTCTACTGTGGCATAGCAGACGGACTGGGGATATTTCGGCTCCAGCTTCCGGAACATTTCCTGATAGCTGTAGCCCCGCCGATCCAGCAGGAAGCAGGCGTACTGGTACGCCTTGCGGGCGAGTTCCGTAGTCTGCACCTGCTCCCACTGCTGCGGTGTCAGCGTCATGCCCTTTTGCAGACCGCACCGCTGCACCACAGAAACGTGGAGAAAATACAGTTCGCCGGAGTCGTCCAGCTCGAGTTTCCAGGTGTTGCCCTTATGGGCAGCCAGTGTGGTAATGGTCATGCTGTGCCGTCACCTTACGCCGGATCGAATTCTTCGAAGTCGTCCTCTGCACTGATCTCCAGATTTTCGCCGTCCTCCAGCGAGTTGAACTCGCCCTCGGCTTCCAGCACTTCGCCGCCGTCCTCCGGTGCCTCGGTGTTCTCTCCGGCAGCCTTTGCCGCAGCTTCTTCCAGCTTGGACTTCTTCTTTTTCTTCTTGGTCGATGCCATGAGTTCGTCCTTGTGTTCCAGGATCTGGGCTTCGATCTCCTTCATCAGTTCGGGGTTGTCCTCCAGTATTTTCTTGGCGTTTTCCCGTCCCTGTCCCAGCTTCTGATCCTGATAGCTGAACCACGCACCGCCCTTTTTGACGATGCCCAGTTCCACAGCCACGTCGATGACCTCGCCGGTACGGGAGATGCCCTGTCCGTAGAGAATATCGAACTCGGCTTCGCGGAACGGCGGAGCGACCTTGTTCTTGTTGATCTTCACCTTGGTGCGGTTGCCGATCTGGCTGCTGCCGTCCTTAATGGGTTCGCCGCGGCGGACTTCCATGCGGACAGAAGCGTAAAATTTCAGGGCACGGCCGCCGGGAGTGGTTTCCGGATTGCCGTACATCACGCCGATCTTTTCCCGCACCTGATTGATGAAGATCGCCACGCACTTGGACTTGGAGATCACGGCGGTCAGCTTCCGCATTGCCTGGGACATCAGACGTGCCAGCTGTCCCACGTGGCTGTCACCCATTTCGCCGTCGATCTCCGCCTTGGTGGTGAGGGCTGCCACAGAGTCCACGACCAGCACGTCAATGGCTCCGGAGCGTACCAGTGCTTCGGCAATTTCCAGAGCCTGTTCACCGCTGTCCGGCTGGGAAACCAGCAGGTTGTCGATGTTCACGCCCAGTGCTTCGGCATAGGTGGGGTCGAGGGCGTGTTCCACGTCGATAAACGCCACTTCGCCGCCCATTTTCTGTGCCTCTGCGATAATGTGCAGAGCAACGGTGGTCTTACCGGAACTTTCCGGTCCGTACAGTTCCACGATACGGCCGCGGGGTACGCCGCCGATGCCCAGAGCCATGTCCAGCATCATGGAGCCGGTGGGAATGGCTTCCACATTCAGGTTCGCCTTGTTCTCCCCCAGCCGCATGATCGCACCGGTACCGTATACTTTTGTGATATGTGCAATGGCACTCTGGAGTGCCTTTTTCTTTTCTTCCTCGGTGGTGGGAATATCCAGTACCACCTTTTTCTTCAGATCTGCTTTTGCCATAAATTATCGTCCTTTATCTGGTATAGCGAATGCATTCGCTCCTTACGGTCAATCGTCACCGGCAGATGTGGGCATCTGCCCCTACTACAAAACGATAGGAATCAGCCTCCCCTGAAAGGGGTGACTCCCCACGGGGTGGGGAGATGCCCGCAGGGCAGAGGGGACCGCTCAGTACGAGGGGAACCACCGTTAGGTGGTGGAGGGGTTTTTCGTAAACTCTTTTTATGACGTTTTCGGCATAAGTGGAAACCCCTCAGTCAGTGCTACGCACTGCCAGCTCAGCACAAGGCACGCCCTGCGGGTGCCCTTTCAGGGGAGCCTCACTTGTCAAACTTCATAATTTGGCACAATTTAAATCAACATATTTTTGAAAATTGATTTCCGCACCCCGCCGCATATCCCGAAATTCCTACCGCTGCCCCAGCACGACGCGTCCGATGCCTGTGAGGTCGGGGACGGTGTGTACCTGGGCATAGCCGTTTTCCTGTAGGATCGCTTCCACGTCCGGTGCCTGTCCTGCTCCCACCTCATACACCAGCCAGCCAGCCGGCCGGAGTGCCGGCTTCCACAGGGGAGTCAGCTTTCGGTAGAAGTCCAGCCCGTCGGTGCCGCCGAACAGGGCGGTTTCCGGTTCACGGGCGACTTCCGGCTGAAGCTGCTCCATATCTGCTGCGGTGAGATAGGGCGGGTTACAGGTGATGATGTGGAACTGCCGGTGCAGCAGTTCCGCCGGCGGGTGCAGCACGTCCCCGGCGATGCACTCCAGCTGGGGAGCGTGGCGTTTCAGGTTCTGCCGGAGATAGCCCATTGCTTCCGGCGAAAGTTCCAGCACGGCACCGGTGACACCGGACAGGTGCACCGACAGTGCCGACGGGATACAGCCGGAGCCGCTGCAAAGATCCAGCAAACAGGTGGACGGCTCATTCTTTCGCAGTTCCAGCACCGCTTCCACCAATGTTTCGGTATCCTGCCGCGGGATCAGCACACCCTCTCCCACCTGAAACTCCAGCCCGAAAAATTCCCATGTGCCGCAGAGATACTGTAGCGGTTCATGGGCACAGCGGCGTGCGGTCAGTTCCGCCAGACGCTGCTGCTGGGCTCCGGTCAGGGGCTGCTGCGGGAGAGGTGCCCCATAGGGCAGTTCCAGCACGGTTTCCAGCAGAATGCGGCTTTCGAACTGCACCGAATCCAGTCCCGCTTCTGCCAGTTTCTGCTGCACCGCCTGCATGGCGGCACGGGGCGTATTTACCACTTGTCGTCCTCCATGTCCTCCGGAATGCAGGGCTTCAGTGCAGCAATGGCACACTCGATCTGTGATGCGTCCGGTTCCCGCGTGGTGATCCGCTGGATTTGCAGACCGGGCCACGACAGGGCACGGGTCAGCCAGTTGTTGCTTTTGCCGGCGATACGGATAAACTCATAGGAGATCCCGACCACCACCGGCAGCAGCAGAATGCTGACGATCACACGGGGCAGCACCTGATAAATGGGCACGATGCACATTACCAGAATGCTGACGATCAGGGTGATGAAAATAAAACTGGTTCCGCAGCGAGGGTGGAAACGAGTGTGCTTTTTGACGTTCTCCACGGTCAGTTCCTCGCCCGCTTCATAGCAGGCGATGGTCTTGTGTTCTGCCCCGTGGTATTCATAGGTACGGCGAATATCTTTCATCAGACCGGTACACGCCATGTACCCCAAAAAGATCGCGATCTTGATAATGCCCTCCAGCAGCGACCGCACAAAGCGGCTGTTGTCGGGAATGGCGGTGTGGGAGATCAGCTGCCCGATGAGGAATTTCGGCAGGAATACAAACAGACCAATGGCAACGGCAATGCCGACGATCATGCCAATGGTCATAATGATGCCGAACAGCTTATCCCCCAGCTTTTCGTCCAGCCATTTTTCAAAGCGGTTCATTTCTTCGGTGTCGTCTTCTCCGTCCTCCGGAACCTGTTTTTCTGCCGACTTAGTCAGGCAGCGATAGCCGTCTTTCATGGACAGAACGAAGTTGAAGCTGCCCCGCACAAAAGGACACTTCCGGTACCACGGCATATTTTTGCCGTTGTTCTCCGCCCACGTTTCTACGTCGATCTCGCCGTTGGGCAGGCGACACGCCATTGCACCGGTGTCTGCCCCTTTCATCATCACGCCCTCGATCAGTGCCTGTCCGCCGATCTTGGTCATGTGCTTGGGGTTTTCTCTGGGTTGTTTTGCCATATGTATCTGTTTCCTTTCTCATTCAATCGAGATCGTGTTTTTCACAACGTCCCAGTCTGCATCAACGTCCAGCCTGACACCCTTATGGCAACACCGTACAAAGCCGTCAGGCGGGCTTTGTGCGGTGTTGCCTTGGGTACTTCTGCATCTCTGCTCCCTTCGTGTTATGTGGTGGCACTGCTGCGGCGTTGCGGCTCTACCGGCAGCGTAATGGTCACATTGGTTCCCACGTTCAGTTCGCTGGTAATGTCCAGCCTGCCGCCGTGCATGGTAATGATCTCATCTGCCACAGCAAGTCCGATACCGGAGCCGCGACGGGTGTGGTTTGCCTTGAAAAACTTGGTCTTGACGCGGGGCAGGTCGGCTTCGCTGATGCCCACGCCGTTGTCGGTGATCGTCACCTGTATCATGTTCCCCACTTCTTCCGCACTAATGGTAATGGTGCTGCCGGAATTGGAGTACTTAATGGCGTTGTCAATGACGTTGATGAACACCTGCCGGATACGGTTTTTATCCCCGTAGACAAAGGGCAGCATTTCCGGTTCCTGATAGATGATGCGGATATTCTCCCGCTTTGCCTTTTCGGTATAGATGAGCACCGCGTCCCCCAGTTCCGCCAGCACGTCCATGGTGGCACACTGGAGCGAGAACCGTCCGCTTTGCATGCGGGAAAAATCCAGCAGTTCCTCAACCATTTCGGACAGCCGTTCGGTTTCGTTCACGATGACATGCACGCCACGCTGTACGGTGTCGGGGTCGGCTTCCATGCACATGGTTTCCGCCCAGCCCTTGATCGCCGTCAGCGGTGTCCGCAGTTCATGGGACACCGAGGAGATGAACTCGTTCTTCATGTTCTCCGTATTGGAGAGTTCGTCCGCCATCTGGTTAATGGACACGCAGAGGTCGCCGATCTCGTCGCTGCTGTTCTCCTGAATGCGGACAGAGAAATCTCCCTTGGCGTATTTCTTGGTCGTGGCGTTGATCTGCTTAATGGGGCGGACAATGGAGCGTATGAAATACAGTCCGGTCACCACCAGCAGCAGCAGCACGCCGGCACACAAGGCACTGACACCCCACACATAGGAATTCACTGTGCTCTGGATCTGTTCCAGAGAAGCCACCACCCGAATGGCGTTGTATTCCGTGTTCATATCGGAAATATCCACGGAAACCGCCATAATGGTTTCACCGCCCTGCTTGCCGACCCAGTAGCCGTCGCCGCCGTCCATGACGGCTTCATAATCCGGCATGGCGGCACCCTCCGCCGGTGTGAAGCCGGAGGAGGTCAGTGCCACCCGTCCGCGGGAATTGATCGCCATGAGTTCCATTTTGTCCTTGTCGGAAAAGTTTTCGATGGTACTCCGCATTTCCGAGGAAAAGTTGATGTCCGCGTCCTGTGCATAGCGGCTCAGGACACCGGTCACGGAACTGATCTTCGTGTTCAGATACTGCTGAGAAGCACTATAATAATAATTCTGCATGATGTAGATAAACGCGAAATCCAGCACTGTCAGCACCAGTGCAATGATCCCCAGATTGTTGATGACCCAGCGGCGGGTGATCGAACTTCCGGCACGTTTTTTCGGGCTGCGTCTGCGTTTATTTGTCATTCCACTTATATCCATAACCCCAGATCGTCGTAATATACTGCGGCTTGCTGGGTTCTTCTTCAATCTTCATGCGAATGCGGCGGATATTGACATCGACAATTTTATCATCGCCGAAATAACCGTCGCCCCAGATATGGTTCAGAATGCTGGCACGATCCAGTGCCGTATTCTGGTTATTGAGAAAATACTCCATGATCTGGTATTCCACCTGTGTCAGGTCAATCAGCTTGCCGTTTTTGGTGACGGTGCGGCTTTTCAGATTCAGGGTAAACGGGCCGCTTTCGATCACCGGCGACTGTTCGTCCTTGATAAAGCTCATGCAGACACGGCGATAGATCGCGTCCACTCTGGCTGTCAGTTCCGAGGGGGAAAACGGCTTTGTGATATAGTCGTCCGCCCCGAACATCAGCCCGCTGACCTTATCCATTTCCTGTGTTCTGGCAGTCAGCATAATGATGCCGATGGTAGAACTCTTTTCCCGCAGCTTTTTGCAGACGGTAAAGCCGTCAATGCCGGGCATCATAATATCCAGCAGGACAATGTCAAAATTGCCGTGTTCTTCTTCGAACACACGCAGTGCGTCCTCGCCGCAGCCGACATCACAAACGTCATAGCCGGCACGCTTGAGGTTAATGACGACAAAGTCCCGAATCACATCTTCATCTTCACACACTAAAATTCGTTTCATCTCTACACCTCTGTTTGGGTACACCTCTGTTTGGGTTTGATCTGGGGAATGTATGGGATCCTCTGTGAAATCTGATCCATACCAAAAACGCCCAGCCGTCACGCTCCCGCCACTCACTGCACGAACCGGAACCGCACCATAAGGTTCTGCCACGGCTGTGCCAGCGGGTCGTCGGTTTCGGCGGCTTTCATATAATAGGAAGCTTTGCCGCGGGTGTGGAGCAGCTGATAGCCCTCCGTGTCCCGTTCTTCCTGTGATTCCGTATCCTGTGCCACGCTGTACCGCAGCAGCTCTGTCATATGGTCGTTCATCTCGCCGTCATAGCGGCAAAAGACAATATCTCCCGTGAGGGTATCCGTCACTGCCGTCACTTTATCGTACCACGACTGCGGCAGCAGGAACATACAGCCGTCATTCAGGCTGAAATACCCCCGCATTTTCTCTTGCAGCTGGCTGCCGGAAACGCCCAGCCAGCGTGTCAGCCGCACCTGATCGGAGGAATCTGCACCATAGCCGGGAAACGGCTCCTGCACCGGAATCTCCACGCTGCCGTCCTCGTCCAAGTCCATGGACAGATAGCCTACAGAGCGATTGGTCTTTGCCACCACATCGCTGTCGGCGAGCACATACGCCAGCGTTTCTCCCTGTACGTGGAGGACTTCCGTTTGCAGCGAGGAGGGACCTATGGCACCGTCGATATAGATGCCGGTGGTGCCGTCCTCCAGTCTGCCGTACTGCACCTGACTGAAATCCGTAAAGCCAGTCCGCAGATCCAGCTTGCCATTGTCCTTTACCGTCCCGTTTTGCAGGCGGTACATTGCCGCAGAGGAGGAAGTGTTTTCGGTGAGTTTCCCCAGCACCAGCAGTTCCTGTGCCTGATCGCCGTCCAGATCTGCCACGTCAAACATGGTATACGCGGCAGTGAACAGCTGCTGCACTTCGCTGTCGCTGTAGCGGTAGACGGTCAGGGATTTGTCCGACTGGTCTACGCCGCTGTAGCCCACGAAGATCTGATTCTGGGAATCTTCGCTGCCCATGGGAGAGATGACGATGCGTTCCACTTCCGTGCCGTCTGCCGGACGGTCGCAGACCGACATCCACTCCCCCTTCACCTGATCCAATACGCTGAGCCGCAGACCGTTTTCCATGGCGGTAAGGCTGGTTTTCTTATAGAACACCAACGCTTCGTCCTCGCCGTCGTTGTCCAGATCGACTACCGTAAAGGCAGACAGATTGGCTCCGGCTCTGGGGTATTGCAGGGTGATGCCGCTGCCCACTGCGTCCTGTAGTGCCAGATAGATCTGCTGCTGTTCCTTGCTCAGACTGGGCGGTTTCAGCAGGGAATCCACCGTCGCCCCCGGCGTACAGCCGGAAAACAGCAGGCAGCAAAGTAGGCAAAATGCGGCTGGCAGCCACCGCCGCCGCCGCATCATAGAATGCTTTACCGATCGCATAGCGGAACGTACTCCTTCGACTTTGCGATCGCCTTATATGCCGGTCGGATAATTCGTTTTCCGGTGAGAAGCTCTTCCATACGGTGTGCCGCCCAGCCCACCATTCTGGCGGTGGCGAACAGCGGCGTGAACAACTCGTCCGGAATGCCCAGCATGCGATACACCAGACCGGAGTACATGTCCACATTGGCACAGACCACCTTGTCATTGCCGCGGACCGATTTCATCAGTTCCGGTGTCAGCTTTTCAACCGTATCCAGCAGTCTGAACTCCCGTTCGATCTCCTTGCCCGCAGCCAGAGCCATTGCTTTCCGCTTCAGGATCACTGCACGGGGGTCGGACAGCGTATATACCGCATGTCCCATACCGTAGATCAAACCGGAGCCGTCGTTGGCTTCCTTCCGGAGGATCTTGGTGAGGTAGTCTGCCACTTCGCCCTCGTTCTCCCAGTGTGCCACGTGTGCCTTGATGTCGTCCAGCATCTGAATGACCTTGATGTTCGCACCGCCGTGGCGGGGTCCCTTGAGGGAGTTGATCGCGGAGGTATATGCCGCAAAGGGGTCTGTACCGGAGGACGTTGCCACGCGGCAGGCAAAGGTGGAGTTGTTTCCGCCGCCGTGGTCTGCGTGGAGTGCCAGCAGGGTATCCAGCAGCTGTGCCTCTGCCTTGGTATAGGAACGGTCGTTCCGGATCAGGGACAGAATGGATTCTGCGGTGTTTTCCTCCGGACGCAGCGGGTGCATAATCAGGCTGGCGTTGTCATACTTGTGCCGCTTTGCCTGATAGGCACCGTCCATGAGAATGGGCATCTTGGCGATCAGATCCAGAGCGATGGACATTTCATCTTCAATAGTGGTGTTTTCTGTCACGTCCGAATAGGAATACAGGGACAGGATACTTCTCGCCAGCTTGTTCATGATGTTGTTGGACGGGGACTGCATAATGGAGTCCACCAGAAATCCCGGCGGCAGTTCCCGCCGCACACCCAGCGAACGGGTCATGCGTTCCAGATCTGCCCCGTTGGGGAGCCTGCCGAACAGCAGCAGGTATGCGACTTCCTCAAACACATAGCGGTCTTCCCGTTCTGCATTTTCAATGAGGTCGTTAATATCATAACCGCGGTAGATGAGCTGGCCGGGGATCGGCTGGCGTTCGCCCTCGCTCATCACGTAGCCGTGTACCATACAGATACGGGTAATCCCAGCAATGACGCCGGAACCGTCTGCATTTCTCAAGCCGCGTTTCACATCGAAGCGTTCATAATATTTCGGAGCAATATCGGAATATTGCACCAGGTCTTCACATAAATTATGAATATCAGAATCCTCGATGCTGTGGTTGTAAATCAGTTGCGGTGTCATAGAGATTGCCTCCTTTTTAATCGTTACCTTATATTATACACAAAAAACCGCCTCCTGTCAATCGTTTTGCGGTTTTTTTGTGCGGCAGAAAAATTGGAACAAAATCCCAATTCACCAGAAAACAAAAGAAAGGAAAGCGGATCGCACCAATGAAAAAATATTTGATGATTTTAGGCGGCTTCACCGGTATATTATTTCTTTTTACCGTGATCCCGTCCCGCTTCGCCGCCCCTGCCTCCGATGCGGCAGAGCCGCCGGTCGCCACGGAAACTGCCACGATCCCCGCAGAAACCGCCACTTCCACCACGGCAGAACCTGCCGGACGGGCTGACCTGTGTGAAAACTATCAGATGCTGGACATCACCAGCGGCAAGGTGGAGGAACTCTCCGTGCGGGATTATGTGATCGGGGCAGTGTGTGCAGAGATGCCTGCCACCTTTGAACCAGAGGCACTGAAAGCACAGGCTGTTGCGGCACATACATATGCGGAACGGCAGCATTTGCTGGAACAGTCCCACCCCACCGCGGAACTGTGCGGGGCGGATTTTTCCAACGACAGCAGCCAGTATCAGGCGTGCTTCACGGAAAATCAGGCACGGCAGTACTACGAGGACAACTTCGAAGCTTCCTACGCCAAGATCACCGCCGCCGTGGACGAGGTGCTGCCCTATGTACTGGAATACGACGGCACGCCGATCATTGCGGCGTTCTGCTCCATGTCCGCCGGCACCACGGAAAGTGCGGAAACCGTCTGGGGCAGCAAGGTGGAATACCTTGTTCCAGTGGAGAGCGAAGCAGACACCTCTGCCCCGCGGTATCTGGAAACCGCATCGTTCACCGGCGAGGAATTTCAGGCGGCTGTGCAGGACGCACTGCCCGATGCAGTCTGGGACACGGATATGGCGAAATGGGTGCAGGTAGGAGCGTGTTCCCAGTCGGGGACGGTTCTGGAAGTCACTGTGGGCGGAAAAACCTGCTCCGGTCAGGAACTGCGGCAGATGCTGGGGCTGCGGTCGGCGGTGTTCTCCGTGGACGTGCAGGACGGCAAGCTGGTATTCACCACCAAGGGCTACGGGCACGGCGTGGGCATGAGCCAGTATGGAGCCAATGCTATGGCAAAAGACGGAGCAGACTGGCAGGAAATTCTATGTCACTACTACCCTGCCGCACAGCTGGTGCAGGGAGAACTGCCGGCGTAATTTCTACAGATGATACAATGTTTTCAACATAGTTTTCAACATTTTAACATACATCAACAAACATCATTTGAGCTGGTTCGCCAGCAGTCGTGGTTTTTCTTGGGCAATACCGCACAAAGATTGTGCGGTATTGCCTTTGTACGATTGCGGAAACACTGCATAAAAGAAACACCGAGCAAAGCTTGTGCGTAAGATGCGTCGTCAGATTTTTCGGCAGATTGCATAGAAATTCCGCAGGCATACTTTCCGTATGGCAAGGGATTTCTGGGCAATATGACGAAAAATCTGCACGCAGATTGCGTGCAAAGCCGTCAGGCGGGCTTTATTCAGTGTTTCCTAAATTCTGCCTGACGGCTTTATGCAGTGTTTCCGCAATTTTTGCCGGCAAAAATCCGCCGCCGGAACACTGCCCTTTTCACACCTGAAATGGGGGTGCAGCTTGCCGCAACATGAAAATGTTGTGAAAATTGCAGAGAAATGCTTGCATGATACTGAAAAATATAGTATAATGTATCATAGGTTGTTCTATGTTATTGTAGAATCGCCGGAAACACTGTTGCCTATAACATTAAAAGAACCTGTAACATTAAAAGAAAGAGAGGAATCCATATGTCTTTTTTCGATAAACTTGGAAAAACTGTCACCAATACGGCACATTCCGTTGTAGAAAAAACCAAGTCTTCTACCGAAACCATTCGTCTGAATGGTCTGATCAACGATGAAGAAAAGAACATCAACGCCGCCTATCTCAATATGGGCAGGAAGTACGCTGAACTGCATACCGCAGACGCGGAACCGGAATTTCAGGAATTTCTGTCTGCCATTGCGGCAAGTCAGGAAAAGATCGCAGAATATCGGAAACAGATCCGTAAGACCAAGCATTTGCTGATCTGTCAGGGCTGCGGGGCAGAGATCCCCGAAACTGTGCTGTACTGCACCAAGTGCGGGGCAGAAAATCCGGTGGGCAAACAGCTTGCAGAAGAACGTGCCGCAAGAGAAGCCGCCGAAAGAGCACAGCGGGAAGCGGAAGCTGCTGCCCGTCAGGCGGCTGCTCAGGCACCACAGGCTCCGGCTGGTGCAGAGTGCTGTCCGAACTGCGGCAAGCCCCGCATGGCTGGTGCGATGTTCTGCACCTTCTGCGGAAATCCCTTTGTGGCTGCGGCACCTACGCCTGCACCGGCTCCGGCTCCCGCTCCGGCAGAACAGCCGATTCCCCAGCCGGTTCCGACTGAAACGGCTCCCGTATCTCCCGCACCGGCAGCTGCTCCCGCAGAAGCACCGGCGGCACAGCCCGCAGAACCGGAAGTGGTTACGGCTCCTGAAACAGCGGCTCCTGCTCCGGAGGCTGCACCGGCAGAAGTGCAGGGACGGCTTTGCCCCAACTGCGGCAATCCGGTTCCGGAGGAGAATCATTTCTGTACCCGCTGCGGTCACGAAATGACAGACCAGCCGGCAGCCGCAGAGCCTGTACCGGAAACGCCCCAGCCGGCTGCACCGGAACGCACCTGCCCCAACTGCGGAAAGCCTGTCCCCGACGGCAACCGCTTCTGCACTTCCTGCGGCATGAAAATCGGCGAATAAGAGCAGGGAAACCAGCGAAGCTGGCGGAGGGGTTCTCCCGTGTAATCTTTTCCGGTTGCACAAGTAAACCTCTCAAACAGCCCATTATTTCCCAAACCCGATTTCCCGAACCCGACTCAAGGCAATACCAACTAGTATAATACCAACTATGATATAAGGAGAAAAAACATGACTTGTAAAAAATGTGGAACTGCCGTAGAAGACGGCAAAAAATTCTGTCCGACCTGCGGGAATCCCATGGCTGCACCGGAAGCAGCTGCTCCGGCACCCGAGCCGACCCCTGCACCGACCCCTGCACCGACCCCTGCACCGGCACCGGAGCCGACCGCAGCCCCCGCCGGCAGCGGAATCCCCAATGCAGCGGCAAATCCGTTTGAGATGCCGCAGGGACAGGGTGCCAATGTGCCGCCCTATGATCCCACTGTGAATCCGGTGCCGCCGGTAGGTCAGCCGCCCAAAAAGAAGAAGAAAACCGGTCTGATCGTTGCCCTGATCCTGATCCCGATCCTGCTGATCCTGATCGTTGTGGGCGTGATCGTCGGAATCGGTGTCAATCTGGGTACCAAGGCAGCCAAGAACAATGCTGCCTATTGGAATGCCCACATCAACTGTGACGGCGAGGCACTGGCAGAACTCTGTCCGGACAGCTTCTGGGATTATATTTCCGATACCTACGACCTGTCCGAGGAAGATGCTGTGGCAGCGATGAACCAGTACATGCAGGATTATTCCGACACCCTCGGCGGCGACCTGTCCTACAAAATGGAACAGAATGGCGTAACTGCCGGCATGGGCAGCTCTGCACAGCTGGATCCGGTGCGGGAAGATACCGACAAGTTCGGTCTGAAAGTTTCCACCGGCGTGTGCATTGATGCAACCTGTACCGTCACCGGTGCAGACGATTCCGACAGCGATGACTATTCTCTGTGGACGGTAAAGATCGACGGCAAGTGGTGCAGCCTGTCTGCAATGGACGATTTCGATCAGCTGTGCGGTTCTGACTATGCCGCTTCTGCCAAGTATATCGCAGAATTCGGCGATATGGTACAGACCTACTGGAACGCCGTTGTAAATGCAGATGCAGCTACCATGTCCACACTGGTGCCGGAAAGCTGGTGGGAACTGATCGATGCCGAATACGGTGTCAGCCAGAGCGATGCAGAAAGCTATCTGACCAGCATGCTGGAGGAAATGGTTTCCGGCAGCTTCGGCGAGGACGGCACACCGGAACTCTCTGTAGATGTGACCGGCGGCACAGACGTTGCCGATGAAGAACTGTCAGAACTGAATGACGGTCTGGAAACCTATGGCATTGCCGGCGATGCTGCCGTAGATGTCAGCATGACCGTAAAGATGAACGATGAAAGCAACGACACCTATCTTACCATGACCCAGATCGACGGACAGTGGTATGTGTACGATGCAATGTATAGTTATGCAACTGCCTGCTATAATGCAAGCCAGAGTGTAGGTTAAGGGCAATGGCAGTTTGCCGCAAGGAGTAAAGAACAGCAATGAAATGTGAACACTGTGGATATGAAGCCCCCGAACGTGCCGTGATCTGTCCGGAATGCGGTGAGATCCTGCCCCGTCCCAAGAAGCCGGCGGCAGAGGAGCAGGCGAAAAAAGAGCCGTCCCCCACGGCAGAAAAATTTTCCATGCCTTTTCTCTCTGCACCGGCAGATCTGGAAAAAGCTGACGGCATCGCTGCCGAAGATCCGGAGGAACTCCGGCGGGCGGCACAGGAAAAGAAGTTCCGCCGCACCCGAAGGATCGTCGCCGCCGCTGTGGCGTTTGTGCTGATCCTGCTGGCGGTGGTGTACTACGTCTTTTTCTGGGGCTATAAGCTGGCGGTATTCCGCTATGTCAAAGGGGTGGATTATTCCAGCGGCAGCATGTATACCGCACTGGTGCCGGACGCGTATATGGACTATCTGGAAAGCACCTATTCCACCACACGGCGGGAAGTCAAGTCCATGATGAGCGACTACTTCGACTACTGGAATGAAAACTACGGCACAGAGGGCAGAATGTCCTATGACATCGGGCATGTGCAGCACATCAGTGATGCCGATGAGCTCGCCGCACTGGAGGACGAACTCCACACCAGTTATGACATTACCGTGGAGATCAGCAAAGCCGTAGAAGTCAGCCTGACCATTGATGACGGCGGCACCAAGGCTTCGGAGAAGGCGACGTTCGTCAAGATCGGCAGCCGCTGGTGCTGTATGAAAGCAATGGAAGACATGGACTATGTGTGCCAGAATAACGGCTATAACGTCTGGTAACGGAGGAATCGATCAGCAATGGCAAAGAAAACCACCCGAAATCAAAAACAGGCAGAGCAGGCGGCAAGAAAACGCCGGCATATCCGCATCATTGCCGGTATCATCATGGTAGCGGCAGCGGCAGGGCTGGCGTTCGGCGGACTGTTCTGGTATCAGAAAGAACAAAAGGCACAGAAAGCCGCACCGGATTCGTCAGACTATGCCGACGTACTCAGCAGTTATTATACTGCGGTGCTCTCCGCAGACGGACAGACCCTGACTCAGCTGATGGCACCGCCGGAGTACTGGACGTATTACATGAAAACCTACAGCAAGTCTGAGGACGACGTTGTGGAGAGTTTCACAGAGGGCTGCAACAACACGGTGCAGGAATGGAAGGAAACCTACGGCGACGATGTCAAGGTGACCTATCAGATCCAGGGCATGTCCTCACAGGGCGATGCCGGCGTATCCGAGTGGAATACCGATATGGAGAAAATGCTGGGCAATGAGGGTGCCGATATTTCCGACGCAGTAACGCTGGAAGTCAAGCGGAACTTCTCCGGCAGCAATGACTCCGGCACAGATGTGGTCTATCCCACACTGGGCAAGATCGGGGAGAAGTGGTACATCATTTCTGAAGATGATGCAACGCTCCGCGGCGAAAATAGTAGTTCTTCATCGGATTAGCATGCGGCGGCGGCGAGTCGCCGCTGACCTTACCCCCCAATTTCAAGTGTGAAAAGGGTAATGTTACGGCGGCAGCAGCCG
>NZ_KI260358.1:0-380 GCF_000468015.1 Ruminococcus callidus ATCC 27760 | reverse complement strand
GCGGCAGCAGCCGCCTGTATGCCCCTCCGGGGGAGTTTTGTTGGTGAGAATCTCTTGTGTAATCTTCGGGTGATATTGGAATCTTACAGTACAAGTGGAATGCGAACTCTTTTCTTTTTTTGCTTCTTTTTTTCTTTTCAGTAAAGAAAAAAAGAAGCGTAACTCCTTGTGAAATCGGCTGGCTGCTGTGGCGGGGAATCCCTCAGTCACCTGCGGTGACGGCTCAGCACAAGGCACGCCCTTCGGGTGCCCTAAAGGGGAGCCTAGCAATACAAGCTTGCAAACGCCGTATCAAATAAAGTTAACCACCTACACAAGCAACACCTCAAAGAACCAACACTGCAAGTACAGGCAAGGGCAACAACCGGCGTTGGCAAGCC
>NZ_KI260357.1 GCF_000468015.1 Ruminococcus callidus ATCC 27760 | reverse complement strand
CGAAAACCATTGTCATTGATACCGCCATTGAAAACATCAACCTGTGCAAATATTTCACCATAGTCTGCAAAGACCCCACGCCGATCTGTGACTTTATCCACACAGAACTGGGGCGAAGCGCGACGTTGTTTACTGCGGAGGGAACATACAGCGGACAGGAGGAATATATTGTACTGACCGTCATGAAACGAAGCCAGGCTGTGCAGCTGCGAAACTATATCAAAAAAGTACAGCCCCAGGCGTTTATGATGATTACCAACAGCAGCGAAATTATCGGAAAAGGATTCCGCAATACCATATAAAATGACCCCGTACAAAACTTGTTTTTTGGGTTTTGTGCGGGGTTGTTTTCTTTTTTGGTGCTTTTGTTCTTCCATCTCAACGGTCTTCATATGTCAAAATTCGTGCTCTGTTTTTTACAAAAAAGGAGGAAGAGCAGGACTTTGCCTGCTCCTGTTATATGAACTCATCACAGTCGCTCTACATATTGTTTCCTGCAGAGCATTTCTACAACCATTACTGTAATGTTTGTATGCTTGTATTTTTTTACAAGCATACCCTGCCTTTTTCAGTCCTTCTCCGCAAGCTTCCCC
>NZ_KI260356.1:2624-13640 GCF_000468015.1 Ruminococcus callidus ATCC 27760 | reverse complement strand
CTGTCGCACAATCTTTGTGCGGTATTGCCTTGAAAATTTTAAAACAGCACTGCACAAAGCTTTGATGTCAGACTGCGTGCAAAGCCCACAGACGGGTTTCGTGCGGTGCTGCCTCAACATACAGAAAGGATCATCACTATGATTTATGTATTTCTTGCCAATGGATTTGAAGAAGTCGAAGCTCTTGCACCGGTGGATATGCTCCGCCGTGCCAAGCAGGAAGTGACCACTGTAGGCGTGACCGGAAAGATCGTCACCGGCTCACACCACATTCCCGTGACCGCAGACATCACCGCAGAGGAATTGCAGATCGGCGGCGATATGGATATGATCGTGCTGCCGGGCGGCATGCCGGGCACGCTGAACGAGGAAGCTTCTCCGGTGGTGCAGGCTGTCATTGACTATTGCGTTGCCAATGACCGCTGGATCGGTGCGATTTGTGCTGCTCCCTCTATTCTGGGACACAAGGGCGTGCTGAACGGAAAGACTGCTACCTGCTATACCGGCTTCGAAAAGGAACTGACCGGAGCGGAGATCGGCAGCGACGGTGTCATTCGGGACGGCAAGATCATTACCGCACGGGGTGCCGGCGTGGCAGTGGATTTCGGTCTGGAACTGGTGGGAGCCGTATGCGGCAGAGAAACCCAGCAGCAGATTCGCGGGTCCATTCTCTGTGATTGAGCAGATTGCGGCAAAACAGGCTCTCCGGCAGGAAATGCGTCGCCGCCGCAAAGCAATGCCGCCGGAAGAAAAAGCCGCAGGGGAACAGCGGCTTTGCCGCCGGTTTCTGGAAAGTTCGTATTACCGGAACTGCCGCCAGCTGTTTTGTTTTGTTGCCCTGCCGCAGGAACCGGAAACACGGGGCATTCTCCGGCAGGCTCTGGCGGACGGTAAAATTGTTGCCGTGCCCCGCTGTCTGCCGGAACGCCGCATGGCATTTCACCAGTTGAACAGGGAAGTGCCGCTGGAACAGCAGCTGCTCTCCGGCAGCTTCGGCGTGGCAGAACCGCAGGAAACGCTGCCGGTCATCACGCCCCAGCCGGAGCAGGTACCGCTGTGTCTGGTGCCGGGGCTGGCGTTTGACCGAAAGGGCGGCAGACTGGGCTATGGTGCCGGCTATTACGACCGCTTTCTGGCGGCGTATCCCTTTTTACTGAAAATCGGCTGTGCACTGACACCGTTTCTCACGGACTGTGTGCCCACGGAACCGACAGACCAGCGTCTGGACGGTATTGCTACAGAATCTTCGCTGGAGGTATGGAATGGATAACAAAGACTTCAACCGCGATCAATTGCTGAATGAGATCCTGCGGGAAACGGCAGCTCCCAGGAGCCAGCCGGCTCCTCAGCCCGCACCGGCACGGGATCCGGAACCGCCAAAACCGGCTTCCGCTGCTCCGGCAGCCCGGCCGGCACCGGCAGAACCGGTACGTCCTGCGGCAGCACCGCAGACACAGCAGCAGCCGGCTGCGGAAACACCGGCACCGGAACCCGACAACCGCACTGTTCTTTTCAACAGTGCCCAGTGGAATACGGATCAGGTGTTCACCGCCCGGCAGCCGGTATTGGAAAATGACCCGCTGTATGAAGATCTGGAAGGGGAGAGCCAGCCGTTTCGTCCGGAATCGGTACATAGCACCACTGCCAGCACCGCCAAGCGTCCCCGCAAAAAGCGGAAACAGCATCGTGTCATCAGTGCACTGGCAATGATCATTATCATCATTGGCGTGTCCATTCTGCTGTCCAGTGCCCTGATCGTCTACGGGCGTGATCTTCTGGGCATCAACAGCGACAGTTCCACCAAGATCGTTACCATTCCGCAGGGAGCCACCATGAAAGAGATCGCAGGGACTTTGCAGGATTCGGGGATCATTACCAAGCCGGACTTTTTTGTCTTTATCGTGGGCATGAGCGACAAGGACAAGGACATCAAGCCCGGCGACCACGAGCTGCGGCCGGACATGGCGTATGAAACCATTCTGAGTGAGTTGATCAGTGATCCCATGGACAGTTCACTGTCGGTATCTGTGACATTTCCGGAGGGAATGCGTCTGGTAGATGCCGCAGATCTGCTGGAAGAAAACAACGTCTGCGATGCCGACGAATTTCTGGATTACTTTAACCACAGTGCGAAGTTCGGCTATGCCTATGAGGACTATCTGCCCAGCTTCCAGGACGAAAAGTTCTATCAGATGGAGGGCTATCTGTTCCCCGATACCTATACATTCTATCAGGAAATGGACGTGGAACTGGTCTGCCAGAAGATTCTGGGGAACTTCAACGACAAGATCACCAAGGACATGTATGACCGCATGGACGCTCTGCATATTTCGCTGGATCAGACCATTACGCTGGCATCGATGATCCAGGCAGAGGCAGGGAACACCGAGCAGATGGCGACGATCTCTTCCGTATTCTGGAATCGTCTGAACAATGCCACCGAGTATCCGCTGCTCCAGTCCGATCCCACCACCAAGTATGTGGAAGAAGTCATCAAGCCTCACAGCGAGTCCTATAATCAGGATCTGTATACCTCTTACGATACCTATCAGTGCACCGGTCTGCCGGCTGGCCCGATCTGCAATCCGGGCAGCGAAGCCATTCACGCGGCACTCTATCCGGACAACACCAACTACTATTTCTTCTACTCCAACATTGACACCAAGGAAACCTACTTTGCGGAAACCTTGCAGGAGCACGAAGCCAACCAGCAGAAAGTGCAGGAACAGCAGGAAGCAGCCGCAGCTGCGGAAAGCAGCGAGGAGGAAAGCAATGACACAGAAGAATAAACCGGAACTGCTGGCACCTGCCGGCGATCTGGAACGCCTCCGCGGGGCTCTGGATTACGGGGCAGATGCGGTGTATCTGGGACGGGAAAGCTTCAGTATGCGGGCGGCGGCAAGCAATTTTCACAGTGCGGAACAGCTGCACGAAGCCGTTGCACTGGCACATCAGTACGGGAAAAAGGTATACCTCACCTGCAACACCCTGCCCCGCAACGAGGAAATTCCCACATTTCCCCAGTTCCTGCGGGAGGCACAGGAAGCCGGAGCAGATGCCCTGATTCTGGCAGACCTGGGGCTTCTGGCAACGGCTCGGAAGCTGGCACCGGATATGGAGATCCACATGTCTACCCAGACCGGTATTGTCAACTATGCCACTTGTCAGGCTCTGTATGATATGGGCGTGAAACGTGCCGTGCTGGCACGGGAGCTTTCGCTGGAGGAGATCGCCGGTATTCGGGCAAAGATTCCGGCGGAAATGGAACTGGAAGTGTTTGTCCACGGTGCCATGTGCATGTCCTTTTCGGGACGCTGTCTGCTGTCCGCCTATCTCACCGGACGGGATGCCAACCGCGGTGCCTGTGCACAGCCCTGCCGCTGGAACTATCACGTGGTGGAATCCAAGCGGGAGGGACAGTATTTCCCTGTGGAGGAAACCGATGAGGGCACTTATATTTTCAACGCGAAAGACCTCTGCATGATCGACCATTTGCAGGAACTGCTGGACGCCGGCGTGGACAGCCTGAAAATCGAGGGGCGGAACAAGTCGGCGTACTATGTGGCAATTATCACCAACGCTTATCGTGCGGCTCTGGACGCGGCAATGGCAGGACAGCCGGCACCGGAATGGGCACTGCGGGAAGTGGTACAGGTCAGTCATCGGGAATACTGCACCGGCTTTTTCTATGGCAGAGAAAACGCTGCCCAGCGATACGCCGACAGCAGCTATGTCCGGAATTGTGACGTGGTGGCAGTGGTCAACCGCTGGGAACAGGGCAGATTGTACCTCACCCAGAGAAACCGCTTTTTTGCGGGGGATTCTCTGGAAATCGTGGCTGCCGGACAGCCGCCGGTGACGGTGGCTGCACAGGGGCTGGAAAACGAGGACGGCGAATCTATCGAAACCGCAAATCATGCCATGATGCAGTGCTCCATTGCCTGTGAAACGGCATTCCCCGCAGGCAGCGTGGTGCGGAAACCGGTGGAATAAGGAGGCGTTTTCATGCGGCATACACAAGCGATCATTCTGGCAGCAGTGCTGCTTGCCGGTATCGTGTCCGGCGGCTGCACCCGAATCCACAGTGCAGAGGAATTGACAAAGGACACCAGACCGGAAACCACGCCGGTGTTCACCGATGCCCCGAAGCTGGAATTCTCCGCAGATGGGGTAGACCCTTACGCCAATGTGATCGCGTACTATGTGGAACAGTATCAGAAAGATCTGGAAAGTGACGATATGCTTCAGCCGTTCACCTATGTGCTCTATGATATGGACAAGGACGGCACACCGGAACTGATCGTTCGGACAGGCTACAGCGAAGCGGATTATGCCCTCTACGTCTGGACAGCCGATGCGGACAAACAGCCGGTACAGGTGGAGGGCTGTGGAAACGGTGCCCATACCCAGATCTACGGCTCGGAAACAGAACTGGGCTTTTTCATCAACAGCTGTCACATGGACACGGAATATATTGCACAGGATTATCTGACAGAGGGGAACTCGCTGGAAGAAGTGCAGATCTACGCCTACCAGATGGAGAACGAAGCACAGTCGGCTTACGGCTATTACGATCTCACCGCCGGAGAGGGCTTTTTCCGGCTGGACGAGCAGAGCATCGAGGACTATCGCTATAAAGCCAGCCCGCAGGTGAAAGATGCCAAAACTGCCCTGTCGCTGGAGGAGTATCAGAAACAGCTGGAACAGCTGGACAATGCTCACGCTGTGGGATAAAACTTTCATAGATCGTATAAAACGCCTCGGCAAACGGTAAAAATTCCGTTTGCCGAGGCGTTTTAGTTTAGGCAATACCGCACAATCTTTGTGCGGTATTGCCCTTATTATCAACATACCCTAGTGTATTTTCCGCATCTTTTCCATAGTGATCGCTGTCACGATCCACCGCAGCCACGGCAGACACATGACCACCTGCAAAAAGATTCGCCAGGGCTTTTTCCAGCCCAGACAGGGAGCACAGGCGATCAGATACCGGCTGCCGTAGACAATGCCCATGACATAGGGAATCAGCAGGGCGACAAGATACAGCAGCAGGGGCAGAGCCATCAGAAGTGTCACATATCCCAGCATCACGGCTCCGAAAATAATTGCCGGCAGGAAAATAATGCCGAACATCAGAACCAGCAGTGCAAATATCCACCAGAAACTGAGCAGGTACACAAGCAGAATGACACCGGAAACCAGCATCAGCAGGAAAAACGGCAGGGAGAGCCACAGCATGGTCAGCTGTTGTTTTGCCGCCTGCTGCGGGGTGCTGCCGGTTTGGGAAATGGGTACACAGCTGCAAGTGCGTACCATGGTATAGCACCATGTCATGGCACAAAATGCTACTGCCAGTTTGGGCAGGAAGGACAGCGGTGCCGGCAGATCATACAAATACCGCAGGACTTGCAGCACAGGATTCGAATCGGTCTGGTTCGGGAACAGAACGTACACCCAAACCATCGCTGCCAGCGGAAGCAGTGCTCCAACCAGTGAAAACAGATGCAGCAGTACCTGTGAGCGGGTGCGTTCTGGGTGCAGCTTTCCGACAATGTCCAGAATCACCAGCACGGCACAGCCGATGCCGCAGAGAATTGGCAGCACGACTTACTCCCGAATCTGGCCGTTGCCACTGACCAGATACTTCACTGTGGTCAGTTCGTGCAGTCCCATAGGTCCTCTTGCGTGGAGCTTCTGGGTGGAGATGCCGATCTCTGCACCGTAGCCGAACTCGCCGCCGTCGGTAAATCGCGTGGAGGCGTTGACATAGACGACTGCCGCATCAACGGTTCGCTGGAATTTCTGGGCAGCGTCCAGATCGCGGGTGATGATGCATTCCGAGTGCTTGGTGCTGTACTTGGCGATATGTGCCATGGCTTCGTCCAGACTTGCCACCACTTTCACGGTAATTTTGTAGTCGTTGAATTCTGTGTCATACAGTTCTTCCGTCACCGGCTGAACGGCATCGCCTAGAATCTTCCGTGTCTGTTCATCGCCGTAAATAGTCACATCATGGGTGCGGAATGCAGCCTGTACCCGCGGCAGAATTTCTGCGGCAACGTCCTGATGCACGATCAGCCCTTCAATGGCGTTGCAGACAGAGGGACGCTGGGTCTTGGCGTTGTCGATGATGCGGACAGCCATTTCATAATCCGCTTCGCCGTGCAGGCAGCTGTCCACATAGACGTGACAGTTTCCGGCACCGGTTTCAATGACCGGCACGGTGGACTGCCGCAGCACTGCCTGAATCAGACCGGCACCGCCGCGGGGGATCAGCACGTCCAGATAGCCAGTCAGGTGCATCATGTCGGCGGCAGTTTCACGGGAAGTGTCCTCCACCAGTTGAATGATGTCCTTGGGCAGTCCGGCAGTTTCCACAGCGTCCCGCATGATCTCTGCCAGTGCGGTGTTGGAGTGGATCGCCTCCTTGCCGCCGCGGAGAATGACCACGTTTCCGGCTTTCAGGCAGAGGGTGGCAGCATCTACGGTGACATTGGGGCGGGATTCAAAGATAATGCCGATGACACCCAGCGGCACACGGGTTTTGAGGATCTGCAAGCCGTTGGGGCGGACAGAGCCGCTGTCTACAGAACCAATGGGATCTTCGGCGGCGATCAGCTGGCGGGCAGCATTTGCCATGCCGGAAATGCGGGCAGGAGTCAGCCGCAGTCGATCCTGCAGCGATTCTGTCATGTGGTTCTGTACGGCAGCCTCCAAGTCTTTGGCGTTGGCGGCGAGGATTTCCTCCTGTCTTGCCAGCAGGGCATCGGCAATGGCAGCGAGGGCGTTGTTTTTGACCTGCGGTGCGGCAGTGGCAATGGCGGATTCCACAGCTTTTGCCTTGACACCAAGGGTTTCAGCGTAATTCATGGGTATGCTCCTTTCCGAATGATAAAAAGTGGGATTGACGATTCAAAGAAGATTTTTTTGGTGCAGCAATTTTTCTAAAAAATGCTGCCGAGGTCCAGGGCGAGAAGCCCTGGTCGCTGTCCGCAGACAGCGAAATCTCTGCGCCGTGCTTTTGGCGCATGGAGAAAAGGGTGAGAAAATCGACAGATTTTCGAGGGAAAGCGAACACGACCGCTTTCCCTGGCTGCCCCTTTTGTATTGGTGACTCTGTAAAACATCCCAGTGGGATGTTTTACACGGAAGCGTTCTCTAATGATTTCTTTCATGACAGCGGGTACTGCAAAAACCGCCCGTTTTTCTCGAATCCATATGCGGTGTATAACAGCACACCCATTTCAGACGCAGTGATCCACACGGCTCCGCAGCCATAGGTTCTGGCTTCTTCCACCACATGATCCAGCAGTTTTCGGGCAATGCCTTGTCTGCGATAGGCGGGGTTCGTGTACATGCTGGAGAGCAGCCCGATTTTGCCGGTGGGATTGCTGTAGTACGGCGGCTTTTCCACAAACGACATGCCGCTGGTGCCGACAATTTTTTCACCGTCCACCGCCAGCCATGACACGAAAGTGCCGTCTGCCAGATGCTTCTGGTAGTATGCTGTCAGTGCCGGCTCTAAGTCCAGATCGGACTGTGCCCCTTCTTCTTTTAGCTGCGTGATTCGCATTGTCACAAATGTGGGAACGTCTGCTTCTGTCAGACGGCGGTAGGTCAGTAGAGCGTTCATGGGCATGCTCCTTTCCAGATGATAAAGGTGGATGAGAAGATTTTTTAGTGCAGCTATTTTTCTAAAAAATGCTGTCCATGTTGATACTGCACCAAGTCTTGTTTCAGGTATCTCGTGAGAAATATTCCACTGGAATATTTCTCATAGGTTTCTTGCTGGAAAAGGGTAATCAGGGGGAGCCACGGAAATCAATTTTCATGATAGCCTCCCCTGAAAGGGGAGGGGGACCGCCGTTAGGCGGTGGAGGGGTTTTTCGTAAAATCTTTTTATGACATTTTCGGCATAAGTGGAACCCCCTCAGTCAGTGCTACGCACTGCCAGCTCCCCTTTCAGGGGAGCCTCACTTGTCAAATCTCATAATTTGGCATAATTTAAATCAACATATTTTTAAAAATTGATTTCCGTGGAGGGGAAGCGGTCTTGTTCGCTTCCCCTCGAAAATCTGCCGATTTTCTCACCCCTTTCTCCGCGTGCCGAAAGCGTGGCACGGGGAGTTTCGCTGTCTGCGGACAGCGATCAGGGCTCCTCGCCCTGAACCTCGCCAGCATTTTTGAAAAAATTGCTGGAGCAAAAAACGCTATTGATGCAATCACCTGCGGGTTTCGTGTGATAAATTCATTCTGCCAGAAAATGTGTTCCGATCGGTTCGCCGTCAAAGAGGGCGTACAGCTGTTCCGGATCTCTGCCGTTCATGATGACCATATCCACGCCGGCTTCGGTGGCAATTTTTGCAGCATTGATCTTGGTTGCCATGCCGCCGCTGCCCAGTGCCGAACCGGCACCGCCTGCCATTTGTTCAATGCGGGCATCGATTTTCCGGACTTCCCGAATGACCTGTGCATTGGCATCGGTGCGGGGGTCGGCGGAGTACAGTCCGTTGATGTCGGACAGGATAATCAGCAGATCTGCTCCCACTGCGGCAGCAACCGTAGCGGAAAGGGAGTCGTTTTCGCCGATTTCCAGTTCCAGCTCATCGATCGCCACCGTGTCGTTCTCGTTGACAATGGGAATCACACCCATTTCCAGCAGTCTGCCAATGGTGTTCTGTACGTGGGGCAGACGCTCGTTGGTCAGGGTGGCACGTGTCAGCAAAATCTGTGCCACGGTAACATTATATTTGGAAAACATGTCGTCGTAAATGTGCATCAGTTCGCACTGTCCCACTGCGGCAGCAGCCTGTTTGGAGGGCGTGTCCTTGGGGCGTTCCGGCAGGTTCAGCTTGCCGACACCCATGCCCACCGCACCGGAGGAAACCAGCAGCAGTTCCTTTCCCGCGTTGTGGAGGTCGGACAAGATCCGCACCAGATTGGTCATGCGGCGAATGTTCAGTTTTCCGGTTTTATGTGTCAGCGTGGAGGTTCCCAGCTTGAGAACGATACGCTTTTTTGAGGATACATCTATCATTTTGGTTTTTCTCCTTATGGTGCAGTAATCACATTCTGCGGCGTTCCGGCGAGCCAGCACCGTAAATTTTCCGCCGCCAGTTCCAGCAGCCGCTGTCTGGTTTCCAGCGGTGTCCATGCCGCATGGGGTGTCAGTGTGCAGTTTTCCAGCCCGAACAGCGGCGTATCTCCCATGGGTTCTTCTGTCAGCACGTCCAGTGCGGCACCGGCGATCACGCCCTTTTGCAGAGCCTGTGCCAGGTCGGCTTCCACGATCAGTCCGCCCCGTGCGGTATTCACCAGCAGAGCCGTGGGCTTCATGGTGCTCAGCCGCCGGGCATTGACCATGCCGGTAGTCTGTTCTGTCAGGGGCGTGTGCAGGGTGAGAATGTCCGCCTGCCGGAACGCTTCGTCCAGCGATACCAGCGGATAGGGGCAGTTTTGGGGCTGGGTTCGTGTGGCGATGCAGAGCCGCATGCCAAAAGCAGCACCAATTGCGGCAACCTTTTTGCCGATGCTGCCGTAGCCCACCACTGCCAGCGTTTTTCCGGCGAGTTCCTGCATGGGGTAGGGCATGATGCAGAACGTCTTTGCCTGTTTCCACGCACCCTGCCGGACAGCGGCATCATACTGTGCCACGCGGCTGTAGTGGTGAAGGATCAGGGCAAAGGTGTGCTGTGCCACGGCATCGGTGGAATAGCCTGCCACATTGCAGACTGTCACGCCGTGTGCTTTTGCGGCGGCAATGTCGATGTTGTTATAGCCGGTGGCACATTCGCCCACATACCGCAGCTTCGGACAGCGGTCGAACAATTCCGCCGGAATGGGCGTTTTGTTGCAGAGAATGCCGTCGGCATCGCTCACACGTTCCGCCAGCTGTTCCGGTGCGGTGAGGTCGTAGATCTGCACTTCGCCAAACTGTGAAAATATGTCCAGCGACACCCCGCCGCCGGACAGAGTCGCTCCGTCTGTCACTACCAGTTTCATGCGTCGGTTTCCTCAGTTTTGCTGTCAACGGCGGTGTCGGCTGCCTGTGCAGCGGCTGCCTGCTTCTCCTTTTTGCGGGCGATTATGGACAGAACAATGGCTCCCAGCAGAAGCACCAGTTCAAAGATGCCCACCGTGTGGAACCAGACCTTGTTGTGTTCGCCGCCGACGTAGATCAGCAGGGAAGCGACGATGCCCACTGCCAGAAGCAGCTGGTACGGGCGACGCAGGCGAATGAACTGCACAACGAAAAAGGCTCCTGCGATCAGGCAGAAGATCAGGTGATAGGTGAATGAAATCGGAAATGTACTTGCGTCCATAGTGAAAAAACTTCCTTTCTGTTGATACGAATCCTGTTTACGGGATTCCCATGACCGGCGTTCTGCCGGATATACCCTTCTATTATAGCATAGATGATGCTGGTTTGCAATGGGTTTTGTGCACTTTTTGGGTGGCTGCCCATAGAAAAAGCCGCCGGCAGAATTGCCGACGGCTTGCGTTTCAAACGAAAGCAGTTATAAACGTCTGTTTCGTATTTTGTGTCATCAATTTTTTTGAGAAATGCATGCAAAAAGATGCGAAGCAGACTCTAATACATGCTCAAAATCGCCTTAATACACGCTCAAAGTAACGTTTGCCGTTGTTGGTCCAACAACGTTGATATTCACGGTTCCCGGAATAGAATCCATTGTGAGATCATAGCGTCCTTCTTCAAAATAAATGGTCTTTTGGATTCCTGCTCCCATAAATCCCACGTCAACCAGTGCAGTTAGAGCATCTGTATTGTCCAGAACGCCGTCACCGTTCACGTCCATCAAGTTATAGCATACTTCCGAAAATTCGTCGTTATAATCCAGAACAGAATCCAGAAGATCTGCACCCTTTACGTTGGAGCAAGCGTTTCCGGCACCAGATCTGGCAACACAATACAACTGGAAGTACACCGTTACTACGTCCAGCTGAGATGTCTTATCCATTTGTCCCAGTTCATACACCTGATTCTCATGGATCCAG
>NZ_KI260356.1:0-2524 GCF_000468015.1 Ruminococcus callidus ATCC 27760 | reverse complement strand
TCCAGTCTGCATCGCTCTGGTCAACAACACCGTCGCCGTTCACATCTGCCAGCTTCAACTGCTCCGCAGTCAAAGCCTCGTTGTCCACATACAGTGCATGTGTCACCATTGCCGCATCGTGTCCGGTGATAAAACCGTCCATGTCTACATCGCCCAGTGCATACGCTCCCTCAGCACTTGCACTCATGGCAGATACCGGCAGTGCTGCCAGTGCCATAACGCCCGCAAGGACTGCGGAAATACCCTTTCTCATTTTCATAAAAATTCCTCCTTCAAATTAAAAAAACGCGGAATAAATCTTGCACATAACTGCCTTAAGCGTTTTCTACACCATACCGAATGCTGTGTTCTACACCAGCTTTGATCTGATCCCAGACATTTTCTCTCTCGCCAGCTGCATCGGCATCCACCCAAGCCAGCACCAGATCTTCACCCAGATCATACCGCTTTTCCGTGAAATAAATGGTGTCCATTTCACATGCACCTCTAAGAGCCACATCCAAAACAGTGACAAACACATCCTCATTATCCAAAACGCCGTCACCATTCACGTCCATCAAGTTGTAGCAGACTTCCGGCAAAGCATCTTCATAGTACCCGTTTTCCAAAAGAGCCACGCCCTTTTCCAGAGGACGTGCCTTGCCCGCACCCATTCTGGCAATAGTGTATGACTGTTCATAAATCGTGCATGCATTCATCGTAAACACGTCGATCTGCCCCAGTGCATACACCTGATTCTCGTGAATCCAGTCTGCATCGCTCTGGTTAACAACACCGTCACCGTTTACGTCTGCCAGCCGCAGCTGTTCCGCAGTCAGTGCTTCATTGTCCACATACAGTGCATGTGTCACCATAGCCGCATCGTGTCCGGTAATGAAACCGTCCATGTCCACATCGCCCAGTGCATACGCTCCCTCAGCACTTGCACTCATGGCAGATACCGGCAGTGCTGCCAGTGCCATAACGCCCGCAAGAACTGCGGAAATACCCTTTCTCATCTTCATAAGTAAAAGCCCCTTTCTGGTTGAAAATGCGATAAACTCCTGCCGTTTTGACAGACATTTATCTAATTTTATTATAATGGTTTTTTTGTATTTTGTCAATCTTTCAACCGGTGTGATTTTGCACAAATTTTCACAGAAAAATTCAGCAGATCATACAACCAACGCCAAACAAAAAAGCGTTCCGGCAAAAGCCGAAACGCTTCCATTTTCGTTGTAAAAAACAGCTTAGTCGCTGACATACGGCAGCAGTGCGATGTGTCTTGCACGCTTGATTGCAGTTGTCAGTTCACGCTGGTGGAATGCACAAGTGCCGGTGACTCTGCGGGGCAGAATCTTTGCACGTTCAGTCATGCACTTCTTGAGCTTGGCAACGTCCTTGTAGTCGATACGCTCAACGCGATCTATACAGAACATACAAACCTTTTTGCGGGGGCGTTTGCCGCCACGCTGAGATCTTTCTCTCTCCATGATGTTTTTATCCTCCTATCTGCAATGCGGTATTTCTTTGGATTCGATCAGAAGGGAACTTCGCCGTCACTCAGAATTTCTTCAAAGTCACCCAGATCGCCCAGCTGCATCGCACCCGGTGCGTTGTTCGCTGCCGGAGCCTGCGGTGCAGGCTGTGCTGCCGGCTGCTGATATGCCGGTGCGGACTGTGCAGGAGCCGGCTGTGCATACGCCGGCTGCTGATAGGCACCCTGATACCCGCCGCCATTTTCCTGTGCGGAACGCTTGGACTCTCCAAAGGTAACATTGTCTGCCAGAACTTCCATGCTGTAGTGCTTTACACCATTCTGGTCGGTGTAGTCATTGTTTCGCAGACTGCCTTCCACAATGATCATACTGCCCTTGTGGAAATAGCGGCTGACAAACTCTGCCTGCTGCCGCCAGCAGCTGACGTTGATAAAATCAGCTTCCCGTTCGCCGGTCTGCTTATTCGTAAAACGACGATCGATCGCCAGACGAATGCGGCAAACTGCAACACCGCTCGGCGTCTGCCGGAAATCCGGATCCGCACACAGCCGTCCCATCAGAATTACTTTGTTCAGCATGTTGTTCCCCTTTCTGAAATTCGTCTTACTTTACGGTAACGAGAGAACGCAGAACGCCGTCTGTGATGTTCAGAACACGCTCTACTTCTGCCGGAACGTCCGGAGTGGACGTAAAGGTATACAGTGTGTAGTAACCGTCCGGCTCGTCGTTGATCGGATAAGCCAGCTTACGCTTGCCCCACTCGTTTACTTCGTCCAGTGTGGCAGCAGATGCGATCTTCTCGCGGAACTTTTCAACCAGTTCCTTTACAGCTTCTTCACCGTTCTTCAGACTGAAAACCGTCATCAGTTCGTAGGATTCCTGTTTCTTTGCCATACTCAATACACCTCCTTCTGGATTTCGCCCATGCAGGGCATGAGCAAGGATAACATACCTATTATACCAAACCCGACAAAAAAAGTCAAGCCCTTTTGCAAAAAAAATTGCACGGAAATTCTGCGTTGTCAATAGATGTGACCCATTGGATG
>NZ_KI260355.1 GCF_000468015.1 Ruminococcus callidus ATCC 27760 | reverse complement strand
AATCTTTGTCTAACTTTTTGGGGTCAGTTCAAAGATAAAATATCAATCTTTATTTTTCAAATAGAAAATAGTATACAAATTTTTGAAGACCGTTTTGTCTGGTATCACGAAACACGTGATACTGCACAAAGCGGTCTTTTTTTGTTTCCGGCAGAGATGAAAAAGACTGCTTCAAAATACATTGCGGAGGAAGAATATGAAGAAGTTACATTTTAACAGCACACTGAATCACAAAGCATCGGATTACAAGCCTTGTGAAATCTGCGTGGAAAGGGTCGTCACGCTCTATGGCAGAAGCTTTGAGGAATTGAAAAATCATCTAATGCATGATGATCCGTACATCGTTGCATATCGTGACCTTATGTACACGGAGGGTGATACGGCACATTGTCTGTTGTTTGTGGACTATGACAGCGGCGATGGAGTACTGGTGGAGTCCGAAGGCAGCAATTACGCCAGAAAATCACAGTTTATCCCCAACGCAAGAGCACTGCTGGAGAGCAATGAAATGACCGCAGCTGAAACAAGGCTGCATAACGATTTGAAAAAAATTGCCGACAAAGTTGCGGAGCTTGCCCATTGTGGTGAAATAAGCCTCGCATTTGACGAACTGCTGGCAGAATCCGATCTGGATGTAAAATCCGTTCTGCGTGATGCGGTAACAGCAATGCTCCGAGAACGTGAGGACATTCAGATGGCAGAAAGTCAGTCCATCGAAGTTCCCTTTCAGCCGGATATCACGGTAGAAGCGAAACCGACACAGGAATTGACATTTTACTGTCCGCTAAAAATTGTCAGAGAATCGGAAGAACCTGATTACGAATGGGACGAGGAAGTTACAGAGGAAGATTTTGAGGAAATTCCGTCTGCATATGCCGAAGGCTGTGTGGATGAGATCAACGATTTTATTCGGAATTGCGAAGAACCGGATGAAGAACACCGTGGATTGATGGCTTACTATTACGATGATCCTGCCATTCGAGAAAAAGTTTTCTCGGCGATTCCATCCGTCAGAGATGTTAACGGCGAACTCGTAGGCGTATTTGAATGTGAAATTTCCGGCGAACTGACAGTAAGTGAACTGGAAGATTTACGCAGCTATCTCACTGGTCAGGCAAGCGATGGTTGGGGCGAAGGTCTTGAACAACACGGCGTTAAAACCGCTGATTTTGGCGAGATTTATGTAAGTTTTTGGAATGACAGCAACGACTGGTCGCTGCAGACAGAAGAAGAAATGGGATTGTCTCAGGCTGAGAAACACACGGAAGAACCCAGCATGGGCATGACGATGTGAAAGGAGCAGCTATGTTTTATAGCAGAGATAAAGTGGAACAACTCCGACAGAGGTATCCGGAAGGCACGAGGATTTGCCTTGACAGCATGGAAAATGATCCCCGACCGATTCCGTCAGGCACAAAGGGGACGGTAATTACAGTAGATGACGCCGGTCAATTATTCATGAAGTGGGACAACGGGTGTTCCCTTTCGCTAATCCCCGGCGAGGACAGATTCCATGTGATTCAGCCGGAAGAAAATTTGTCGGAGGAAATGCAAGAAACTGAGAATCCCTCAGAAGAACTTGAAATGCATATGTCTATGTAGGCGGTTTGATTTGAAAAAACTGAACTGTCTTTTTGCCCAAATGAAAGGAAAAGGTGAAAATGATTCGATATTTTGAAAGCTTCGCAGGCATCGGCGCATTCCGATCGGCATTTGAAAAAATGGGCGGATTTGAATGTGTAGGCTGGTGCGAAATCGACCGATATGCGCAAAAGGCTTATCGAGCCTTGTACGACACAGGAGGAGAAAAGTTTTATGAGGACATCACAAAAATCGATTACGGAGGTATGCCGGATTTTGATCTGCTCGTTGGCGGACCATGCTGCCAATCATTTAGTGTCGCAGGGCGCAGACTCGCTTTTGCGGACGACAGAGGAAACCTCTTTTTCAACTATATCCAAATCCTTGAAGCCAAGCGACCTCGCTATTTTATTGCTGAAAATGTACCCAATCTGTTGGGAATATCGCAGGGGGAATGCTACAGAATTATCCTTGAAAAGATTTCAGAACTGGGGTATCGTATGTGCTGGCGTGTGCTTAACAGCTCCGGTTTCGGAATACCACAGTCAAGACGAAGGCTGTTCCTTGTCGGATATCTTGGAGACAGATGTCCCGCCGAAATACTGGCTTTCGGAGGAAATGATGCGGAAAATTGCGGCAAAGGAAAAACTGAACAGCTGATCGGCGGCAGTCAGGGTTCGAGGGTGTATTCCGCAAACGGCATAGCGGTTACACAGTGCAGCGGTTCAGGCGGCATGGGAGGTAAAACAGGACTTTATTTTATAGACTGTAATCCAAGTCCTCAAATGACGGACGCAGCAAGATGTATTACTGCAAGGCAGAACAGCGGAATAAGTCATCACAGAGGTGAACATTCCGCTGTTTTTGTGGATGATGCGCCGAGAGCCATTCTCAATCCGTTTAAGGAGCATACCCGTCAGAACGGCAGAAGAATCAAAGAGCCCAACGAGCCGATGTTTACACTTACGGTGACAGACAGGCATGGAATTGTTCACAGAGGACGGATTCGTCGGCTTATGCCTGTGGAATGCTGGAAATTACAGGGGTTTCGCAAGGATCAATTTGAAAAGGTTGCGGCAACGGGAATGTCCGACGCTCAGCTTTACAAACAAGCCGGAAATTCGATTACGGTTGCGGTTGTTGAGGCAATTGCAAGAAATTTATTGAAATTTGACGAGGAGGCAAGCCGTGGAAAATATCATTAAAATTTTTGAGAGTGAAGAGTTTGGCAGAGTCAGGACAGTGATAAAAAACGGCGAACCGTGGTTTGTTGGAAAGGACGTTGCAGTTATTTTAGGGTACTTTGATGTCAACAAAGCTGTTGCAATGCATGTTGATAATGAAGATAAAAAACTCAACGACAAAACGTCGTCGAGTTTTGGTCAGCGTGGCGCAACGCTAATTAATGAAAGCGGTTTGTACAGCCTTATTCTATCAAGCAAAATGCCGAGAGCCAAAGAGTTTAAGCGATGGGTTACCGCAAATATTCTGCCCACTTTAAGACGCACCGGCGGCTACGTTGCCAACGAGGATATGTTCATCGAAAACTATCTCCCTTTTTTGGACGAGCCGTATCAAAATCTGTTCCGTTTGCAGATGATGGCGATTAACAAGCTAAACGAACGAATCTGCCACGACCAGACATTAGTGGAGTTTGCCAATCAGGTGTCAAACACAGAAAATCTGATTGACATGAACGCCATGGCAAAGCTTGCGGTGGAAGAAGATATCCCCATCGGCAGGAATCGGCTGTTCCGTTGGCTGCGGGAAAACGAGATATTGATGTCAGGAAATTTGCCGTATCAGAAGTACATCGACCGAGGGTATTTTGCGGTGAAGGAGTCCGTTTTTGAAACGGATTCTATGTGCAGAACTTATCAGCAGACGTTTGTTACTGGCAAGGGGCAGCAATACATCATTGGCAGACTGAAAAAAGAATTCTGCAATGAAATTTAACTGTTCAGGGGGGTGAAATTATGCTTGGATTTATCACAGGACTGCTTTTGGGCGGAACATTGGGTGCTGCAGTAATGGCGCTGTGCAATGCCGCCAAAAGTGCAGATGAGGAAATGGAAACGAAAATAAAGTAAGGTAAGGTCGTTTTGCCAGTGACGGAAGCTATTCTGTGATTTGCAAAGCGACTTTCTTTCTGTCATTGGCAAACGGCAGAAAGGCGTTACATGAATAGCTTTATGTCATGGGTAGGCGGCAAAAAGGCACTCAGGGATGCCGTACTTGCAAGATTTCCGCCATATTATGAACGGTATATCGAGGTTTTCGGCGGTGCAGGCTGGGTGTTGTTTCACAAGCCGTCCGACAATGATTTTGAAATATTCAACGATTTCAACAGCAATCTGATCAACTTATATCGTTGTGTCAGGAACAAGCCGAACAAGCTGAAATACAAGCTGCAATACGTGCTGAATTCCCGTGAGGATTTTAACTGGATTGTAAGCTTACACAAGCGAGGATTATTTCCGAAATTTTGTGATATTGACCGTGCAGCGAAGTTTTACCAGCTGATTCGGTACAGTTACGCCGCCAGTCTGGACAGTTTTGCTTGTCAACCGCATTCCATGTGGAGTGATTTTCCGCAAATTGATATGGCGGCAAGGCGGCTGCAAAAGGTTGTCATTGAAAATCGTGATTTTGAAAAGCTCATCCGGCAGTATGACCGCCCGGTGAGCTTTTTCTATTGCGATCCGCCGTATTTTGCGACGGAGAATTATTACAAGGATGTGGGATTTACAAAGGCAGATCATATTCGGCTGAGGGATACATTACTACAGATTTCAGGAAAATTTTTAGTTTCCTACAACGACTGCCCGGAAATCAGGGAACTCTGGAACAGACCGGGCATTGCCATAGAGGAAATCAGCAGACTGAACAATCTGGTGCAGCGATATGAGGGCGGCTGCATGTACAATGAACTGTTGATTTCCAATTACGATACCAGCGAGAGAGCAAAAATGACAAGGCAACTCTCTCTTTTTTGACGATGATGGAGGAATTGATGTATGAAAAAAGTGATTTTTTCGCAGATTTTAGCCGGAAACGGTGTGACAAATTTCAGCGGGCTGTTTGACGAAAATGGCCTGCCGGTGCGTGTGGAACTGGAGAAAAATGCGGACGGCGTCGTCCTTACCGTTCTGCGCAGAGAATTATCGGAGGACGAACAGCAGGAAATCTGCATGGATTATGAACACTGCCAGGATTGTCCGCTGTGGGAACAATGCGATGCGGAGTGTGATGAAATATGATCCTTGATTGGTTCTGTACAAAAATTCGTTCGCCGACTTTTTCGGTAAGGTTCAGCAACAAAAAAACGCATTACAGCACGTATTTTCGTGCTTTTTGAAAGGAAGTTTGTATATGTTCAAAAACAAAATATTGAAAAAACTGGGTGCAGGTCTGATGGCAGGACTCTGCGCTTTTTCTATGCTGGGAACAAATTTCAATAGTTCGTTTGGTGCGAGTGCGGTAAGCAGTTCCACTGAAAATGTTGCATTTCCGTCCGCCGATACGGTTATCGCAAAAGCGGCAACCCTGCTGGGAACGCCTTACACCTTCGGGAACAAAGGTTATTCTGGTATCTACACCCAGGGCGCATATGCGCCGCTGTCCGTCAGCACGATTAACAGTCTTGGTATCGACTGTTCCGGACTTGTGTACTACACGCTGACCCAGCTGGGGTACAGTACATCGGGATTTTCGTGGAACAATCCCGTTCCTGTGGACACAGCACATTGGCTGACGGTCAGTGACAGCTGTACGATTACCTACGGCGGAAAGACTTCCAACATTGACATTGAAAAACAGAACGTCAAAACGGAGGAGCACCCCTACTGGGAATGCGCCGACGGCTCCACCATCACGGCTGGTTCGGTGGTTGTGGCGGAGACAAAAAACATCAACCATGCTTGGATTTACATGGGCGAATTCAATTCCCGAAACGATGTGGTATCCTATCTGAAAAGCATCGGCGTTCCGGAAAGTCTGATCACTTCATCAACAGTTGGTAGTGGAAATGGCAATGGCGGTACCCACTGGCGCATCGAATCCAATGGTTCCCAGGGCGTTGTCATCAACAACAATACGGACGGAAAAAGTGCAACCGCGCTGAATACTTCGGCTTTTCGTATCACGCAGAATGATGCAACCTTCCGTATCAAAAAGTGTCTCGATGGAACATCCCAAATTGTTGGTAAATCGACGGTTGACGGCAGCACGGCGAAGTACGGCGTTTACGCCGATTCTGCATGCAAAACTAAAGTCGGAGAAATTACGATTGGCGCAGATGGTACAGGTTCGATAAAGCTGCCTATGGGGAGTTATTACGTCAAGGAAATTTCTGCTCCGAAGGGCTATGCGCTGTCAACAAAAGTTTACGAACTGAAAGCCAATCAGACCGTGACCGTGTACGAGGACTATGAAACTGGCTCTATCAAAATCAACAAGACCTCTGAGGATAATGTTGTGAAAGATATCGAATTCAAGGTGACCGGTTCGGACGGAAGTTCGTATACGGAAAAGACCAATTCCAGCGGCGTTGCGGAATTTTCTGGACTGAAAGTGTACAATTCCAGTACAGGCAAGGCGATCACCTACACCGTTTCCGAAATCAATGTTGCCAGTCGTTATGAAACGCCAAAGGCACAGAACGTGACGCTGGCAAACGGCAATGTGGATTTAACAGTTAACCTGACTTTTATCAATGACCTGGTGAAGGGCAATCTCAAAATTAACAAGCAATCGGAGGACGGCGAAAACGGCGACCGTGAATTTACGATCGCAGGCGGCGGCAAAACTTATACCATAAAAACAGGCTCTGACGGCATTGCCATACTTTCTGACATTCCCGTCTATGACAGTAATAACGAAAAGATTGTCTACACCATTTCTGAGAAGAATGTGCCGATAAAATACGTTGTTCCTGCTGATCAGACGGCTACGCTGACGGCTGACGCTACCACAACGAAAACGTTCCAAAATGTGCTGAAAAAATTTACTGCCGAGGTTGTCAAAAAGGATGCAGAAACCGGTTCCGCACAGGGTGACGCCACACTTGCAGGAGCAGTTTACGGATTGTATCTGGATGGCGATCTTGTGGACACCTATACCACTGATTCGGAAGGATATTTCAAGACAAAGGAATATGTTTGCGGCAATTATACGCTTCAGGAAATCTCGCCGTCCGAAGGATATCTGCTGGATGAGACGGTGCATTCCGTTGGCGCAGAAGCCAAGAATTATACGGTGGAAAGCAATCTGATTCCCGTTGCCGTGACCGAGGATGTGGTAAAGGGAAACATCTCCATTTTGAAGCATTCTGATGATGGCAGCACGCAGATCGAAACACCGGAAGTCGGCGCTGAATTTGAGGTTTACCTCAAGAGTTCCGGCAGTTATGACAATGCTGCTGAAACAGAGCGCGACTATCTGACTTGTGATGAAAATGGATTTGCACAGACAAAAGATATGCCATACGGCGTGTACACGGTGCATCAGACAGCCAGTTGGGAAGGTACGGAGTTGATTGCGGATTTCGATGTGTACGTCAGTGAAAACGGCAAAACCTATGCCTTCCTTATGAACAACAGAGAATTTGAAAGCTATGTAAAAATCGTGAAAGTGGATTCCGAAACTGGAAATACCATTCCCTACGAGGGCGCAGGATTTGAGATTTACGATTCTAACGGCGAAAAGATTTCCATGTCCTACAGATATCCAACGCCAACCACAATAGACGTATTCTATACTAATTCCGAAGGCTATCTGATCACACCGGAAGTTCTTTCTTACGGAGAATACACGCTTGTGGAGGTTCAGGCTCCCTACGGGTATGTGCTGGACAGCACTCCTGTGTCCTTCACAATCTCCGCTGAAAATGCAGAGGAAGAAAACGCTTTGACAATCGTGAAAGTCAACAAGGAAAACATCGCTCAGAAAGGCAGAATCAGCGTTCAGAAAACCGGCGACAGCTTCGTGTCTGTTGCAGCGGCGTCCTCCGCTTACACAGATGAAAACGGCGAGATGATAGTAAATCCGACCACCTACACTCCCGTGTTTGCGAACGGAAATCTTTCCGGTGCAGTATTTCAGGTGATCGCCTCTGAGGATATTGTTACTCTTGACGGTACAATTCGTGCAAATGCAGGCGACGTTGTTGCCGAACTTAAAACCGATGAAAACGGCTATGCGGAAACAGATTTGCTCTACCTCGGAAAGTATGAGGTCAAGGAGATTACTGTGCCTTACGGATATGTTTTGAACAGTGAATCGCAGGTTGTGGAGCTTGTATACGCAGGGCAGGAAATCGCTGTTCTGGATACCGTAAATACGTCATTTGTCAATGATTATCAGGGTGTTGAGATCTCACTTTCTAAGGTTATGGAAAGTGATGAAACCTTCGGCATTTCGGCAGAAAACAGCGCAGTGAATGTCCGCTTCGGGCTGTTTGCAGCGGAAGAAATTGCTGCTGCTGACGGCTCTGTCATTCCTGCGGACGGTCTGATTGCAGATGTCTCACTGAATGAAAATATGACGGCTGTCATTGCAGAGAAAATCCCGTTTGGCAAGTATTATGTGCAGGAAATTGCCACAGACGAGCATTACGTTTTGAACGGCGAAAAGTATCTTGTGGACTTTGAATATATGGGACAGGAAGTCACAACAGTCAATATTGATTGCGGTCAGTTTGAAAATGAGCTGAAGCGTGGAAAAATCGAAGGAATCAAAGTGAATGAATCCGATGAACCGCTGGAAAATGCACTGTTTGGATTGTTCCAAACAGACTGTACAGAATTTGTGGAAAGCAATGCAATTATGACGGCAATCTCCGACGAAACCGGATATTTTGCATTTGATGAAGTTCCCTACGGCGAGTATATTGTCAAAGAAATTGAGGCTCCCACAGGCTACATTCTCAGTGAGGAAGGCTATCTCATGACAATTTCTGAGGACGGTGAAATTGTGGGAATCACAGCTGAAAACAAGCCGATTACCATTGAAATCTCCAAACAGGATGTGTATGGAGAAGAACTTTCCGGCGCAGAAATGGAGCTTATCAACAGCGATGAAGAAACGGTTGAAAAATGGACTTCCGACGGCAAAAACCATGTTGCTACGGAGCTTCCTGCCGGAGATTATACGCTGAAAGAAATCGCTGCACCGGACGGTTATGTGATTGCAACTGATATCAGTTTTACAGTCGACGTTTACGGCAATGTTACTGTAGAAAACGTAGACGCAATCGCTGTTTCGGAAGATGGTAATCCCCTGATTGTTATGGTTGACGACACCACAAAAGTGCGGATTTCCAAGCAGGATATCACCACTGGTGAGGAGCTTCCAGGCGCAAAGCTTCAGGTTATCGACAAGAATGGACTTCAACCAAAGAACCGCATTATTTGGAGGCGGTTCTCAAAGCTGGTGAAACCTACGCATTGCATGAAGTCATTGCACCGGACGGCTACGCTATTGCAAATGATGTGGAATTCACGGTGAATGCGGATGGCACAGTGACGGAAGTTGTCATGTACGATGATGCGGTTCCGGTGACAAAATCGACGCCCAATACCGGCGACAGCGGTCGGAATTCGCTGGCATATCTGATGCTTGCCGGAAGCGTCATCATTTTCGCAGCACTTGCCATCAGCAGAAAAAAGAAGCGCAGAAGTGAAAAGGCTGATAAAAACGTCGCTTTCTGCCTGGATTTTGTTGAGGTGGAACATGAAAACGAATAAGAAAAAAGCAATCCGCATGGGGCTGGCTGTGACCGCAGCTGCTCTCTTCTGGGGTGGAATGTATTTGCTGTTTGGAAGCGATGCTGCGCAGAAAATGGAGTGGAATCAGGTCAAGGATTATGCGCCGGATTCTGAGGTATGCGAGACGTTGGACGAAGCTGTGGCTGAAACCGGGAACATACCTGTTGTTGCTACAGCAACCACGCACATGCTGACAGCGCAAATTCAGCAAATGAATGCAAATTATGCTAACGCCATCGGCTGGATTTATGTGCCGGATACGCACATCAATTACCCCATCATGCAGTCGGAGGATAACGACTTTTATTTGCATCATGGGGCAGACGGCGGTTATTTGTATGCTGGTTCCATCTTTTTGGATTACCGCTGTAACGCTGATTTTTCGGGCGTTTCCAATATTTTATACGGTCACAATATGAGCAACCGTTCCATGTTTGCGGACGTGATAAATTTCACCGACAGAACATATTTTGACAGTCACCGCTATGGTTGGCTGACCACGGAAAATGATGTATATTGCGTGTGTTTTTTCGCAGTGGATGTAACGGAAAACACAGGCGAAATTTACAATACGGATTCCAGCTGGCGGACTGTCATGAGTGAGGCGGTAAATCGTGCGGTAATTTACGATGACATTGAAATTGCCGATACGGATCGTCTTGTGATGCTGTCCACTTGCACTGGCGCAAACAGTTCTTCCCGGACAGTTTTGGTTGGAAAAATCATGGAGGATGAGAATATATGAAATTGAGTAAAAGAACGAAAAAGATCATGATTGCGGCGGTTTCTGTTATTGTGCTGGCTTTTCTTTGCAGCCTGACGGCGTTTGCAGATGGTGAGGTTGCCGGAGCAGTGGAAAGCACTTGGAATGCTGCCAAGGGACAGATCAAGACCATTGTCAACAATGTGGTGTTCCCGGTGGTTGATGTCATTCTGGCGATTTTGCTGTTTGTGAAGATCGCAACTTCATACATGGATTATCGCAAACATGGACAATTTGAATGGACGGCTCCGGCGATTTTGTTTGGTTGCCTGAGCTTTTCTTTGACTGCACCGCTGTATTTATGGAGTATTGTGGGACTCTAAGGAAAGGATGCAAATATGCCGTATATTCCATACACAGAGGAGGAAAAGCAGCTTGCGAACAGCGTGGACTTGACAGAATTTCTCCGCATGAGGGGCGAGAAATTAGAGAAAGTTGGGCGAGAATACAAGCTGATTTATTATGACGGCAGTGGGAAACATGACAGCATTATGATTCACGGCGCAGCTTGGTTCGATCACAAGAATCAGGTCGGCGGCGGTGCCATCCAATTCATGCGATATTTCTATGGCATGGATTTTCAGACTGCCATGAACGAGTTGCTTGGAAGAAGTGTTGCTCCCATTGCCCACAGTCCGCCGAAAGCGGCTGTGCAGGAGAAAAAGATAAAGAAATTCCACTTGCCGAAAGCCAATGAAAATATGCATCGTGTGTATGCTTACCTCATAAAGCAGCGCTTTATTTCGCCGGAAATTATCACACATTTTGCAAAATAGCACACGCTGTACGAGGATGCAGAACATCATAACGCAGTGTTTGTGGGCATGGATGAAAACGGCGCTCCCCGGCAGGCGCATCTGCGCTCTACCAATTCCTTTGGGAAAGCTTTTCGAATTACTTGTGAGGGTTCCGACACCAGATACAGCTTTGCCCACTTTGGTGAGTCAGGCAAACTGTTTGTGTTTGAGGCGCCTATAGATATGCTTAGTTACCTGACATTGCATTCGGAAAACTGGCAGAAGCATAGCTACATTGCCATGAACGGTGTGTACAAAAATGCGGTTTTCACAGCGTTGAAAAACCATTGCAATCTCAGTGAAATTGTACTTTGCACAGATAACGATGCAGGAGGAATTGATGCTGCTGAACGCTTAACAGATATTCTTCACGAGAACGGATATGAAAGCGTATCGAGAATTATTCCGAAGAATAAGGATTTTAATGAGGATTTGAAGCAACTTCACGGCGTGGAGTTCCTATCTGCTGTTCCTCATTTCCGTAAAGAAAAATACCAGGAAATTGCGTTAGATTTGCGATATTTCAAATGCAATCCTGACAGAATGCTCAACCGGATTTCCAAGACATTTCAAAATGGACAATACCGATATCTTGCTGAATATGCCTTAGTAGCATCGGCATTTTTTATTAGCAAAAGCGCTGAAAATACGATGTTTGAAAAGTTGAAAATCAAGCTGTCGGACGAGTACAGAGCGTATGCAGACAAGGGAAAACTGTGTGCAAAACAGGACAACTTAAAATCCGCTTATCAGTCGGTCATGCGTGATTTGCGGTATACGCAGTCACGTACCAAAGAACAGATGATTCAGACGGCAAAGCAGCTGTATCAGCTTGCAGATTGTGCTGTGAAATGTGAGGTAGAACAGGAATTGTCTGCACCGCAGCTCATGCAGGAAGAAACGCAGACCGAAGAGCCATCGGAGGTGCTGCACATGGAATATGGATAACACGGAGGTGTTCTAAATGACACAAAGTCAACTGATCGGCATTATTGCAATGTCGGTCATTTTTGTTTTATTACTAATACTGGCATACTGTTCCAATAACTATTCCCTCAATGGAATCAAGCGGAAAACTGTTGGGCAAGGTCAGCATGGTACTGCCAGATTTGCTACGAAATCAGAGGTGAAACACACGTATACCCAAGTCCCATTTGATGTGGAAAACTGGCGAAAAGGCAGATATCTGCCAACAGTTCAGGGAACAGTAGTCGGCTGTAAATCTCATGGAAAACAGACGATTGCTCTTGTTGACGAGGGCGATGTGCATACCCTTATGATTGGCGCTGCTGGCGTGGGAAAGACCGCTTTTTTCTTGTATCCCAATCTGGAATTTGCTTGCGCCAGTGGTATGTCTTTTTTGCAAACTGACACGAAGGGCGATGTTTTTCGGAACTGCGGCAGCATAGCGAAAAAGTATTACGACTACAATGTTTCTGTGTTGGATTTACGCAATCCCACACGCTCCGATGAAAACAATATCCTGCATCTGGTGAACAAATATATGGACATCTATCTGTCCGATAAGCACAACCTTTCCGCAAAGGCAAAAGCCGAAAAGTACGCCAAAATCACGGCGAAAACCATTATCAGTATCGGCGGAGGGGACGCAGCAGCTTACGGTGCAAACGCCTTTTTCTACGACGCAGCGGAGGGTCTGCTTGCTTCATTAATTCTGCTTCTTGCCGAGTTCGGTGAGAAAAACGAACGCCACATTGTGTCGGTTTTCAAGATGATTCAGGACTTGCTGGAACCTGTGTGGGAAAAGCAATCCATCAAAAAAACTGCACCCAAAAGCGGCTTCAAGGCTTTGATGGAACGGCTGCCGGATGAGCATAAGGCGAAGTGGCTTGCAGGTTCCGCATTGCACTCTGCAGATCAAGCGATGTTGTCGGTCATGAGTACAGCCCTGTCCCGTCTGAACAGCTTTATCGACTCGGAAATGGAGCAGATTCTGTGTTTTGGTACTGCATTGGATGCGGAAAAATTCTGCAAGGAAAAGTCGGCAATCTTTATCGTGCTTCCAGAGGAAGATGTCAGCAAATATTTCATGGTATCGCTGATTATTCAGCAACTATACAGAGAAATTCTTGTGATTGCCGATGAGAACGGCGGCCGCTTGCCGAACAGGGTAATGTTTTATTGTGATGAATTCGGCACTTTTCCAAAAATCGAGGGCGCAGAAGCCATGTTTTCCGCAAGCCGTTCCAGAAGAATCAGCATTGTAGCGATTATTCAGTCCTTTGCGCAGCTGAACAAAAACTACGGCAAAGAGGGGCAGGAAATCATCACGGATAACACACAGCTAACCATTTTCGGTGGATTTGCGCCAAACAGTCAGAGTGCAGAAGTGTTATCGAAAGCGCTGGGAGAGCAGACAGTTTTGTCAGGCAGTGTATCTCATGGTAAAGAAAAATCCCAATCGCTCCAGATGATCGGCAGACCGCTTCTCACAGTGGATGAGCTGAAATCTATGCCAAAGGGACAGTTTATTGTCATGAAAACGGGAACGCATCCCATGATTTCGCCGCTGAAGCTGTACTTTAAGTGGGGCATCTACTTTGAAGAACCGTATATTTTGGAGGACAGGGGTGCAAGAACTGTCACCTACATGAGCAAGGAAGCACTGATGCGTGAAGTGGAGATCCAGTATCCGCAGATGAAAAAAACAGTTTCGGAAGAAGATGAAGAATTGGAAGAAGAAACGCCAAAACGAAGAAAAATTCCGAGGACAGGAGGTGTGTAAAACCTGAAATTTGCAAGAGAAATTTATGAGTATGGACTGCCTCACAGGGCAGTTGCGGTGTACATGTATCTGTCCAATCGTGCAAACAAAAACAGGGAGTGCTATCCGTCCGTCAGGACGATTGCAGAAGATCTGCATTTGTCGAAATCCACGGTGTTTCGTGCATTAAATGATCTGGAAACTGCGGGACTCATTACTCGTGAAAAGCGGTGGCGAACAAGCGGCGGACGCAGTTCTACGTTATATCAATTAAAGGAGTGTTGAAATGCATACAGAAAAAATGTGCAGCTGTTATCGTATTACAAAGCGGTATTTTCTGAAAACCAAACGGAAATGCCGCTGTTTTTATTGCCGTTCCAACCGGCAGTATGCGAACATGAAGCGGCTGTTATCGGCGGAAGAAAAACTAAGAGAATGGAGTGTGGGCGATGTTTGATTGGATCGGCGATGCACTGTCGTGGGTGGGCGATAAGTTTTCCGATGTAGGGACTGCCATTTCTGAAGCCGTCTGGGACGTGATGCTGGAGTGGCTGTTCAACACCATATACGGCGCAGTTGCTGAGTTTTTTGGTATGATGAATGGCATGGGTGCGGATATTTTCAGCCAGTCCTGGGTGAGCGCTTTTTTGCAGCTGTTTTCCCTGTTTGGTTGGACGCTGTTTGCCGCAGGGCTGGTAGTTGCAGTATTTGATACAGCAATCGAATATCAGACCGGACGTGCAAACATTCAGAGTACCTGTCTGAACGTGTTGAAAGGCTTTATGGCGGTCAGCTTGTTCACGAAAGTTCCAGTGGAGATGTACAAGTTTTGCATCACGCTGCAAACTACATTTTCAGGAGATCTAATCGGTTCATTTATCGGTGCAACTCGCGGAGATTTAGGCACAACGGCAGAAGTGGTGCTAAAAAATATGGGCGGATATTCAGGGTTATTAGGACTGCTGACCATGATTGCGCTGGCCTACTGTGTGGTAAAGCTATTCTTTGCCAACATCAAGCGGGGCGGTATTTTGCTGTGCCAGATTGCGGTGGGAAGTCTGTATATGTTCTCCCTTCCAAGAGGATTTTCCGACGGTTTCAACGGCTGGTGTAAGCAGATCTTTGCCCTATGTCTGACGGCATTTTTGCAGACAAGCCTGATGTTCTTAGGGCTGCTGACATGGCAGACCAATATGCTGCTGGGACTTGGCATCATGCTGGCAGCAAATGAAGTGCCAAGAATTGCGCAGCAGTTTGGGTTGGATACTTCTGTGAGAGTCAACATGATGAGCGTAACCCATACGGTAAATTCTGCGATTCATGTAGGAAAATTTGTGGCAAGAAAATTGGCATAGGGGGTGCATTATGAAAACATATATTTATCCGCAAAACTTGAAAGCGACCTCCAGACTGTGGCTCTGGAGTATTCGGGACTTTCTGATGATTTGTCTCGGACTGATTCTGTCAGTAGTAATTTTAACGCAGCTATGGACGTTTCTGCCCTTTGCCATTACGGCAGTGTTTGCATTTCTGAGCATTCGATTGGAGGAAACGACGGTAATCGATTACATGGTCTGTGCGTTTCGGTTTTTCGTGACCGCACAGCAGTTATTTTATTGGAAGTGAGGATGATTATGAAGAATAAAAAATCAACGCAGAACCTGTTTGGACTGCGGACATTCGGTAAATACAGTTTGCAGACGGACAAGGCTGAACTTGCTTTTTTCAGTGTGCAGCCCACCAATATTTCTGTGCTGTCGGCTGAGAATATTGATGTGAAAATCTATCATCTGATGATGCTGCTCAGCATGATCCCGGAACTGGAAATCATTTGTCTTGACAGTTGTGAATGTTTTGACGGGAACAAGGTGCATATCAAGAACCGCTTGAAATCTGAGGAAAATCCAAATGTGAGAAAGCTGTTGAAACAGGATGCGGCATTTCTGGACGATATTCAGGTTGAGATGTCTACGGCAAGGCAGTTTCTGTTTTGCATTCGTTTTAGGGACAAGAAGGAGGAACAGATATTTCAGCAGATCAACCGCACAGCCAAAGTAATTTCGGAGCATGGATTTGACGTGCGGCGCATGGGAAAATCTGACGTCAAGCGGATGCTGGCGATTTATTTGGAAGCGTCCATGCACGGAGAGGAAATTTCCGATATTGAGGGAGAAAATTACTTAGAGACAGCGTAAAAACGGAGGTATTGAAATTGAAAATGTTTCAGAAAAAGAAGAAAATGCTCACGCAAGAACAGGCGGAAGAAATTCGGATTCAGGAATTTTTTGACCGTATCGTCCCCAGTACGGTCAGATTTTTCACCGATCATTTTATTTGTGGAAACAGCTGTAAATGTGTGTGGGCAGTGCGGGAATGGCCAACCACAACCGAAGAGCAAGCGATTCTGGCACACCTTGCAGACAGGAATTCTGTGACGCTCCGCATTTACAACAGACTTGTGGACAGTGCGGAGCAGCGGCAGATCATTCAGCACGCCACGCGACGGAACAAACTGATGTCCACCACCAACGACGTGACGGAATCCCTGACAGCGGAGAGCAATTTGCAGGATGTGGTGCAGCTGATTGCTGACCTGAGACGAAACAAAGAACCGCTGCTGCACTGTGCTGTCTTTATCGAATTAAAGGCGAATTCTGAGGACAAGCTGAAAGAACTGCAATCGGATATTTTAATGGAATTGACACGTTCCAAAATTACAGTAGACAGGTTGATTCTGCGTCAAAAAGAGGGCATGCTTTCGGCTTTGCCCTTTGGATACAATGCGTTTGGAAGCCTGTATGAACGTGTGCTTCCGGCGAGTTCTGTGGCAAATCTCTATCCGCTGAATTATTCCGGCAAAACGGATGAAAAAGGTTTTTATATCGGTCGGGATAAGTTTGGCACGAACATTCTGGTAGATTTTGACAAGCGCAGTGATGATAAAACCAACGCAAACGTGCTGATTCTGGGCAACAGCGGTCAGGGGAAATCTTATCTTATGAAACTGTTGTTGACAAATCTGCGTGAATCCGGGAAAAGTGTGATTATTCTGGATGCAGAACAGGAATATGCTGATCTGACGAACAATCTTGGCGGCACTTATCTGGATTTCATGTCGGGAGAATATATGATCAACCCACTGGAACCAAAAAGTTTTGGCGAAGCAGAGCGTGATGAAACTTCACCGGAGCCGTTCCGGAAAGTGACAAGGCTTAGTCAGCATATCTCTTATCTCAAGGACTTTTTCCGAGCTTACAAGGGCTTTTCCGACAGTGAGATCGACACCATTGAAATTATGCTGATGAAGCTGTATGCGATTTTTGACATTGACGATCTGACGGATTTTAACAAGCTGAAACCAACGGATTATCCGGTGATGCAGGATTTATATGATCTCATTGAAAAAGAGTTTATGATCTTTGATCATGAGAAAAAGCACTTATACACAGAGGAAACTTTGCAGAATATTTGCCTGGGACTGCACTCTATGTGTAAAGGTGCGGAGTCGAAATACTTTAATGGGCATACGAACATTAAGGATTCGCAGTTTCTGTGCTTCGGCGTGAAAGGTTTGATGGATACCAACAAACGGCTGAAAGATACGCTGTTGTTTAACATTCTCAGCTATATGAGCAATCAGCTTTTGGGGGTTGGAAATACCGTTGCAGCAATTGACGAATTGTATTTGTTCCTCACAAATTTAACAGCCATCGAGTACATCCGTAATGCCATGAAGCGTGTGCGCAAAAAGGAGTCGGCGATGGTGATCGCAAGTCAGAATGTGGATGATTTTTTGATTCCGGAGGTACGGGAGTTGACCAAACCGCTGTTTGCGATTCCAACCCATCAGTTCTTGTTCAATGCTGGAAACATCGAGCCAAAGGCGTATATCGACACCTTGCAATTGGAAATGTCGGAGTTTTCGCTGATTCGATATCCGGAGAGAGGGCCTTGTTTGTATCGGTGTGGAAATGAGCGGTATTTGCTTCAGGTACATGCGCCGGTTTACAAGGAAAAGCTGTTTGGAAAGGCAGGGGGAAGATGAGCGTCACAGTCGCTGCTGCTGCCAAAAAAATTGCTGTCTACCTTGCCACGGATAAGCGGACATGGAAAGTGGTTGGTACGATTATCGGTATTGCAATCGCCATTGTGTTACTGCCTGTCATGCTTTTGCTGGCAATGGGAAATCAGTTGTCATCTGCGGAAACCCAGAGCATCGATTATTCTGACTACGTGCAGAATCTCTCTGCCCAGCAGCAGTCGCAGCTTTCTCAGATGGAATCGGACGGAACAGCTATTGCGGATGCGCTGACGAAACTGAACCTAAAAAATCAAATCGTGAAAGCACAGATGCTCTATCTCACCTATTTTGACAGTGTTCAAAAGGGTGAGAATTTTTTTGCAGAATACGCCGATTGTTTCAAGGAAAGCGATGATAAAAAGCTGATTGACAGCTTAAATCAGAAGTACGGACTGGGCATTGATTATACGGAATTTATGCGTTCCTATGCTGTAATTTCTAATGTCAGCATTGATGAAAATTGGTTCTTAAATTTGGATGTGAAGAACAACATTGATCTGGCACGCTGGGCAGAAAATGCCTATGAAACCCAGTGGGGATATGTTCCACACAGCGATGGGAATGTGCTGTATGCAGATTTATATCAATCTTTGCAGGAGCAATATCCCGATGAGATTACAGAAGAATGTGACAAGTGGCGGAGCCGCAGGGCTGTTGACAATTACAATCTGCTGCGGTCGTATCTCTGGTACGATGCAGAAAGCCGAGAGATTACAGTAGAGGGGTACAGTGAAACGGTGCAGGAACTGTATCAATCTGCATCTGTAAAAGGCAGTATGGACACGCTTCCCAAAACGGTCGGAACGGTGGTGATCTGCGACAATATCATCGGCATTTTTGTCGGTGATAGCTATGTTGTGTACGCCAAATCCATTGCGGACGGTGTGGTAAAAGAGCCTATTTCGGAGGGGAACTGGATGGCTTGGTTTGAAATTCCTTGGATTCAGTACGGCGAGGAAAAGAGTTTTAGCAATGACATTCAGTTTGAGGAATATGACCCTGCTGTGAAAAACAATTTGGACTTGGTGCAGTGGGCAATTCAGGCGCATGAAAACGGATGGGGTTATGTCTACGGCACTTACGGAAACGTGCTGACGGAATCATTGCTGCAGGACAGAGCGTCTGTGTTCGGCGGTCAGGTCACAAGCTACATGGATTTCATTCGTTCCAATTGGATGGGGAAACGCACTGCTGATTGTGTGGGTCTGATCAAAGGATACGGTTGGTATAACGCAGAATCCGGCGAAATTGTGGTAGGTTCCAACGGTATGATGGACGTGACTGCAAATGGTATGTTTGAAGCGGCGACTGTCAAAGGCACGATTGATACCATTCCGGAAGTGCCCGGACTTGCGGTATGGCATCAGGGACATATCGGCATTTATATTGGAAACGGCGAGGTAATCGAAGCGATGAATACGATGCGGGGCGTGACCAGAACGAAGCTTGTCGGACGGTCTTGGACGCACTGGCTACAGATTCCGTACATCAGTTATGTGGAGGAAAAGGAAAATGAGAGTACACTTGAAAAATAATGGGTATGCGTTATCAGCAGAGTTCTCGATGACCGTTTTTGAAATGCAGGATGCACTGGACAAGCTACAAATTCCACCGGAAACCAGAGCTGTCACGTTTCAGATTTATGATTTTCGGAACATGAATCTGTCGTCGGAGCTGTGTGAAAAGGAGTTTACGGCGGATATTTTCAGGCTGAATCTGTTCGTTGAGCGATTGGAAAATCTGGATGATACAGAGATGGCAGCGATGAAAAGTCTGCTGCAAACTTATCCGGAAAGCGATTTTGAGGACATGCTTTTGATGACCTACGGGTTGGATTCTGTAATGGTTTATCCCTGTGAGGACTGTCGTGAACTGGGCGAAACGGTCATTGAAAACGAATTGCTGCCGGAATTGGAGGGCTGTTCCGATGAGATTCTGGAATTGCTTGACCGTGAAAAAGTCGGTCAGCTCATGCAGGAACGTGAGGGCGGTGTGTTTGTGGATGGATATTATTGTGTGACATCGGATTACGAACCGCCCGACATTCATTTTGAATTTGGAGAACCAGAGCAATGTTTTTTTCGTCTGCTGATTGCACCGGATACACAGAATACGGCGCAGGCAGGGTGGATTTCCCTGCCCTGTGATGTGGAAATATTGCTTGAAGTTTATGATCAGACTTGCTGTGAATTGCAGTCATCACTGCCGTGGATTACGTCAGACAGTCTGAAAAATATGCATCAGATCGGCATACTGAATGCCTTGGCAGAACGGATGTCGGAACTTTCTCACAATGATTTTGTGAAGCTGAAAGCGGTTATGGACAGCAAACGGATTCGTGAGATTCCAGATGCGCTGGCGTGTATGGAGCATTTGCCTGAGTATGAATGGGATCGGTCTGTTCGGGATTGCAGTGAGTTTGGTCGGGCGTATCTGGCGAAAAATCTGCCTACCAATTTTGATATTTCTCTTCTGAAAAGTGGAGATTTTTATGATTTTGGCAGTCAGATTATGAAGCAAACAGGCAGTGCCGTGACATCTTACGGTGTGATTTCCGGCAGGGGTCAGAGCCTGTATTCTGTGCTGACAATGCAGCCGGAGCAGCAACTTGAGGAGGACATGGAAGAAGATTTTGAAATGAAAATTGGAGGTCTGAGCTTATGAAAAAATCAGTCACAGTAAGCGTTGATTCTGAAAAATTGTCTGCGCTGGAGATGTATCTGGGGCAGAAAAATATGAAGCTGTCGGAGGAACTTGAAAAGTTTGCAGAGCAGCTTTATCAGAAATATGTCCCCTCCAATGTGCGTGAGTTTATCGAGTTGACCGCATCAAAAAAGCCGTCCCGCAGGACAAAACTGACTGCTCCTGTGGAAAGTGAAAATCAGTCGGAGCAGTAATTCGCCGCAGTTCGCACCGTGTGCCACCGTGTGACGAGATTCGGCGGTCGGTGGAATAAGTTTACCCTAAATGTAGTCGGAGCGAATTTGGGGCATTTATCGCAGAGTTTGAGAATGGTAGAAATTAGATGATTTCGGGTGGGTTTGTGGGTCATTTATTTTATTGCAGGTTAAAGTTTTGGCGTCAAGCCGCCAAAACAATCACATCGGACGAGCAAAGCTCGCCGATTCTGCGAGAGTTACAAAATCTTGTAGGAATGGAGTCAGAAACGGAGGGTTTCAAAGATCATGGAGTCAGATTTGCAAAAAAAGAGAAAAAGTGCCGAAGATTCAGCACTTTTTGATAATGTCGCATCAGAAAAGCTTAAGTTTCCTTTGTACATTTTTTCAGACACGATGGAAAAGGTGAATATGCTGTATGAGACCGACAACTGTCGTTCCAAAACGGAGTTTATGGAAAAGGCAATTCGGTTTTACTGTGGTTATCTTCTGAACAAAGAAAGTACTGCTACAGAGTTTATTGCTCCGCAGCTTGCTGTGATTACAGAGGGTATTGTGAAGGGCAGCGAGCAAAAACTTTCCCGTGCTCTTTTTAAGTTGGCAGTGGAAGTTGGTGCACTAACACATATGCTTGCGGCAATCAATGAAATTGATGACGAAACTTTGAAAAAGCTTCGTATCATGTGTGTGGATGAAGTGAAACGCATCAATGGCATTATCAATTTTGAAAAAGCGGTTCGCTATCAAAGGAGCGGTGACTAATGTCGTTATTAATTGTTACAAGCCGATATCTGAAAAGTGGTACTGCAAAAACAAAATCTCAACGGAAGAATTATACGAAATATATTGCGACTCGTGAGTCGGTTGAAGTTCGTGAGCAGAGTAAAAAATATTCTACGGAGAATCAGAAAAAGCTACTGAATGAACTGCTCAATGATTTTCCAGAATCAAAAAAATATTTGGAATTTGAGGATTACAAAAATAATCCTACAGCTGAAAATGCGTCTGAACTGATTAGCATAATTATTGAGCGCAATGCGGATGTGATTGGCAACCGTCAGAATTTTGTCGGCTACATGGCGATGCGACCCGGCGTGGAAAAGCGTGGCGAACATGGACTTTTTAATGAAAGCAATGAGCCGATTGTGCTTGATCAGGTTGCAGAGGAAGTTGCGAATCATCCCGGAAATGTGTGGTCGCACGTTGTCTCATTACGCCGTGAAGATGCGATTCGGCTGGGTTATGACAACTCTGACCGTTGGCGTGAGCTTGTCATGCGGCACATTGCTGACATTGCGGAGCAGACGATAATTCCGCTGTGCAATCTGAAATGGTACGGCGCATTTCACGATACCACGCATCATCCGCATATACATCTGATTGTTTATTCCACAAATTCGAAGCAGGGATTTTTGACGAAGCAAGGCATTGATAAAATACGTTCTGTATTTGCAAATGATATTTTTCATGATGAATTGCAGTCGATCTATCAGGAGCAGACGCTTCGGCGTGATGAATTGAAAATGGAGTCTAAAAAGTATGTCGAACAGTTGGTGAAGCAGATTGCGGAGAATCATTTTCATAATGCAAACCTTGAAAATCTTATCCTTACTTTGAAAAATCAACTTGATAACACAAAAGGCAAAAAAGTTTACGGTTATCTCAAGCCGGAAGTCAAGAAAACGGTGGATGAGATTTTCAGAATTCTGTCGCAGGAGAAAAATATATCTGAACTGTACGAGAAGTGGTGTGAACTTGAACGGCAGAAGTACAAAACCTATACGCAGAAGGAAAAGGAATTCCCTTTGCTATGGGAGAACAAGGTCTTTCAGCCTGTGCGGAACATGATTATTCAGCAAGTTTTGCAGATGCAATTCCCTGCTGAAGAAATGTCAGTTGTAGAACCAGAACTACCAGAGCATTTTGTGGAAATGGAGATTCTGCCGCAAATTGATGAGGAACCTATTGATTCAGAAAATCAATATTATCTAAAGTGGAGCGACAACTATAAAACGGCTTGCAAAATCATTTATGACAAACAGTCAAAGACTGAGGATTTTCAAAAAGCGGAACAGCTTTTGCTGTCAGAGACTAAGTCCGGAAATGTGCTTGTGATGTTTGAATTGGGAAAGCTGTATACATCTGAAAAGCTGGGCAAAAAGGATGTGGAAAAATCGGTTGCACTTTATCAGGAAGCGTTGCAGGGATTTTTATTGATTGAACCGAAATCGAAAAAGATCAAGCCACTTTTGCAGTATCAGATTGGTAGGATGTATATGAAAGGTTTGGGAACAGACGTGGACATGCCGAAAGCAATTACATATTTTCAGCAGTCTGCAGCACACGGAAATGTTTATGCGAAACGAATTATTGCACTGGAATATATCAGCGGCGAGTTTTTGGAACAGGACGTTGACAAGGGTATTTTCGTGCTGACGGAATGTGCGGACAGCGGTGATACGCTGTCTTGTTACAAGCTTGGAAAACTCTATCTGGACGGCAAAATAACTACACAGAATCTGGATAAAGCGGAAAAATATCTGATTGCGGCGGATGAGAACGAGTATGCTTTTTACGCGCTAGGCAAGTTATATCTGACAGAGGAAAAGCGTGATGTGCAGTGTGCCGTTTCGTATTTTGAAAAGTGTTCGAATATGAATACGTGGGCAAGTTACTGGTTGGGAAAAATCTATTTATTTGGCTGTGAAGAAGTTCCGCAGAATCGGGAAAAAGCGTTGCAATTTCTCACATTTTCTGCTGAACGGGGCAACGGATATGCGCAAAATATACTTGATAATATGGAACAGTATCAGTCCGAAATGTTGACAAATACGATTTTCAGCTTGTTTGTAAATCTCAGTAGGTGTCTTTCTGAGGACTACAATCAGAAATTTCAATCCGGCAGAATATCCGTGGATAAAAAGCTTCGCCGAATGATGCAGGAGAAAAAACAGGCACTTGGCATGAAGGAAGAACGCACGCAAACACAGGAGCAGTCTTATTAAGTGCCATATGCCCCGTGTCATGATGCCATGGGAATGTGAAGTAGAAAATAGAAGATAGTTTTATAGCAAAGAGGAAAATATATGAGGCGTACTGTTTTTGATTTCAGTACGCCTTATTTTTTCGTCAATTCCGCCCATTTACGTCACGTTTTTCGGGACAAGATCATGCGGTTTTTGCTATTATTATACCACATTCTGAGGAAATGTAAAGAGGTTTTCCAAATTTTTTTGTGAACAGGGCAACGAAAAGCTGTTTTTCACGTTAGAATCGGACGGTTTCGCCGTCTGAAAAATTGTCAGGAGGTTTTGCTTTATGGCTCGAAAAGGAAGTAATATTTACAAACGCAAAGATGGACGCTACGAAGGTCGTGTACCAATTGGTTATAAAGAAGACGGAAAACTGAAGTACAAATCTGTCTATGACCGCACACTATCTGGTGTGAAAGAAAAAATGACACAGTTCTACACTGTTCGTCAAGAGCGGACAGTTTCCAACTTAAAACTTACGGTTCGGGATGCGGCAGAACAATGGCTTGCAGCGGCAAAGCTGCGTGTGAAGCCGGCAAGCTATGCGAATTACGCAAATATCGTTGCAAAGCACATTCTGCCGACACTGGGCGGCGAATATTTTTCCAGCCTGACCACGCAAAAATTAAACAGCTTTATTCAAAGCAAGATGCAATTCGGTCGGCTGAATGGACAAGGGGGATTGTCAGCAAAGACAGTACGGGATATGATGCGTGTGTATCGCAGTATCGAGCAGTATGCAGTGCAGGAATACAACGTAAAATCTACAAATTTCACTATGCCCAAGGCGGAGAAGAAACAATTGGATGTGCTGAATGCGGCAGAGCGAAGACAGCTGGAACAATATCTTTTGCACAACCTTACCAGAACAAACTTAGGGATTCTGCTGTGTCTGTTCACAGGTTTGCGTGTGGGAGAACTATGCGGCCTGACTTGGGGCGATATTGATTTTGAAAACGGAACGCTTTCCGTGAAAAGAACTGTTCAGCGAATCAACAAGCGTGGCAGTTCCGAGGTGATTATCGGTTCTCCAAAGAGCATAACATCAATTAGAACTGTACCGATTCCGGCATTTTTGCTGGATTTATTATCACAGCAGAAAAAAGATAGCAAGCTGTTTTTGCTTTCTGGCACGGCAAAGCCTGAAGAACCGAGAACGATGCAATATCGCTTTAAGGCGGTTTTGAAAGCTTGTCAGCTGCGGAATGTACCGTTTCATTTGCTTCGACATACCTATGCCACGGTTTGTATTGCAAACGGTTTCGATCCAAAGACACTCAGTGAACTGCTGGGGCACGCGGACGCCAGCATTACTTTGAACCGTTATGTGCATTCTTCCATGCAGATGAAGCGGAGTTATGTAAGCAGACTTTGTTTGTCAGCATAAATTTATTTGCCGTCAGATTCTTGTCAGTATTTGTTTTGAAAGCAACGTGGTTTCTATGTATTTTCTTGTTTTATCCATGTATGGGCGGAATTGACGAAAGCTTGTCCTTTTCTTTTTAAATATTATACCATGCTGGAATTTGTTTATACAGCTTGATTTTTGGTTGATTTTGTGGTATGATTTGTAAAAAGAAAGAGGGGCAGATACAAAATGATTCGGATTGCTATTGTGGATGATGAAAAAGAACAGGTTGTAATGCTCTCAACCTGTGTGTCAGTTTTTTTTCAGGAAAGAAATCTGGAATACCGGATTTTTCCATTTTTTTGTGGTGAAGATCTATTGTCATGTAATATCCCGATCGATGTCGCATTTCTGGATATTCAGATGAATGGCATTAATGGGATTGAAACCGCGCAACGACTGCGTGCCTGGAATAAGTGGGTTGCGCTGATCTATATCACATCCTACGACAGCTATATCCAGAAGGCAATGACAATTCACCCTTTTGCATATCTGACAAAACCGACGGAGAAAGTTGCAATTTTTCAAGTGCTGGATGAGTATCTTAGTTTCCAGCGCAGCATTACAAATGCGATGCCCAAGGAATATTTTCAGCTGTCAACAGAGAACTCCTGTAAATATGTAGAAATGTCTGATATTTATTATTTTTGCTATGTGCAGGATCGCACGGTTCGGGTGCAAATGCGAAAAGAATATTATATCATCAAAGACAGTATCACAAATGTATATGGTATTATAAACCACGATTACTTTCTGATGCCGAATCCGAGTTTTTTGGTAAACATCCAGCATATTCGGGAGATTGACGGAAAAAATAAAAAGCTCGTCATGGAAAATGACGATGTGATTCTGATTTCTCGCAGAAGATATGGAGAAGTATTTGATGCGTTAAATCGTTATATGACAAATGGAGATTTTTAACTATGCAGTATATTTTAGATTGTGTGACTTTACTTTTGAATGTCGTTCTTTGCTTTTATTTATTATATGGGAAATATCCTGTTCGTTCCACCCACATGGTAAAACGAATCTTGCTGATCACAGCAGCAGTGATTTCAAAAGCTTTAATTGTGTATTTACAGATTTCACCACTGAATTTTATCTCAGGATGCTGCATTATTTTGCTAATAATTTGGCTGTTGTTTTCTTGCAATAAAGCTGCTTTATTTATGTATACAGCGTTATTTGCAATGCTCACATTAAGTGCAGATGCACTGGGTGTTATTGTTGTATCAGCATTTCACCAAAATACAATTTCAATAACATTAGGAACTACAGCGCTTGTCTGGCAACATCATATCTGGAACTGGATTCTCCAGATCGTCCTTACAAGAATTGCAAAGATTTTGATTCGTTCCAAGGAACAATTTAAGATCCGGTGGCACGAGGTCATGTTCTATGTGCTGGTGGTGCTGTTTGAAGTTGGGATTTTTGCATATTTTTCTGCTACAGCACAGGAAAAATCCTCCGGTTGGGCTATGCTGTTGTTTTTAGCGGGATTCTTAGGACTGGATTTGTATATTATTTATATATTCCATAAAATTTCTCAAATGCGGGAGAAAGAACGTCAGACTGACCTGATGCAGCAGCATCAGCAGCTCCAGCTGCAAATGTACCGGGAATTACAGAAGCTCTATCAGCAGACATGTGAAACGGCGCACGATATCAACCGTCACATTACAGCCTTACAGGCATGGATCGCGGGAAAATCCACACGGGATGGGGAACAATATCTTTCCGATCTGTCCGCGGCGGCGAAGCAACTACAGCCGAGAATTCGGAATCAGAATGCAATTTTAGAGATAATCCTGAATACAGCCGCTCGGCGCTGTGAACAAGAGGCGATTCAGCTCAGTCTGGAAATTGAGGATTTTCCCATGGAATTTTTGTCCGATATGGATACCACGACAATTTTTTCTAATCTGCTGGATAATGCCATAGATGCGTGTATGGAACTGGATCGTTCGGTAAAACGAATTGAGGTGGTTTTGTGTCAGAAGATGGGACTTCTTGCCCTACGAATGACAAATACTTGTCAGGCAGCAGCGGATCTTTCTCCGCGGCAATGGCATTCCACCAAAAAGGATCATATGGGAATTGGCTTATCCAATGTGCGGAAAACTGTGGAAAAATACCATGGTGTGGTATCCGTCAGGACGAAAGAAGAATTGTTTCAGGTTTCCGTGACGATTCCGATCAAATCTTGAAATGCCGGCAGGAAAGCCGGTATTTTTTTGTCCGTTTGACCATTTGACGTAAAAAAACGACCATTTGACGTAAATCTCTTGTATTTCCAAATCAGGCATGGTATACTGCATGTGCAAGATATCTTGAAATTATGAACAGGAGGTCATGAAAATGCGAGAGAAGAAAAGCTTGAAAAAAAGTTTGCTGACAGGTGTTGCTATGGCTGCAAAGAAAACTTCGCAGATCAGTGCCGGACAGGCTTGTATGTGGTGGGACTATGAACCGAAAATGCCGAAGTCTGTAAAGAAGCTACGTAAATTCTGATGCTGGAACATTTGTCTAAAAGGTTTGCAGGGAAATTAATCTGTGCTGGAATTATTTCCGAAGCAGATGCAGACGTGTACGTGTACGGATTTTTTCAGGGCATGATGCTGCTTCTGAACGTGATAACGACGTTATTGTTGGGCATATTGTTTCAAAAGCTTCTTCTCTGCATGTTGTTAAATGCAGCATACATACCAATTCGGATCAGCGCTGGTGGTCATCATGCAGACAGTCCCTTTCGATGCTATATCAATTCTACCATCATGATTGCGATTTTGCTTGCGGTAATTAAGTGGATTCCAATTAATCCGATTGCATCCGTTATTTTACTTGTGGTTGCAAGTATTGTCATCTGGATTCTGGCTCCGGTGGAAACGGAAAATAATCCATTAGATGATACAGAACAATACGTGTATCGTAAGCGAACAAGAATTGTTCTGGGAATTGAAGCGGCGGCTAGCATATTCTCTTTAATCTTTTTGAAAGAACAGATTGCCGCAACAATTGTACTGGGATTGTCTACAGAAGCATGGATGATTATCATCGGTGTTGCGATGAATCATAAAAGAAAAACAACAACTATATGAACGTAAAATGCAAGGCTTTATATCTATACTTTGGGTATAAAATCTTGCATTTTTTGAAACATGGGTTGTCGAAAAAAGTATATAACATGAAAATTAAAAAGGAGGATATTGATGGCTAAAAAGTTAACACGCACATTAGCCGGAGTCATGTCTCTCATGTTTGTCGGACAAATCATGGTTTTTGGTGACGGTGCATCTCAAGGCATTCTGCACGCGGATACTATCGCTTCTGCAGCAGAAGCAATTGAAGGCATGAAAAATGCTGATCAGTTGGCGGAAGAATTTGAAGAAGCGACAAAGGGACTTGGCGAGGTAGATTATTTTGAGCTGCCGGAATCGGTTGAGCAGAATATCATGACGTATAGCAGCCGAACAGAAGCACAGGTTGAAGCTGAAACTGAGTCTGCATCTGATTTTACATGGGATTTCACTGCAAAATCATATATTCAGTATTTGAAAGAAGCAACAGGCGTTCAGGATACATCTGCCTTAACTATTACCGGTAAAGTACAGAAAGGTACAGTAAACGGTCATGCTGCTTCCGACAATACACCGATTTATGTGCGTATTTTTGACGGAGATTGGAATGAAATTGAAAGCTGGGAGGTTTCCGAAGGCGAAGAATACACTGCAACTGTAACTGGCTCCGGCGTGCATCATGTGAAGTTTGAGTGCGATGGTTATCTGCCGTTTTACCTGAAGGACTTCGGAACAGGTTCGTTCCAGATTGGCTCTGGTGATTCGCTGGATACGGTAACACTTGTGCCCGGTGATACGATATGGAATGAGGACAATGCAAACCAATGGAGCGACGATGTAATCAATAGCAGCGATTTGGCATATGTGCAAAGCTGCTACGGCGCTTATCGTGGTGATCCTGGATTTAATCCAAGTATGGATCATGATGGAGATGGGATTGTAGGCGATGCCGATTGGGATTATTTTTATAGATTGTATGAAGAACTCGATGAAAATGAGTTCTATGATATGAACCAGTTGGATATATATCAATATGACTTGGATAATAACGGAGTTATTAACTACTATGACTTACAGTTAAAACAGAAAGATACAGGTGCAACAGAGGCGGAACTGGCTGATTTTGCCAGCATTGTTAAATCAGCACGGGATTACGAGTCCCCTGCATTTGTCTATAACCATTACTATACAAATGATGGAAAGGTAGATGCAGAGGACTACAATGAAGGCATTGACAAAATAAATGAACAAATTAAATTGAGAGATCGCTCCAGCAATTACTATGAATACATGGATAAGGACAACAGTGGCATCATTGACGATTTCGATATTAATTGGTTTTCAGATGCTCAACCAGAAACCGGAAGTTTGGACTGGGATCATGCATTTAAGAGAAATCTGACAATGCTGTCAGACGGTATGTTCCCCTACAGTTTCAATCTTCATGATACCAATTTTGACCTGAACGGCTGCGCTCTTTATGTTGCAGATTGTATGTCCTTCACAACCGATATGCCGCAATTCTGGTCTGGAAACGGCGCAACATTGGATATTAACGGAGGAGCACTTCTGATTGAGAATAATCTGGTATTTCGTACCGCATCGCCGGATGGCTGGGGTGGTAATACCGGTCAGCTGATGAATCTGAACGGCGGTATGGTTGCCATTGGCAACTGCTTTGATTTTGGTCAGGCAAACTGCTATGATACAATTGAGTTGACCAATAGCGATGATACCTTGATGGTCGGTGGAAACTGGACATACATCACATTGACTGACATGGAAGGCAAATGGACAGCCGGAAATATCTGGTTCCTCGGACCAACATGGGAAGTAAACGAAGCTTCCGGCGATAAGTCTATCTATTCTTCTGGTACACAGACAATTTATTTTGGTTATGCAGGCGGCAAACAGACTGTTCTTTGGGACAACTGTGAAACCTACATTAACAATGAAGATGGTTCGCTGAATACAGAGCGCACGTTTAATTTTGGCTATGTGGATGAAGAAGGTTATTGCCAGGGTATTTATTTCCTGAATGATTTCACAGAAGAAAACTACTGGTTCAGACCATGGTTCCGCCCGTATGATATTCCGGATTACACCCTCTACCGTAAGGGCTGGGAGATTGGCGATGGTGTCCATATTGCAACTGGCAATTACACAAAATCTTTTACAGATTTGAGCGTAACTTCTCCTGGTGTCACTTCCGATTTTGTCCGCACTTACAATTCCATGAGTGATGAGGAAGGCAGCTTTGGTATTGGCTGGGATTTCAATATCGATGTGAGTAAGATCGTAATTCCGGCACAGGGTTACTATCAGGTAGTTCTTCCAGATGGATCTAACACCACATTCAAGGATGATGGAAACGGCGGATTTGAGTGCCTGAATGCACACAGCACCATGACAAAGTCCGGCAATGAATACACCATCACAAATGCCGCTCAGTCTCAGTATCACTTCAATGCAGACGGCGAACTGGATTGGGTCAAGGATGCAGAGGGCAATATTCTGACCATCTCTTCCATGTCCAACAACCAGAGAATTGTAACGGATTCCACAGGCAGAACTTACACGATTACTTACAATGGCAATAAAGAACATTCTCGCATTACAAAAATAGAAGATACCACAGCAGAACGTACTGTCACTTACGAATACAACAATGATTTCCAGTTGGTATCAGCAACCAGCGTTTCTGGCGGTACTGAAACATATGAGTATGATGGGAACGGCAGACTTTGCAAAATCACCAACTGCTACGATGAAATGACAGACCAGATCGTGTACAACGAGAATGGTTCTGTGAACTGGCTGACCAATGCATCTGGTCTGAAACAGGTGTATACCTATGATAAAGTACAGAAACAAACAGGACTGAAAGAGTATGATGGCGATACGCTTATCAAGACTTTTACATATGATTATGATGAAAAATATGCCGTCAAGACAAATACTGTTGAAACTGATGGTCAAACATACGACGTAGATAAAATCACCTATAACATGATTGATGACGAAAACAAGTATGACGAAATGTCTGAAAGCGTTGACATCATGGGTAATACGACAAAGTACGACCGTGATGCGAATGGCAATGTCATCAAGACCACCAATGCAGATGGCACATACACACTTGCCAATTACAATGATAAAAACAGTGTTATTGCAGAAGTTGACGAATCTGGGAATGCAACTATCAAAGCATATGATTCGAATGGAACTCGGCTTTTGAAAGAAGCAACCAGTCTGCATCCATTATCTCAAACTGATATCAATACAGTTACAGCAGACAATTTTGATCCAGTGAAGTATCTTGCAGCGAATGAGGCAAGTTATGCAATCACGAGTCATGAATATTATGCTGATAGTTATGTGAGTGGAATTGCAGGGTTGATTCGTGCTACAACCGACCCCGAAGGTAATGTAACTGAGTATGATTACTACAAGGATGGCGTTGGAAAAGGACTGGTAAAATCCAAGACACTGAAGGATGGAAATACTGTTGTAAATACAGTTTCTTATGAGTATAATGCACAACTTCAAGTGTCAAAGGAAACCACCAGTTTTGACATTTCCAAAAATCTTTATTCTGTAAAGGAATATGAGTACGATAAGTTCAACAATGTTACAGTTACTAGAGATTACGGAACGGGAAGCACACCGGCGACTACCGTTGCAGAATATGATTTGCTGAGCCGCAAAACTGCGGAGTATACACCGAATTATTCTGCGGATAAGAGCCACGGCAGCTTGACAACTTATTATCCGGACGGAAACAAAAAATCAGAAACAAATGCAGAAGGTAATGTTACCTCTTATGTGTATGATGCGTATGGACAGGTAATCAAGAAAACCAATCCAGACGGCACAATGAATCTGACGGCGTATGATGGTCTTCAAAGAGAAAAGGCAACCTATTTCCAAGCAGGCGAAAACGGAATCAAGCAGATTCTTACTGCAACATCCTATGAATTTGCAGGGTACAATTTCGACATTTATACGGCTCTTGATACATCAGCTTCTCACTCCTGTAAGGGACTGAAAACAACCAAAACAACCTACATTACCGAGGACAAACAGGTTATTTCCGAAACGCTGACCGATATCAAGGAACATACAATTTACGAAAAAACAAATGGTGAAACTAAGCGGACTAGTGCATACTATGCCAACGGGCAGCTTGCTCGTCAGACAGATGCATTGGGCAACATCACGAAATATGAATACGGTTATCTGAACAAGGTTACTAAGACTTACACACCGTTCAACACTAAATCAGATGGTTCTGTCAACTACTCTGTAACGGAAAATCAGTATGACAAGAATGGCAATGTAACGCTGGCAAAGCAAACTGTTCAAAAGCAGGATTCGGATACAGTAAAGTATAGTGTAACTGAAAATCAGTACAATGCACAGGGGTTGCTGACACAGGTAACACTCAGCGGAACAGGATCTTCTGAAAAGAATATCACCAAGTATTTCTACAACAATGGCGGTATTCAAACCAAGATGGAAACCGGTCTGAACAGTGCAAATGATTCTGACTACATGACCACGAATTATGAATATGATGCGTGGGGACATTTGGTAAGAACGACTGACAGCACAGGCTATAACTCTGGTGCAACAACCTATGATCTGAATGGCAATGTGCTGACATCAACTGATGCCAACGGCAATGTGACGACCAACACCTATGACGCTCTGAATCGTGTGTTGACAGCAAATACTGTTTGCAGTGATACTTCCAAAAATGTATCGAAATCTTATGTTTACGACAATATGGGAAGAGTGCGGAGTAAAACTGCCAATGGTGTACAGACAAGTTATCAGTACGATTCCTTGGGACGTGTTTATCAGGAACTTAGCCCAAAATCTTTTAAGGGCTATTTCTACGAGGGTGTATCTCAGTATGCGAAGGAGCAGCTGGTTGGTATTAATCATCAAACAATGTATTCCTCCACGCAATATGAATACGATGCTGAAATGCGTATTGCTCAGGTAAAGGAAAGCGGTAATTTGACTGCAACTTATACCTATGATGCAAATGGCAATAAGGTTTCTGAAACACTTGCAAATGGTGTGGTATCGACCTATTCTTATAATGGATGCAACAAGGTGACAAAACTTGTTACCAAGTCTGGAAACTCCGACATATCCAGTTATGAATATTCGTACTATTTAGATGGTTCAGATGCTTGCAAAGTACGCAATGAAAGTGGTATAATAGAGACAACATCCTACGAGTATGATGGGTTGAAACGGCTGACGGAAGAATCAGTTTCCAATGGCACAACAATGGACACCTATGCGTATGAGTATGATGACTACGGCAACCGTTCCAAGATGACGGCTACTGGTACGGAAGAATATGAGACTGTTTATGATTACAATGATGCAAACGGTAATTATACCGCCTTGCTGCAAAAGGAAACCAAGACAGTCGAGGAAACTTCCAGTGCTACAACTGCCAATGGACTGGCAGCCAGCCCCACAGAGCTGATTACCAACTCTACCGCAGACACCGGTACAAAAGAAACGGTATATTCCTATGATGCCAACGGAAATCAGATCACAAAAACCGCAGAGAGTAAGACAGAGATAAATACTTATGACGGTTTGAATCAGCTGATCGGATTTACCGATGGAGAGACAACAGCGAGTTATAAATATAACGCAGATGGACTGCGGACGAGTAAGACAGTCGACGGCAAGACAATCAATCATATCTGGGACGGCAACAAGCAGATTGTTGTGGACATGGATGACAGCGACTGGTACAGCGCTGAGGTTTATGTTCGTGGTACAAATCTGCTGGCGAAATTCAGCAAGCAGAGCGGCAATGTCAAGACGGATTATCAGTACTATACGCAGAATGCCCATGGCGATATTGTGAACCTGACCGATGAAACTGGTGCGGTTGCGAAGTCGTATACGTATGATGCGTTTGGCGTGGAGATAAATCCGGACACAGGAGATGTAAATGTATTCCGATTCTGCGGTGAGTATTTCGATACAGAAACCGGAACAATCTACCTCAGAGCAAGATACTATCAGGCTTCTATTGGACGGTTTATTTCAAGGGATAGTTATACAGGTAAAAATACAGACCCTTTGAGTTTGAATCTTTATACATACTGTTGTAATAATCCTATTTTTTTAATTGATCCAAGTGGAAACAAATATATTCCGGAATGGGCACAAGAATGGAACTCGTCTTATAACATATATAATTATGATGTTTCTAATCCAGCAGAATATCTACCTCCAACAAGTATAGAAGCAATGCCACAGGATGTCTACATGGAATATCCTGATCAATACGGCCCTTATCCTGCTCTTAAAGATTATTATAATGATGATGGAACATATTCATTGTATGATGATCAAAGGGGAAAAATATATGACGGTCCTTTTCATAGTCAAGTATTTGCTTATGAGCAGGAAAGCAGTCCAGTGTTAGGATATTCTCCAGATTCTAATAGTTGGGGGCTAAGTGCTGGTAAACATAGCTTTTCAGCAATGACAGGTGGTTGGGAATGGGAGCACTTTGAACTTTCCTTATTTGATATGGGGACAGCAGAAGCTGCTGCTGGTGTGTCAACAGATGGAATTGAAGCTTCAGCAATGGTATCTTTTTGGTCTCCTTCTGCGACATTGAAACTAGGTGATCTAGACATTACATTAGGTTTAAATTGGATGGCTGCAGGGGCAACATTAACTGCAAGTAAAAAGGGCGTTAAAGTTGGTGTTGCTGATGTGTTTGGAGTAAATCTTGAATTGAGATGGTGATATTTGTGTTGAAAAAGACAAAAATGGCATTTGTTCCGGTAGTAAATTTAATTTTAATGATTGTTTTGATTTTCAAAATCACTTTTTCCGAAATTGACTACAAGAAGAAAATAATAATGGTTATTAAAAGCTTTATGTGCCCTGCTATAGGAATCGTTTTTATTGGATCATTATTTGAGAATGTTACTACTGAAAATATCAAAATGATTTGCAGTGGATTGATTTACATGTACTTGCTCCCATTGATATGTGACCTTATTTTGATTTACCGTTTTAATAAAATGTTGTAAAATCATAGAAATAGCATTAAAAACAGTAAATGATATACAGACTTGCTTCGGAAAGAAACTAAAATATTTGAAAATGATTTCGATGCTGCAACTGCAAATGATTTAGCTAGTAGCTCATTGGATTTGGCAAATGTTTTTTATGAAGATACTGGTGTTGAAAACAATGAGTATGCCTATGATGCCAACGGAAATCAGATCACAAAAACCGCAGAGAGTAAGACAGAGATAAATACTTATGACGGTTTGAATCAGCTGATCGGATTTACCGATGGAGAGACAACAGCGAGTTATAAATATAACGCAGATGGACTGCGGACGAGTAAGACAGTCGACGGCAAGACAATCAATCATATCTGGGACGGCAACAAGCAGATTGTTGTGGACATGGATGACAGCGACTGGTACAGTGCTGAGGTTTATGTTCGTGGTACAAACCTGCTAGCGAAATTCAGCAAGCAGAGTGGTAATGTCAAGACGGATTATCAGTATTATACGCAGAATGCTCACGGCGATGTTGTTAATCTGACGGATTCCACAGGTGCAATTACGAAGTCGTACAAATACGATGCGTTTGGTGTCGAGCAGAATGTCGATGATGCGGATGATAATGCGTTCCGGTACTGCGGTGAATATTTTGATGCAGAAACGGGTACGATTTATCTACGTGCACGGTATTATGATCCGAGTATGGGTAGGTTTATTTCACGAGATAGTTATGCTGGTAAAATCAAAGAGCCGCTGAGTTTAAATTTGTATACATACTGTGAAAATAATCCCATTTTGTATATGGACTCAAGTGGACATAATCCTGCAATTCCTTATTTTGGATATCTTCTCTTAGGCGCTATTTCTATATGTGCATTAACAATTAGTGCTCAGGTTGTAAGCAATCCTCAGACACGTCAATCGCTGACTGATGCATCAAATTCAATTAAATCAAATTTGTTTAATAGCTTAAATACTATAAAATCAGCAACGCAAATTCCTGAAATGGATGGGAAAACATCAAACACTAAGTCAAAATTTTCTACAGCTTATGATTCAACAGCCAACCCCTATCTTTCCAAGTGGTCTGATTCTTTTGAAAAGGCAAAGGAAAATGTTAAAGAAAAAGATATCACAATAACATCAAATAAGAAAAAGTATGACCCTGTTATTTTTCCAGAAAATCCTGATGATTTTAATCCGGTTGGAATGCAAAAATATCCGTATCCAACACCGAATGGGATGATTTATAAATGGGGATATTGTAAACAAACAGCAATATTTGAATGGGATGAGGACTATAAAAATGGATCGCATTATCATTGCATGATGCCAGAATGGAATAACAAACATGATGAAAGTGAAGAATCACATTTTAAGGCAGGCATGGTGATGCCAGAACCATGGGCATCAATGTACAGAGGATATTAATTTTTTATAATAATTTTCATGAGCTGACAAAAAGGAGGTTATGTTGATTTGATAGTTGATTATAGAAATTCGTATTTAATAAACCACATTAGTTTACATGATTTTGAATTTAAAGGGATAAAGCACGATTACGAAAAAAAATATATAGAGTTAGAAATAAAAAAAAAGAGTGCGGAGACAGTCCCATCTTCTTTAAGTTTTCAGGACGTGTTGTATTATGAAATGACTTGCTGCAAGTTTTGGGGAAGTGGTCATCATATAATTTGTTGTAATTTAATGGATACGACAAATATTTATGATAAACTTTTAAGACTTGAACAAGTTGAATATGCAAAATCAAACAGCATCGACAGGAGTCCAATGAATTTATTGGAATTTATAGGAGTGGAAATTTGGCTCAATTCTGGAGATAAATTAAAAGTGATTTGTAAAATCTTTGAATTTGATGATTTCTTGATTTGAAAAGTGTTTGAGTTTTAACTTTTGAGCCATGATTAACTATTTACATTAAGTAAACGGCAAAACGACCAACCACATTTGGGATGCAAACAAGCAGATTGTGGCAGACATGGACGAAAGTGACTGGTACAATGCCGAGGTCTATGTTCGTGGAACAAATCTGCTGGCGAAGTTCAGCAAGCAGAGCGGTAATGTCAAGACGGATTATCAGTATTATACGCAGAATGCGCATGGGGATATTGTTAATCTGACAGATGCTCAGGGTGCGATTACAAAGTCGTACAAGTATGATGCGTTTGGTGTCGAACAGAACATTGATGATTCGGACAGCAATGCGTTCCGTTACTGCGGTGAGTACTATGATGCGGAAACGGGTACGATTTACCTGCGGGCACGGTATTATAACCCGACGATTGGTAGATTTATTAGTCGCGACTCTTATGCTGGCGAGAATACTGATCCACTTAGTCTAAATCGCTACACTTATTGCGCAAATAATCCGATTTTCTATATTGATCCAAGCGGGAAAACATACTATTATTTTTACGGTAAAGATCAGAAAACTGCATATGAAATCAATAGTACTCAAATAAGGCGAATATATGGAGAAGATGTTCAAGGTATTTATGTAAACTCCGATTTAGATTTTTCTAGTGCTTGGAATAGTATAGATATGACATACTCTGATAGTGTAATAATCAATTTACATGGAAATGAAGATGGCGTTGCAAATATGAAGTTGGATGAAATGGATTCAAAAGAAATAGGTTATCTTTATCTTTTGTCTTGCCAATCAGGACATCAAGATGTTGAAAATAATGTAGCATCTCAACTTTTTGATCACTCAAGTATTAATGCACTGGTAGCTTGCGATGGAAAACATTATCGTGAACCTATAGGTGGAACAACAGTCGTTCATTCTGTTCCTGGCGATAATATATTTAGGTTTATAAAAAATGGTAATTTAGGTAACTATAGAGTTTCTCAAGGATTTGTGTTGTATACTGAACATGATAAAGCAACACAAACTAAATCATTGGGACATGTTTTTCCTTCAATAGTAAATATGATCAGTCAAACAAAGAAGGAATATGAGAAATCGGAGAACCATAAAACATTTAGTCACGCATCAACGGGAAATGAGTATTATGACAATTGGCGAAGTCGAACAACAATGCCGTAATATTATAGGTGATTAGAATGCGTAAGGTTATAAAGCGTACGGTTTTTTCTTTGACTATCATTTTTATTATTATAATGGTTAGCATTAAAAGTTGTACTAGGGATATTTACTCCATGAGTCAACTTGAAGAAATTTTGCCAATAAATTTGTGTAGTAATGAAGTAGAATTAAAAGGTAATTTTGTGGAAGATTACGTTGTAGAAACAAGGCTCGTTTTATTCTATGAAATAACTGATTCAGAATTTCAAAATAGAGATTACTATCAGTATAAAATTGACTATAATCCACTTCCTTCATATGATAAAGATAATAAATACAAAGAAGAAATTAAAGATTATCTTTTAAAATTTAATTTAAATAGTGAAGAAATCACTTATGTTAATTTTGTTTTTAGTCAATATCAAGGAATAGAATACGAAATAAGAATCTATGTTTTTTTGAAGAATAACGATGAGTCAGTTTATAGGATTGTATTACTCACTGATATCCCATCTAGATTAAATGTACAATTTTAAAATACAAATTGCCCCCCGATCTTACTGCATATATTTCCGTCAATGAAACTGTAACAACAGACATTGCGAACTTTCTGAACAATGCCAACATATCCTTAAGTTGTTGGCGTTGACTATCTGAAACCCCAATGCACCAAAGAATAAAAGACTCTAAGAGAGGAGTTGAAGTACATGAAAGAAGTTGAAAAACAACTAATCACAAAAATCATAACCCAAGACTTCGGAATCTCCATGCACCTAAAAGGCAGTCACTACATCGAAGAAGCTGCCATTTTGGCACTTCAAGATTCAAGCATTTTTGTAATGCAGATGTATCAAACCATAGCAGAAAAGCACAACAAAAGTGTTGCCAGCATCGAACACACCATACGTTATGCCATTGAAATCACCTATGACAAAAACAAATTGAATCACTTCTTTCCACATTCCTTCGGTCGGCCTTCCAATTCTGAGGTGATCTGGACAATTGCTGAAAACGTCAAAAGGGGCATGTTGATTCACAATATGTGTGCGGTGACTTGTTCAATAAGCGCAAGTTAGCCGCAAATCTGAGGTGAAAGATCAGCTTCTTCAAGCGAATTCTACCGATTGAATCAACTCAAAAGGAAAAACATGACCAACGATCTAACCTTCGGTCAGTTCATTTCTGAACAAAGACAAAAGCATTCTATGGAAAGTCAGGAGCTTGCAAAAGCGCTTGGGATTTCAGGCGCCTATCTTTCTCAATTGGAACGAGGTGTCCGGACGAATCCCAGCACAGAGCTTCTGGACAAAATCGCAATGGTTTTGTGTCTGAACAAAATTGAAACAGAAACGTTGTACGATCTGTATGCAAAGGTAAGCGGGCAAATTAGTCCTGATCTTGCCGTATATGTTTCCTCCAGTGAAACAGTGCGGCAAGCACTGCGGACTGCCCGTGATGCCGATGCAACAGAGGAAGATTGGAAACTATTCATAGAACAGCTGAACAAATGAACAATAATTTTGCGGAGCAATCCGCAAAATTATTGCAGTTGTTTTAGCTAGGTAGTTAAAATTGAGGTGAACGAACAAATGTGAAAGAAAGGCAACATAAATCACAGCATCAGGTACGTTGTCCGTTTTGTAATGGTAGGTTATTTGATATTGTGACAGATGAAAATTTGGCACAGCACTATGTGTCCTGCATGGTTGTAATCAAATGTTGGAAGTGCCGTCAAGAAATCAAAATCATATATTCTGACTTAGTACAGACACCACGTATATAAAATATAGAGTAGGAGTTTGACAAGCAGCTTTTAAAGCTATTGTCAATTCCTACTCTTTTTTGTTTTCGGAGAAACTCCGTTCTGCTTTAAAAGCGGGATGGAGTTTTTTATGCCCTTTTTTCAAGTATGGCAGTGCAGCATTGCCAAGTATCCATAGCCTTCGTTTGATTTAAAACCTTATATATCAAACGGAGGTGAGAAAATGAAGAAAAGCACAGTTCGTATTTATGATACAATTTCAAAAGAATATGTTGACATTGAAGTCAGTGAGGAAGTCTATACATATTACAATAGGTCACAATGGAATATGGATGACAATGATGATTCGTTCTATAAGCATGAAATTCAGTTTTCAGCGTTAATTGGCGGCAATGATGGTACGTTTGAGAATTTCAGAGAATTTAGAATTGAAAACAGCGTTGAAAAAGAGGTGATAAGTAAGCTTTTCACGGAAAAGCTTTATGAATGTCTCAATTTATTATCAGCATCAGATCGTCAACTGATAGAGATGCTGTTTTTTGAGGGGAAAACAGAACGAGAATGCGCAGCATACTATGGCATCAGCCAGAAAAATATCAACAAAAAGAAAAGGAGGATTCTGTGCGATCTGCACAAACTTTTAGAAAGTATAAAATAAAGGGTATCAAATTCCCGACTTCTTCCCCTATACAAGCGAAAGGAGATAAAAATCGAATTTCATGTATCTTGAAAATTGAATACACAGCATCGGGAATACATGAATCCTGCGGGCGGAATAAACCCCGTCAGCCGCAGAAGCCATACGCCACGACCTCAAAAGAGCGAGCGAGAAATATGCAGCTTCCAAATCCGGAATAGCTTTTCGGAACGGCGATGAAACGCAGGAGGATAATGCTACTTCCGTCCAGTCATAGCACCCCTTGGTCGGGGAATCAGGCAATGAGGGCGGCTCCGGGAGATCCTCGGAGGGATGAGATTTCCATGAGACTGATACGCTGTCAGTCGTTTCCGATGTTCCGCCGTGACGGGTGTTAAGAACAAATATCACGGAAAATCGTCTGAGGAATCAGACGAAGGCAAAACGTTAAAGTTATACCGCACTGTTTTTTGCTAAGGCAAATCAAATCTATCAGTGCGGATATAACGCAAGTGCAGGAGCATTTTTTCCTGCATTTGCGTTATATATAATGAATTGGAGTGTGGTAAGTTGAAAGAGAAGTTAAGCTGGAACGAAATCAGAAATCTGATTTTGCATAGAAGAAAAAAATTTCATTACGGCGAAAATTGCCGAAAATGTATCTGGGCAGATACAAGATCGGGAAAAATTTTATGTTCCAGGTACAAATGTGTAAAGGAAAGAGGAAAATGAACAAGTACGGACAAGCCGAATATGCCTATGGGATTCTCCGACAGATTTCAGAGAAACTGCTTGCCGAGGGAATTCTGACAGAAGAACAACTGAAACAGCTGAATGCGCTAAACAAAGAGGGCTGCTTTCGTCAGTTCTGCACAGCTTTAGCGGCGTGATTTCAGTGGGTTTGATGATACCAATTTTCAAGAAAAAGTGGTATTGTATGTAGTGAAAAAATCAGATTGGAGGGAGCAAAGTGAATCCAAACGTAACGGTAATTCAGCCGACAATTACATTGGAACAGGAGCAGAAAATCCGGGCTGCAGCATATTGTAGAGTCAGTTCCGATTCCACAGATCAACTGAATTCGTTCATGACGCAGATGCGGTACTATGAAAATTTCCTTGCTGATAGTAAAACGGAAACATTGATTTCGGTATACGCTGATGAAGGCATAACGGGCACCCGAATGGATAAACGTGAGGAGTTTCAGCGGATGCTCAAAGACTGCCGCAGAGGTAAAATTGATCGTATCATAGCAAAATCAATAAGTCGTTTCGCACGGAATACCAAGGAATGCCTGACCGTTCTGCGGGAACTAAAATCACTTGGAATTACGGTACTTTTTGAGAAGGAAAATATCGATACGGCGAATATTTCAGATGAAATGATGATCACGCTGATGGGTGGTCTTGCGCAGGAAGAGTCGGTATCGATTTCCCAGAATATGCGGTGGGCAAATCGAAAACGCATGGCAGATGGAAGTTATAAAATCTCCTGTCCGCCCTATGGTTTTTCCATCTGCAATGGACGATTGGAAATCAATGAAACAGAAGCAAAAATTGTCAGAAATATTTTCACATGGTACTTAAGCGGCTATGGAATTACGAAAATCGCAAATATACTGAATGATTTGAAAATTCCAAGCAGTATCAGTAAATCGGCGTGGTCATTTTTTAGCGTGAAATATATTTTGACGAACGAGAGATACATTGGCGATGCGGTTTTTCAGAAGACGTATAAAACGACAACTTTGCCATATATGAAGAAAATAAATCATGGAGAGTATGAAAAATATTATGTTTCTGGAATCAATGACGCCATTGTGGATAAGTTAGATTTTGAAAAAGTGCAGGAATTGCTGGCGATTCGGGGACAAAAAGCACAATCTGCATGCTGTGAACATCCGCTGTCCAGAAAGCTTATCTGCGTTTTTTGCGGTGCAACTTTTAAAAGGAAACGCTGTCGTGAAAAATATTACTGGGTATGTAGAACGCACAATGAGAATGCGGAAAAGTGCGGCGGACAGCGGTTGCCAGAATCAAAAATTTATGAAATGTTTATGCGGGTTTACAATAAGCTGAAATCGCAATACAGCATGATTTTTCCTCCTATAATTTCACAGCTTCAGGAGCTGAAAAACCGCAAATTCAGCGGCAATCAGCAGTACATGGAGATTGCAAAGGAAATCGCCAAACTTAAGGAGCAGAATCACGTACTTGCCCGGCTGAAAACAAAAGGATTTCTGGACGAAGCAAAGTACCTTGAGCAAATTGCTGAACTCAATTCCAAGATTAACAAACTCAGCCGTGAACAGCATAAAATCGTGCGCTCCGATGATGAGGACGATATGATAGATCAAATCAAGGATATCGCTTCAATCATTGAAAACGGCATGGAGCTGATGACGGAATTCAATGAGATCATGTTCGAAAGTCTGGTTGAGAAAATTATTGTGATTAACCAGAATGAACTGGAATTCCATCTGTACGGCGGTCTGAAATTTACTGAAAGGCTGGTGTAAAATATATGAAAAACAGAACAATCCCATTTGGCTACATGATGCGGAACGGAGAAATTCAGCCAAAGCCAACGGAAAGTAAAGCCGTGCAGAATATATTTCAGGCTTACTTGAACGGCAGTTCCCTGCTTGCCATTGCAAATTGGATGAGTAGTCAAGGCATTCCTTACAATGGCATCGATTTTGTGTGGAACAAAAACATGATAAAGCGGATTCTGGAAAATGAAAAGTATCTGGGCAGAAACGGCTATCCTGCAATCATTGATGAAGATATGTTTTGCAGAGCAAATATGCGGAAGAAAATTAAATCGACTACAGTCGTCGAGATTTCTGAGGAGCTTCAGGCAATCCGCAGTCTTACATATTGTGCGGAATGCGGTCATCGGATTTCAAGAATCGGCGGCAATACGCACTCTGAAAAATGGGACTGCCGCAATCCGGAATGCTCACGATTCAGCCACAGAATTACAGATCAGATGCTGATTGGAATAATCGTCGCTGTTCTGAATACAGTGATTGCAAATCCCAATTTGCTTGATGCTGATGCAGAAATCAGCAGATATACGCCGAGTATTGAGATAACCCGTCAGCAGAATGAAATCAGCCGCTTGATGGAAACTCCTGATGTTGATTTTGAAAGTGCGAAAGAAGAAATATGCAAGCTTGCAGAACTGAAATATGACTGCTGTACCTACAGCAATAAACCGCAGAAAACAACGCAGTTGCGAGAAGTTCTTGCAAGTCATGAACAACTGAATACGCTTGACATTGGCTTACTGCAATCCTGTATTTCACGGATTCTGGTAAGCCATTTTTGCACCGTTGAAATCGAATTTATCAATGGCGTTGTCATCAAAAATATCATAGAAAGGAAGATGCAAAATGACCACAGCGCCCAATGTCAGGGTAATTCCTGCAAAGCCGCAAACTACGGAAAACAGGGATAAATACCATCAGCTTAGAGTGGCGGCATACTGTCGTGTATCGACGGAACAGGAGGAGCAGCAAAACAGCTACCAGGTTCAGATCGCATATTATACGGATTTGATCAATCGCAAAAAGGAATGGACACTGGCTGGCATATTTGCCGACGAAGGAATTTCCGGCACTCAAGCAAAGAAAAGACCGGAATTTTTGAAAATGATACGGCTGTGTAAAAAGCAGAAAATTGACATTGTGATTACCAAGTCAATATCAAGATTCGCCCGAAACACTGTGGATTGCTTGGAGTATGTGCGGCAATTAAAAGACCTTGGAATCGGCGTCATCTTCGAGAAGGAAAACACATCAACAGCAAAAGTGCCGTAAATTCGCAGTTTACGGCACTTTTAGTTTGATATTGATGTTTAACTGGTGTTTGAATTTATGAAACAATAATAAACAAAATATCACATAAGTCAATATAGGGTATCTCTGCTGAAAATTTATAAATTTCTGAACCATTAGTTACCGCCATGTTTCTTTCATTTTGGTGCCACTTTGATATTCGTAATGATTGCTCTGTCTATGACTGGTTTTTTAAATTCATCTTGTTCCATAATTCCAAGTATATCAAAGGAAACCGAAGCATGAGGTCTTCTGAAACGAGCAATTGAAGCCCCTATTGTTCCTAAATAATACTCCTGATTATCTGACTTGATATATTTTATTATTTTAGGCATATAAATAATAAGAGGTATCTCTTTGTCGTAATATTTAAAAATTGTTTTCACACCAACATTATGTTCTCCCATGCTTTTTCCGTGACAAACCTTTGCATTATCGATATGCAAAGAAACATTAACTTTAGCAATACCATGACAAAGCCTAAAATATGCTTCTTCCAATGAATGATAACAATCATTTTTTTCTAAAGATTGCTTAAGTAACAAAGCTTCAATGCCTGTGCTTAATTTGCTTGAATGATATTTATTGCAATATGCAGGGTTTATTTTTACAAGTGCATCATAAATTTTATGGAACACAACCTGATTGGGATAATAATTATAATTTGCAAATACAGAAATACCGTTTTGATAAAAATATTCCAAAATAGCCGCTGCACAACCAGCACTTCTGCTCTGACCGTATTCGCACTGGCATATGATATTCATACCAATATCGTATGCACGGTAGATGAAGGCGGCAATATCAGGTGCTTCGGGGAAATAAGTATCGTATGTATATCCCTTGCGTCTCAGTACATCAAGGTCAAGGTCGTCCAGTTCGCTGTAAAAAACTGTATTGCAGACACCGCTGTAATCAACGTGGGAGTAGTCCTCGTCGATACGCTTTATCGCCGGATCGTAAAAGCTGATAACAGCAGTATTCTTCGGAAAGTTACCGGCTGCAATAATGAATTCGATGGCTTCTCTTGAATAAACAGATACGTTCATCAATACCTCCGATCATAAATCAAAACGCCAATTCTTCTTATTCTTTTTGATAAAAATTTCAGAAATCCTCATATTCCTGATATTCCTCACAGAATTTATTAAATTCCTCATCAAACTCATCAATTTTGATTTCTAAATCACTTGTTCCTGCATGATGCGGCAATGGAATGTAAAGAACGCCTTCGCTGTAGAAGCCGCCTCTGAATATACAAATATCGTATGTTGATATGGTGTATAGCAATGCTTTTGTGAATAAAATACAAGTCTGGCGTTCCCGTTCCTCTAAAGGTGTTTCATATAGTAATAGGTTCAGGATATCATTCAGATTGTTTATTAGCTGAATATCTTTACGATCCACATCAAAAAGTCCGATGTATCTTTTGAAGTATTTCCAAACATTTTTATAATACGTTTTGAAGCTGTCGAGTTCAAAGTCATCAATTAGATATTTGCCGTTTTCTAAGAGAGTGTTACGTATTTCGGTTCGTCCATGATCAGACGGAAACTGTGCATGGATATATGCCTTAGAAATTACTGCAAAATCTCCCCAGAATGAACGGATGACCAGCCGGCTACGCATTCCGCAGTTAGCTTCCTTCTTAGAAGAAGTCATCATGAAACGCTTACCCGACTCATAGAACCAATTGAAAAGCAAAATCAGCTCATTCTGAATCGCTTTCTTACGTGCAAGCTCCTGAATATCGTCTACCAACAGAACATCTGCCTGCATATACTTTTCACGAAACTGCTCCGCTGTACCGTCGTTTTGAAGAGTATTCACCAGCGAAGTTCGCATTTCTGCTGCTGTGGTGAGGATCACCGTCAACTTAGGCTCATTCTGCTCAATCATGTTTTTGACTGCATAGAGCAGATGCGTTTTGCCGGTTGCTGTACCGCCGAATAACGCTAAAGGCTTGGAATCAGCGTTCTCAGCAAATTTCTTTGCGGCATCAAAGGCTTTGCTGTTGAATTTGGTGACTTCAAAACCATCAAAAGTATACTGTCTGCCTCGTTTGATATACTGCATATTTTGACCCCCGATCAATTATCTTTTATTGTATATGCAGGATAAGCTGAATGGTACGGATATATCTCATTGCCCTTTATCGTATAAGCAGGATAAACTGAATGGTACTCATATATATCATTACCTTTTACCGTATAGGCAGGATAAGCCGAATGGTACGGATAAATATTCATAATAGACCACCTATAAAAACAGCTATATCATGATACCCATGCAAATCGCCTGTGATAAAAATCATATAATCAGCTCCTAATTAAACTTCATTATTTGATTGTAATACTTTGAAATCAAGTCGGCAGTTCAATGGAATTATTTCGGTTTCTCCATATTTGTTTTTAGCAATATTGCATTCTATAATGGGATCAAAATGATAGTAATGATAGTAAAATGGTTCACCGCATTTCGGATAAGAATTCCGATAAAGGAGCATCTCAATATCTACAAGTTGTTCAAGACCGATCCAGTTTCTAAAATCCTGCATAGACGGGCGTTGATCTGTACGATAGTCTATATTTCTGGGAAGTTGACATAAGAAGAGAACCGGAATTTTTCGTTCCTGTGAAAGATCATGCAGTTCTCTTCCAATATCAAAGAGCCAAGCAAGCCGTTTTTTGTGTTCGGATTCAGATTTTATCAACTGCAAGTAATCTATAATGACTAAATCTACATTTCCCAGATTTTGCAGTTTTTCTTTCATCTGTGATACTGTAAGATAATCATTAAGACAATTATCAATAATACGTATGGATGATTTACCTTGTATGTTATAATTGACATATAATTGTTTTTCATACATTTCAAGCGAAAAGTAAACAACATTCTTGTTGTAATGCTCTGCTTCATAAATTGCAATATTCATTGCAAGAGTTGTTTTTCCCACACCCGGACGTGCAGCCAATGCAATGAGAGCAGGTCTGTTCAGATGTGATGTGATTTTTTCTAAGTTTTCTATATGCATATATTTGGTTCTATTCATATGGCGTACACGCATCAATATTTCTCCAAGCCAATTCTTGCCCTCTTTTTCTCTGCATTTTTCACAGGTGCATCTTCCCCAGCGATTTTCATGCCAGTTATTGATCTCCTCCAGATAAGTGTCACCCGTAGACTCTAACATTTCAGCCAACTCCGGTACGGAAAACTTTGCACGAAGAATATCAAACATGATATCATAGGATATTTCGTCCCAGTTTGACGGAAGATTAGGCTCTTTCTTGCCCATTCGTTCGGCTTCGACAGGACTTTTCTGGAGTGTATATTTGATTCTGTCCGCATCCGAAGAACATTTCTGTGCCTGAAATGCTGCCTCTGCATTGGGATACACAAGTCCCTTGTAAGTGAACGGATACTGATAAAAGTTGGAGAGAAAGCGATGTGTATCTTTGAGAAAGCGATATGTATCTCTGAAAGTTGTGATCTGATTCATTGTAATTACTCCTTATAATAATGACTTCTTGTATTGAGAAACCGTTCTTTTCAAATAATCATTCTTCTATTTGCTTGTAATGCGGCATAAGCTGCGTTATGAGGTGAACCGCCGTAGCCGTGGATGTTTAATATTCCCATAAAATTTAATTTCTTAGAGCTTGATTTATTTTTCACTTTTTCCTTTGTAGTTGCAATACTCGCTAATTACACATTTCTCACACCGAGGACTTGCACAACAAATATTCTTTTCACCTTCCGCACAATAAGACCATAAAATAACGTCAATGTACCTTTCGTGTTCAGATGTTGCAACTGCAAAATCATGAATAACCTCATAACACTCTTGAATAGATGCCATTTTTCGGCTTGAAAATCCAAGTCTCTCGCTGCCAAGTATGCGTTGAATATGTCTATCCGGTTTAGGAAGATCAATACCTACACTCGGTAAGTATTCAGAAATAAGCGTGGCGCTCATTTCTTTTAAATTATTATCTAACGTCTTAACTAAGTCATACTTAGTCATTGAATGATAATAGGCATCAATGCTTCCATGTTCCTGCTGCATTTGCCGCAAATATGATATGTTATGCTTTAAGGCATACATTTGAAACTTGATTCTCATGTTACCACATCGAATGCTTTTGACTGACTTTATCAATTGTTCCGGATCGGCATTCATTAGTTTGTCTGCATCATAATTCATGAATATATTCTCAAGTTGACTTAAATGCTGTTTGATTGGTTCATAAGGTCGGTTAGCAGTTAACATTGCAAGTATCATGCATGCAACGTGTTCTGAGATGGAACGAATCTTGCCGTTATCAGAATCTGCCATTGTTTTGTCAATGCCTTTTTTGGTTTGAGGATTATTATGCTGTAATTCAAGAGCCTTTATAATTTTAACATATTCTTTCATTAGAATTTCTCCTTAAAATAATCAAATTCAATGCCAGCCTGAAACCGAACTTCCGCCGACATAAAGTTTTTATTACAGTTTTCACAGCCAAATTATTTTTATCATTGTAATTCAGAAACATTGAACCCTGACCTAAACCAATAAAGAAAGATAATAACGGACAACGATAACCTTGAACACGAACAAAGTCATATTCATAAGGAAGCGTGAGAACTGTAAACGGAATAAGTCTTAGATATTTATCTCGAATTCGACAGTGCTGTTAACCAGATCAAGCACTGTCTGAGCCTTTGCAAGCGTATCGGAAAGTTCGGCATAATACTTGCTGACTTCTTCGATGTCGTAATTAGCATATTTATAGTCGATGATATTGCCACCGCCGGAATAACCTGAGCTGACACGCACTTTCGGCATTGCATCTCTCATTTTAGAGAGGGTCGTACATTTCGCATTAAGCTGAGGAAGATATACAAGCATCTCGTCGATCGTAATATTAAAATCCGGAATAATCGTTGTTGTGTTGAACACGTTTATTGCGTGTTTTACTTTGCGGATCTTACACTCAACCTCTGCCTGAGCATCACGCATTTCCTTGAAATTGTACTCAGGACGTACAGATTCGACATCCTCCTGAATTGCGGCTACAAAGCTGCAGGAGTTTGCCTCTTTGAGCTGTAATGCTCTCAGTTCATCGTTGAACTGACGCAGCAATTTTGCTGCCTGTGCGGATGTTACTAACATAAGCATTTTCTCCTTAATAGATAGCATAATTTGACTGAAAATGTTTTTACCTCAACGCTCCCCACTTCTCATGTGCAGAGCATCCGCCGTTTGCCTGTCTTGTTTGCTGCCACGCACCTGACTTCTGATTCATGCACTTGCCTGTTGTCATTGGACTGCTGACCTCAAGTCTTGAGCCAAAATGATCGCAGATTTTCCGTTCGCCAGACCAGCAGGAACAGGTGGCACAATATTTTGAATCGCAAGTGTACTGATACATAAGCATACCTCCTCACTCTTTCTCTTTATGTTTCCATTATAGCACACAAAAATCTCAATTCCGAAGATTCGGGTGAAAATCCGAAAATTCTCCCTTTTGCACAAAAGAATGATGTCGTAAATGTGCAACACGACCAACGGACGGTATCAGCTGAACGTTCCCTTCCGTTTGTAATTCTATTATATCACGGTCGATGTACCAAAAAAGGGATACTTATGTTTCATATTTTTCAAGAGCGTTTCGCAGTGTTTCAGCAATCTGTTTGCGTAAACTTGCAGGCGATAAGACCTCAACAGCATCAGCAAACTGCACCGCCCAGTGAAGCATAGCAGATTCGCTTGCATAAACGTGTACTTTCATCATATCATCAGGCAACTCTTCTATATTGAGTTCAGTGCCGAAGCTGTCTGCAACATCGTTCATCATATATTGCTTACACTGGAACGTAATATGTGTGGGAACTCCACTCCAAAGATTGGGATGTGATTTGATATACTCCGATAGTCTGATACCTGTTTCAAAGCCTTTCAGCATACGAAGTGATCTGGAAAGCACATCTGTTTTACGGCAGTCCTTGATACGATCAATACGAAAATGTGTCAGATCATGGTATTCCGGCAGGTTGCAGATTAAATAAGAATGTCCGTTTTTTGATATGATCTGATAGGGATTGACGGTATACTGCTTTTCTTTCCCATTACTGTCACGCCTGATATTCGATTCACCATCAATACCACAGTCGGAATAATGAAATGTGACCTGTGTTCCCTCAGCAATGGCACTGCCGATTTCTTCAAGTGTCAGTATGATTTCCCTGTTTTCAATCCTGCCGTATATATCCATATCGATCTTGGATATTTCAGAATGAAAATACTTGCTCGACAGTCCCTCAATACGGCGGATCAAACTGATACGATCTTTTTTCGACAGACCGTCCGTCAGCAGGACACTATCTATCAGCAGACGAAGTTCGCCGTTTAGGAACTTGTGATCGTAATATATATTTGTCAATATTGATTCATCGCTGTTGCTGCCATATTCGATTGGATATTTGCATTGCACAAGTTTGATAATATTGCGGCTGATAGTTTTGCGGTCTACTTTCATTCCATATTCCGATTCCAATAATTCTTGTAAATCGTGCTGGGATAACCTGTGATCTTTATCAGAATGTTTCTTTAAAATATGCAAGATGTCAAGTATAATCATCTTCTTCGGCTGCATATCGATCATAAGCAATTCACCTCAAATTCGTTGGTTCTATGTCTGTATTATACATCAAATTGATAAAATTTGCAAGTGAAACCCTATATATCGTTTATCTTATATATTAATTTTAATAAAATATGCATCTTGTGTATTGCTTTGATAATAAATTTATAACTCTCCTACACACCATTGCTATTATCCCAAACCTGATTTATAATGTACCTACCAAATTCAAGGAGGTACAATTCAAATGAAAATCAATCTGCAAAACAGAACACGCAGGGAACTTGCCGACCATATCGGAGAAATCCTTGGAACAATTCCACGTTATCTGGGAGTCCCAACCTGTAACTATCAGATTGGCGACTGCATTCTGGAACGTGACGGAACGCTGACGATTTCCGATAATATTGATGCTATGACACTTCTCAATCATCTGAAAGAGCGTGGTTGGGAGAGCGGAGAAACAGACACAGATCGTTTTACAATCTCTGTTCCGAGAAATACACTTTCGGACGAGAAACTGACAATGCTTGAGAAAATCATTGCAGGCAAAGCAAGTCTGCTGAAAAAAGCAATCGGAACAGATACGCTTACAGTCAAAACCAGTGTGGAGAAAATCAGCTTTCCATGGTTTCCTTATACGCAGGATTCTGATGAAATCAGAGCCTATACAGAACTTGTCACCAAGCTGTGTGAAATGACAAACAGACAGAAAAGAGTGGGAACAGTTAAGGGAACCGACAATGAAAAATACACCTTTCGCTGTTTTTTACTACGGCTTGGTATGATCGGTACTGAATATAAAATTACCCGTAAGATTCTTTTGCGAAATCTTACGGGTAATTCTGCGTTTAGACATATAGACTAATAGAATAAAAAACGCTTTTAATTCAGTTTAAACAGCTTGACTGCCTCTGAACGCACCAGCTTGCCGTCAATGCGTTCCGAAGCAGCTAAACCAAGACAGCTTTCCTGTGCGTAAAGCTCGTTTAGAGGGCGTACAGCAAGGGGTTGACGCTCAATAAGCCAATAATAAGAAAGGTCTCCGAAGACAATTGTGCTGTCGTTAATGTAGTTGCTGATGACAACAGTATGGCTGAAAATCGTATCGTCCGTGCTTCTCCAGAGAAAATTTCCGGCACTGTCTTTCAGCATACGAAGTGTCATAGCAGTTTCGTCATTCATCACCCATACCGCATTTTTGCGATACTGCTTGTCCAGACTGAAGAACAATTCAATAACTGCATCTGCTGTGAGTGTACTTGCTGTAACACCAATTTCAGCAGAATGGAGCAATCCCTTTGGTTTAGTCTGCCCGATACCATTCAGGCATATATTTTCTTCCGCTCTACCGAAACAGTGACCGATTTCCCTGTAAACATAGCCTGCAAGGTCAAAACGTGTATCATCAACGAAGCTGCATGGAATCTTTCCTAACATTGCCAGTTTGTGTGAACGGCAGCGGAGACATGGATAACGCATTTCATGCGGAGAGGGATAAGACTGGTTCTCATCAATGATTTCAGGTTCCGGCATAACATCCATACATACCACAGTTCCTTCTTCAATTTCCGTGTGAATCACTGTTCCGAAACGGCGGAACAAATTTTCATGAGCAAGATGTTCTGTATAATCTCCCTTGAAACTATACGGTAATGGATAGCTGTTGTTTTTCAGCTTTGCAAGTTTGAGATTGTAATCGTCAACATCACCGAGTTGATTGGTTCTCAGGCGATTTTCAAATGCAACTCTGTAATAATCTTTTATCAGTAACATAGCGTGATTTCTCCTTTTGTTATTTTCAGTTTACTTTTAGACAATTTCGGTTCATAACAGGGTTAATACCATGTTTGAATATGTGTTTTTGTTTGTACTGCTGCCAGACGGTCAGCAGATGAATCGTTTTTAGCGATTTTTATGCCCCCTCGGGGTGGCTTAGGAATGCTGCAACCATGCTTTTCGCAGAAGTCTATCGCTTCTTTTCTGGTAGCAAAGAAACAGGTTGAGAACCTCTGTATAACGCACCAATTCATCGGAGAATCGGTCTTTTTCTTTAATATCAGTACAGGTTCTCCTTTCAATGTTTCCATGATAATGTGACAGTCATAGGCAGCATTAGATAAATCGGACGGTTTTAATAACATACTGCACCTCCTTTTCTCTTTGGTGGATATTCGGATGATAAACTGCTCATTTTAACCACACCCTTTCATACCTGCACTAATTACACCTTACCTACATCAAACCTACACCACACTTTTCTGCTATTCTGCGTGGTTTCAGTGTTTTTGGTGTAGTTGGTGTAGTTTTTCCTGAAATCTCTTTTCCTAAAATAAACCTTGTACTTTGTACCTATGTCAGATACAAGGTTCAAAGTTTTTTTCAGAATCTAAGAAGTTGCCAGAACCTACACCAATTACACCAAAGAGCAGAATTGTGGCTAAAATACGAGATTTTACAAGGTGTAGTTATGGTGTAAGTTGGGTGTAGTTGGTGTAGGCTTTCACCACAGAATTTCATCAAACCCATAGATTCTGCAATACTGCTGTTTGGTATCTACAGAAAGTGTATAGTTTCGGTATATGATTCCTGCCTTGGAACGGACAGTCAGATTTGAATAAGACGTATTTAAATACTCGGAAATGATGTTTCTGAACTCCTTTGCTGATTTGGCATAGCCACTGTTGTTATCCTGACACCACGCCTTGTAGACATCATAAATTTTACCAACTGTGGCTTTATCAGAAATCTTGTTTCTCTGCACCATGCACTCATTCCAGAAACTGACGACTGTATTATTATCACTCATATACTGCTCCCTTGCAACGGTTACAGACTTTGGCTCGAAAAAACGGTAACCATTACGAATAACGTTTTGAATTGCCAGAACTGCTTTGCGGACAATTCCCTCACGCTCTGCATACAGTTTATCCAGGAGTTGCTTGTCCTGTTTTTCAGGAGGTATTACATTTTTGCATTCCACCACCATAATTCTGTCATATACCCATTTACCATCATCACCGCCGAACTTCGGCAGACGATTCATACAGAACCATAGCAAACCATCATAGGTAAATTCAAATGCCTGCTGCCCCTTGAATTCTGCAAACAGACTGTCACCGCCAGTTATTTTCTTGAATGTTTTCAGTTCATCTACAGAGAGAAAACTCATATCGGAACTGCCTGCAAGTCTTGTTCCATAAATCGCACCCGTACCAAAACGGGCTTCGATTTCTTTGAGGTCAATACCGATAAAGTTCCCTTTGCCAATCAGACGCTCCGTTAAAGATTTCAGAACGGATTTACCTGTATCACCTGCACCAACAAGGAACAGAGATTTCTTCATTCTGTAACCCTTGATATTGGAGAGAACCACGCCCATAAATTCCAGTAAAAGCTGCTGTACATCACGATCGCCGTTTGTCAGCGTATGAAGATAGCGGTCGAAATTCGGTGTGGGGATCAACTCCTCTGTATAGTTGCAGGGAATCTGAATGGTTGTTAGAACATCGGGGGTATATGGAATCAAATGAACATCTGTGGCAGTCACAACAAGCAACCCATTCTGAAAATTGATGATGTCCTCACGGGCATTCAATGCGGATTCAGATATATAGTCGAGGTCTGTTGTCAGAATTGCGTATGTTTCATGTACTGCCCCCATACTGACAACATCTTCATCGTATTTTGCAATGATATTTTTTATCACGGCTTTGAACATATCGGGAGCGTAATACACATAAACGCCTTGCTCATAGACATATACACGCACACCTTCTTTGCCATTGTCACGGACGAGAATATATTTCACTCTTGTTTTTACTGCCTTTGCAAGCTTTGTCGCAGAGATACGAGGAATCCCCTTTTCGCTATAGGATATCCAATCAGGATGTGGCATGACACTCTTATGAAATTGTTCTCCACAAGCTTCTATTGCTCTTTGTATCGTCATTTCACGATAATCAGCTCTGTCCCATTTCTGACGATACAGAGCAGACTGACGGAATAGCGTATCAATCATTTCAGGATGATTTCCTGCACGAAAAGCAAGCATCGTGCAGAGAGCAAGGTCAGCTTCTGACTGACTGCCGTAATCGCTGAAATCTCCTTTATCAAATAGCTTGATAAACTTTGCACCATTCTTCTGTTTACGGAGGTTGCAGATGATATCAAAAGTTTCCCTGTCACCATCACGCTTGGCACTGTAATTTCTCGGTTGACTTCTTCGCATATCTTTATCAAGTGTTGTCAGTACAGCTTCGGTGCAATCACAAAGTGGGACATCATGCACAACATTGCCTGTAAATGTTGCAAAGCGGTTTGTCAGACCACCGAAATACAATTCAATCCCATTGTTCGGATTTTTCATATAGAATTGTCTGTCAAGTTTCTGTTTGCCGTCTTTATCTTGTGCCATAGGCAGCCTTGTCATATCAGCAATACCATAGATATGTAATCCATTTCCGCTCGGAGAAATCTCTGCATAGGAACTGAAGCGTTTCAGCATCATCTGTACGAATGGATTTGTCAGTTCCTGATGGTCGACATCAAGGAAGAAATACCCCTCCGGAATCACAAAGCCAATGCCATCAGCTTTCATGTGTTGCTTTGCCAATATGGCTTCATCATATGTTACCCATGTTTTTTGATACTCGCTGTTTGTACCTGTCGCACCGCCTCCGGCTGCAACAGGTTTTTTTGTTTTCTTTCCCTTAACTTCAATATAATTCCAGCAAAGCCAGATCTTCATTTGTTTCAACTTGAGCAAAATACACCCCTCCTTTCATCTTGAACAATATGATTAATTCCAAAAATCGTTCTCTTCCTGCTTTGCCACATTCGCCTCTAATGCCTGCAATTCCTCACACAGCTTATCATAATTGATAAGTGCTTTTTTACCAATGAAAATTGCCGGTAATTTTCCTGCTTTCAGCATTATTCGGAGAGCGTGTTCAGACATCAGCCCTGTTCCGGCAATTTCACGGATAGTCATCATTGTCGGTTGTTTCTGCATTTCTTTCATTGTAAAATTCCTCCGTTTCATCTTGACAAGTTTCGTTTCATCTGATATAATAATTATATCACAAGCAAAACAGAATGTCAATGAAAGCGAAATCAATTTAGAGAAGTTCAAGTAAATCGAAAATCAAAGGAGAAAATCATATGGCTGAACAAGTAACCGGATATGAGGGAACGTTCCCAACGATATTGAGAGAATTGCTCGAATGCCATCCAAAAACAGGCGAGAAAACCACACTCAAGGCTTTAGGCGAATATGTCGGCATCCGTCAGCAAACCATCAGTCTGTATAAAAATGGAACAACACAGCCGACACCGGAGAACCTGATCCGAATTGCAGAGTATTTTCATGTATCTGTTGACTATCTGCTCACAGGTATCAGCTCGGAAAATAAGGCTCTGCATGAGGAATTGGGCTTATCAGAGAGTGCAATCACGCTCATGAAATATGCAAAAAATACAGAGGGCTTTGAAAGTACCGCACCACTGATCAAACTTTTGGATTCACTGCTTAGTGACAAGGATTTCTACGCATTTTTGGAGGAACTGGAGTTCAAATCCACACAGGTCAGAAATGTGTTAAATGGGAAATTCGATAAAAGTAAAGTGGGCAATTTTAATATAGAAGGATATTTCATCTGGGATTTGCAGAAGTTTGTGGAAGAATTTATTCTGAAACAGTTGCAGAAGCGTGGCTTACAAATTGAGGACAGTACTGTTTCCGAAGAATAATCTGCACAAATTTCTCAGTGATATTTCTACCGGATAATCCACAATATTACTTGACTTTCAGCCGATTCAGAGCGAATATAGAGTAAGGCAACATCTGAAAGGAGGCTACAAAATGCCAAGTATTAAGAAACGAGGAAAATCTTTTCGTATCATGGTGTCAAGGGGCTATGATATGGCGGGGAAACAGATACGCAAGACCACCACATTTACACCGCCTGACGGAGTAACTGAGGGTAAGGCAGAAAAACTGGCGAGAGCATATGCCTATGAATTTGAGCAGCGATGCAGGGGCATGACGAATCTTGATGAAAATATTCGCTTTCATGAGTTATTTGACTGGTACTACGATCAGATTGCACCTCATAAGCTGAAAGAATATACACTGGAATCCAGCCGTTATATTCTCGAAACTTATGTGCTGCCATACATCGGAAACATGAAGCTGAAAGACATCAACACAGCAAGAATTGACGCACTGTTCAATGAACTGCATCGCCACGGCAGTAAGCGTGAAATGTACATTTTAAAGGATACTTCTTTGCTTGCTCACGGCTATCGCAGACCGCTTTCCCGAAAATCTGGAGTAAATATGAATACGCTGCGGGATATGGCGAATGGTAAGGCTGTGATGCGTTCTACAGCAGAAAAAGTTTCAAAGGCTTGTGGCAAGACGCTGAAACAGACATTCACACTTGCGGAAAGTAGTGGCGGTTTGGAGGACGGCACAATTGCAAGGGTACGCACTGCACTTTCTCCGATTTTTTCAACGGCTGTCAAGAAAGAATTGTTGCTGAAAAATCCAGTTATGAATGCCACCACACCAAAGGACACAGATACAAAGGAACGAGCGTATCTGAATGCAGAACAATGCAAAGAACTTCTGACTATCATCAATGAATTCAGTAATCCACAGCTTACAAGGCTTATCAGAGTGCTGCTGTTCACAGGAATGCGAGTAGGTGAAATCACAGGACTGCACTGGGCAGATGTGGATTTTGAAAATTCCACGCTGACAGTCAAATATAGTCTTTATCGTAGCAAAGGGCAGTACAAGCTTGGTACTCCGAAAACGAAAAGCAGTGCAAGAGTAATTTCACTACCGCCACAGGTTATGGAAACACTGGCAGAGCAGATGGAATGGCAGGAGCATAGAAAGCAGGATATCGGAAATCGATGGATTGACAGGGGTACGGTTTTCACAGGCGAGTACGGAGAGTACATGAATTCCACTTATGTAAATACAACATTTAAAGAACTGCTGAAAAAACATGATTTTCCTAATATTCATATTCATGACCTTCGTCATGCAAACGCTTCACTCCTTATCAATATGGGAGTTCCGGTTAAGGTGATTTCGGAACATTTAGGACATTGTGATACTCGCACAACGGAAAATATCTACGCTCATATTTTTGCAGAAACAAGAGCGAAAGCTTCCGATGCCATTAGTCAGGCACTTGGAACAGTCAATTGAATATATGAACAAACGCCATGCTGATTCGGACACAGAAATCCGTTCAGCATGGCGTTTATTTGGTGTTTGAACCCACAAAATGAGGGGATACGATATGCAGCGATACACATTTTTGGACATACGAATTTGGCGTAAACTCGGCACTTTTCAACGATACAATACGTTATGATAGCGATGGGGTGGTGTTTGAAAAGGAAAACATCAACACAATGACCATGACAAGTGAATTTATGATTGCTCTGTACGGCTCATTTGCTCAGGCGGAGAGTGAGTCCATCAGTAAGAATGTCAGCTGGGGCAAGCAAAAAGCTTATGCAGAAGGCAAGGTGGCGTTTCAATATTCCAAGCTTCTGGGATATCAGAAAGGTGCAGATGGCAAGCCGGAAATTGTTCCTGATGAAGCGGAAACAGTCCATTTGATATACGAATTATTTCTGGACGGATTGAGCTTCACAAGGATAAAGAATGCTCTTGAATCTAAAGGGAAACTGACTGCCATGGGCAATCAGATCTGGAGCGAATCCAACATCAAAAGCATTCTGAAAAATGAAAAATATGTGGGCGATGTGCTTCTGCAAAAAACATTTACTGCTGACTGCATTACCAAAAAGGTTGTGAAAAATAACGGTGAACGTCCCATGTATCTGGTGACAAAACATCATGCGCCAATCATTGATAGGGACACGTTCAACCGTGTTCAACAAGAACTTGCAAGGCGTTCCAGTAAGCGTAAAATCAGCGATAAAACGACTACCGAGCAAGGAAAATATTCCAGTAAATACGCGCTTTCCGAACTTTTGATATGTGGCAATTGCGGCACGCCATATCGTCGGTGTACATGGACGGCTGGCGGTAAAAAGCAGATTGTCTGGCGATGTATCAGCCGTCTGGATCATGGGAAAAAGTATTGTTCCGAATCGCCGACCATTCATGAGGACAAGTTGCATAGAGCGATTCTGAAAGCAGTGAACGAATATCTCGGCTGTGGAGATGAGATTGCTAAAATTTTGAAAGCAAATATCGGCTCGGTTCTAGAGTGCAAAAACCAACAGGAAATTTTGAATCTGGAACAGCGGCTGAAGGATTTAGATAAAGCCCGAAACGACTTGATATCGCTGATTACTGGCGGCGGATGTGATGAGAATAAGCTGGACTGCGAGTTTGAAAAAATTCATGCAGAGGAACAAGAGATAAATGAAAAGCTTTCGGAACTCCGAAAGAATGCAGAGATTTCAACGGATACGCAGAATAAAATCGATTCTGCCATGGAAATGCTGGCACATGAAAACTTTCAGGTTGAAGTGTTTGACAATGTGATTGTCCGCAAGCTGATTGATTGCGTGAAAGTGCTGTCGAAAGAGAAATTACTGATCGTTTTCAAGGGCGGCGTGGAAGTAAAAGCACAGATGGAAAAATAACGAAATATCAAGAAAAACGGCTTGCATTGCAGGTCGTTTTTTCATGGGAGATGAGAATTTGTCAGGAAATTTTGACGGGATTAAAACGCAAAAATTTGGCGTGGAAATTGAGTGTACCGGATTGACGAGAAACGCAGCCGCAAGGGCAATCGGCAGAGTATTTGACAGCGTGCCGGAGCACTTTGGCGGCAGTTACGATAAGTATCATATTTGTGATAGCAAGGACAGAAAATGGGCAGTTGTTTATGATTCCAGCATTCGGCGTGTGGACAAAAACGGCGGTAATGCGTCAAGAGAGTATGCCGTGGAAATCGTCACACCGGTGCTGGAATATAGCGATATTCCACTGTTGCAGGAAATTGTCCGGGCGGTCAGAAGCGCTGACGGTGTGACCGGAGCACAGTACAATTGCGGTATTCACATTCATGTAGACGGTGCACCTTATACGGCGCAGAGTTTGCGAAACTTGGTGAACATTTTTGCCAGCAAGGAAAACTTCTTGTTTGATATGCTTCAGGTATCGCCTATGAGAGAAACTTACTGCCAGAAGGTGGACAGAGATTTTCTGGAAATGCTGAACAAAGAGAAACCTAAAACTATCGAAGCAATCCAGAAATTGTGGTATAGAGGCGATATGGATGAGGTGCATCATCATTACAGTTCCACTCGCTATAAAGCTTGTAATTTACATAGTTTTTTTGCTAATGGGCATTGGAAGATGAGAGCCTGCAATAGTTCATTGCACGCCGGAGTTATTAGATCTTATGTGACTCTTGCGCTTGCCATTTCCAATGCTGCGCTGACGAAAAAATTCTGTTCGCCGCACATTTCAGAGAGCGATAATCTGAGGTACAGTGCAAGGGTTTGGCTGATTAATCTTGGACTGAACGGTGAGGAATTCCGCAATTGCCGCAAGCACCTGATTTCGCATCTGGACGGATGTATTTCATGGCGGCATCCCGAAGATGCAATTGCTCAGCGAGAACGGCTGAAAGAAGAGCGTATCGCAGCTCATGAGCATCCTGTAAGCGAAGTTCTGGAGCAATGTGAGAGTTTACCCGATGAAGTGGAGCAAGCCGCTGTGGACGATTTTGAGGAAGATTACGAGCAAGAAGAATTTGAGGAAAGTATGGACTTTTCCATATCAATGTAAAGGAGCTTTTTATGGCGAAAAAATTATATGCAGCTTACGGCAGCAACATCAATTTGGAACAAATGGCATATAGGTGCCCGCATTCAACAGTTGCAGGAACAGCCATGCTAAAGGGCTATGAGTTGCAGTTCAGGCATCATGCCACGATTGAACCGAATGAGGAAAGTGAAGTTCCTGTGCTTTTATGGGAGCTTGATTCGCAGGATGAAAAATTTTTAGATCGTTACGAAGGCGAGCCGAAGTATTATCGCAAGGAGAATATTTCTCTTGAACTTAACGGAGAAACTGTTGAAGCGATGGTTTACATCATGAACGGAGATACGCCGCTTGAAGCTCCCACAGAGCAGTACTACGGCATAATAAAGCAAGGCTACAAGGAAAACGGACTGGACACAAGATATCTGGAAACTGCGTTTGAAGAAGCGGTTCTAGCGGAAAATATGGAGTTTGAATCTAAATTCGGAATGGAGATATTTTGATGCTGTATCATGGATTTTATGTAAAAATTACGCCCTTGAAAAATATTCAGAGGGAGAGAAAAGACGGGAGTATCAGTGATTGCAACGGATTTCAGATTGAAATTTTCTCCAACCAATCGGAAGAAGTGACCGTGGATGTGTTTACTGCTGCGGTAGGATTTGAGATACTGAAAAATTCTGTTTGCGATGCAGAACAGTTTGCGATGGATGTCATTGAGTCGGAGGAAAAGGAATATTTGAGGTTAATCGATGAATATATATTAGAAAATAGTTGAAATTGACCATTTAACGTAAAAAAATGACCATTTAGTGCAAAATGGTTGATTTTTCTGATTTTTTATGGTACATTGAGTATATAAAAAGTCTGATTCATACCAATTTTGACATTTTATGCTATAATTTTATTTACAGCTAATTGTTTTCAAAACAACCAAATACTTGATTTCGATTTTGTGCATTAATACATAATTGATAGAATTTTTTAAAAACCGTAACTTTTTTGACTGTTTTTAGGATTATATATTATATGTTATAGAGAGCCATTGACATATTGACAAAGAAGAACCCACACGTTTTTACGTCTTCTTGAAATAGATCTTAAATAGAATTATTATGGTAAAATATGGTGAAAATTGACCAAACAATGCTGAAAAACGACCATTTAGTGCAAAAGTATTGATTTTTTTGTTTTTATGATACATTAAGTGTGTGAAAAAAGTATTTTATGCTAAAATTATACTAGAATGGCTATATTTAGCAAAATAGACAAATATTTGATTCCAATTTTGTTTATTGCTACAAACTTTATAGAGCTTTAGGTAACCGGACGAGTTTTAATTCGAAATATTGCTTATAACAGATAAATGTCTGTTAATATACAATTAAATTAAGGAGAATTTAAAATGAAATCACAAAAATTAGCAGCAATCCTTGCGGTTACAGTCCTAGGGACATGCAGTATGACTTTCGCTGAAAATCCCATAATAAGAATGAATTCTATTGAGGTATCGGCAGCTGATGTAGAGGCAACCTATATAGGTTCTGGATATCAATTAAATTATAAAACGGTGGATAATAACATTGAGATAACCAATTTTACAAAGACATCCAGTGCATCATCTGTAAGTGTTGTAATTCCAAGTAAAATCAATGGATGTAGTGTAACATCAATTGGTGCATACGCATTCAGTGGAAAAGATATATCCTCTGTTATAATACCTGATACGGTTGTTTCTTTAGGAAATTATTCTTTCTATAATTGCTCAAAATTAAAAACGGTGACGTTATCTAAAAATTTGAGTTCAGAAAAATCAGGCGGTTACCTGTTTTATAAAAGTAAAAATATTGAAATTGTAAATGTTCCCGAAAACATGGCAGATCCTTCGTTCGTTGATCACTTTAATTATTATACTAATACTGTGGTACAAGGTTCATCAGTTACTTCAGCGTATAAGCTGGACTATAAAATCTCAGATCATCAGATTGAAATTACTAGTTTTACAAAAACTACGAGTGCATCAGCTGTAGGAGTTATAATTCCAAGTACTATTAATGGGTATAATGTAACATCAATTGGAAAATTTGCTTTTTACTGTTGCGATGGAATATCGTCTATTGTAATGCCGGATACTGTAATTTCATTGGGTGATTATTCATTTTCTACTTGTTCGAACTTAAAAACGGTAACATTATCCAGAAATTTGAGTTCAGAAAAATCTGGTGGTTATTTATTTTATAATAGCACTAGTATCGAAACTGTATATGTTCCTGAAAATATGATAGATCAGACGTTCATCGACCACTTTAATTACCATCTTGATACTGTAATTAAAGGCTCTGTAAACAATTCACAATACAGATTGGATTATGAGATTCCTATAAAAGATCGCAATGCAACAATAACAAAATATAATGCAAACGCTAATGCCAGTGATAATGTAACAGTTACAATCCCAGATACAATTTTAGGAAGAAATGTTACCAAAATTGCAACAGGAGCATTTAGCAGTTCTAATGTATATCAGGTAATCATGTCCAATAATATTACAACCCTGGAAAGTTGGTCGTTTAATGGTTGTGCCAATTTGAAGAAATTAACAGTCTCTAAAAACGTTTCATGTGCGCAGAGCGGAGGATATTTATTTACTGGATGTAATAATCTTACTGATATTACGGTTCCTGCTGATATGGCAGATAGAGAATTCATTTCTCATTTTCAATACTGTATAGGCGGTGCGAAATTAATTAAACCAGATGTGGATGCCAAAGTAACCCAAGTATACAATAATTTGAAAAGTAAATCTGCAAATGTGAATTGGAATATTAGTGGACTATCTGGCAATGCAAAAGAAAATGCGAAATATGAAGTTGCAAAATATATTCACAGCCAGTTGGCGTCCAATCTCATTCGGTATGATGCTTCTTATTCTATGCCTCAAACAGCATATGCACTTGTTTCTGGAAAAGGTGCTTGTGCCGGTATGTCAAGATCTTATATTTTGCTTTTACTAAAATCAGGTTTTACAAAGGATGACGTTCAGCTTATCAGCGCTCCTGGGCATGCATTAGTAGGTATAAAGTTATATAATCAATGGTACTTTGTGGAATGCACAAATTCAAACCCAGAATCATTTGCTATGACATATCAAAATGAATGGTATAATGGGACTCCTGAAGGGCAGTATGATGGTTATATTATTCCTGGTACATATAGTTACTATTGTGATGCAGATGGTACAAGAGTTGTTAGTCAAGAGAGTGAGGCTTATTTAGCGCAGTGTTATAAGTCCAATTATAACAGGGGCGATGTGAATATGGATGGTGTTACAAACAGTTCAGATCTTTCCATATTAAACAATTATCTGAATGGTGGAAATTCAAGTATTAATCTTGTGAACGCTGATGTTAACTATGATGGCAAAATTGATAGCAATGATTACAATTCTCTAAATGATATAGTATCAGGGAAATTCACTTTTGCAGATATGATCAAAAAGGTATATGGCAGGATAATATAATCTACTGCACGTTTTTAAATTGACATTATGAAAGGAAAGCATTATGAACAAAGAAAACAATATGGAACTTAAATCGGAATATGTGGAAGTTGAGGTGTTAGGATATGGACTGCCTTTGTATAATGCAATAGGTAGTTCAGGAGATAAAGTGATATACGAAGGAATTGAGTACGATTCAACGATGATTAATGCATGGGAAGTGTTAACTGGCTCCAGTACAATACAAATTGGCGGACAATGCTGCAATCAGCATTGCACATCAAGCCATCCAGATGATCTCGTTGGAGCGCATGTTGTCTTATCACAGCCTACACAGGCTTTGCAGCCCGATGAGGAATTTTATATAGTTCCATTATGCAGAGGTTGTAACAGCAGCGGACCAGGAAAAAATATACAATTGAGGTGTGCGGTAAAAGCGGCTAGAATGAGTTGGATCGGAAAATGAATGGAGGTAATTCATATGAAAAATTTACAAGTAACAGAAAAGGTACAGTTATCCGTGGGATTGAAATTTACATTTATGGGAGTAGATCTGAGTTCCTATTACAAAAAGACAGCAGACGGCTATCAGATTTTCCTGGCACCTGCGAATGTTTCCAATGACGTACAGCTTACACTGAAGGAAATGATTGGTCAGTTTAACGGCATGGCAGGCGAAGGCGCTCTTTCTGAAGATGATGTTAAGAGCAAGATTGCAGAAGAGGAAGATCCTCAGGTTGTGAATGCAATTGATTTTGATTCTGTCAAGTTCTGCTTGAAAATGCTCTTCTTGAATATTGAATCAAAGAAAAACGGCGAAACGGAAGAAAAGACAGTCGAATACGCACTTTCACTGCAAATCAATGCAGAAGGTTTGATTCCAAAGGAAATCAAGATATTCCAGATCGACAGTTTAAGCTTCAATATCTGGAATACGCAGCGTCAGACTGTGCTGGAAAAAATGGCATTGATAACACCTGATTCATTTTAATTGATGAAAAAATCCGATATGGTGAATTCAATGGAAGAAAAAACATTTTCCATGAGCGTTGGTGTTCGTGGAACGATACTGGGCTATGAAGCAGCGGCATCATACAGTGTACTGCATGGCGAAAGCTGTTTTCAAGGGAATTTGAATATCAACAATGCTGATATGACTGCAATCGTTGCATTGATTGATTCTAAGCTGTCTGATGAATTACACACACTTCTTCCGGATTTTCTGACACATAGATCTGCTGAATTGCGTTTCAGTTATGCTTATGATCATGAGATGTTTTTTGTGGATATGCAGTCGTTCCGTGTTACAGCGATTCGATTAAAAAATTCAGATGGAAGTTACTCTGGCAGCGGATTCTTATGTGAAATTTCAGAACAAGAGAGTTCAGGGTTCGTTGCAGAACTTATCGCAAATGCCAAGCGTCTGATTGGCATTGATAATTTTTATCTGTATATTTCCAAAGGATTGCAGCCGGTCAATATTGGCAGGCTGTTAGAAACTTTTCATAATACGGAAACATTGCTGCCTCCTTCCAGATTCTACGAAAAAAACAGTTTTTGTTTGTATTCCGAATATTACTTTTCACAGGAATGCAATGGGCTGCTGGACCTGTTTTTTCATGAGCTGCTTGGTATAGAAAATCTGTCCTTTTTCGCGGGAAAAGGACAGCAAGGCGCATATTTTGTACTTTCCGTCCCACAGATCTCTAATGACATTATCAGCATACAAGAATTATTTCTGGAACTGGATACTGGTAAAGCTGACACGATCTTTCAGGCCTCCGGGATGTTTCAGTTAATGGCAATTTCCGAAATGTCTTTTTGCGTTGACTGTAAATTATCTTCCAGTTCACTGATGCTGTCGGCATCTGCCATTCCGAAAGAACCAATCAATCTTTTCGGTGCATTTTACCTCGGAAACACTTCTCTTACAATTGGATATAACAAGGGGTTGACATTTGGCATTGTCGGTGAAATTTATTTAAGAAAGTTGTATCTATTTGCGGCGATGCAGTTTTCATACGATGGAATCTTAAAACCGCAATTATTATGTTTTGCTACCAGTCGACTTTCCATATCGGATTTGATTGAAAACATCACGGGTCTTTTGATTCCAGGTATCAAAGCACTTGATATTATTTCTATCGACTACTTTGATTTTGAATGTAGAAATAAATTTCAGATGGAATGGTTTGAAAAGACTGATTTATCGCAGATTGCAGCATTTTTTAATGATAATATTACGGCATCTCAGCTTTCGATTGATGTAAATACAATTTCTATAGGACGAATACCGCAGGATGATGGATATGCGCTTGTGGATAAATATAGAATGCGTCATTATTATGTGGATGCAGACGGTGTTTTGTATCTGCGTCCACAATTTTATTATTCAGATGTGGCAGAACCCTTCACAATTGGTAACGGCATGGTTGTCAGTGCGGGAATATTCTTTTGTGCAAAAATTTGTGTGTTTCAATTGTCTTTGAAAGTTTTGTTTTCATTCCGTCAGCAGGAAGGTGCACTGGCGTTTGGCATGCTGTCGGATATTGATTTGGGAATAATCAAAATTACATCCTCTGATTTTCAACAGGAAAATCCTATCCCAATTCCGGAAAACAGCGTTCTGTCACAATTTCTGGATACGACAGCGAAAGGCGTTGCATTTTATCTGCAAGCATCTCAAAATGATGTGTCATTTTATTTTGACGGTAAAATATCAATAGCTGGATTGACGGAAAAACAGGCACAATTGTATTATCAAAAAGGCTTGATCATTATCAATCTGGAAAGTACATTCTGGGGCATGACAACGCATCTTTCTTTGAATGTGAACTATCAGAGTTTTCAATCGTTGAACTTTGATTTTCAGTTTTCTTTTGATACATACAAATTAGAAGAAACACTGACAAAGGTAAAAGATCGATTGAATCATGCGATCGAAGTTTGCAGAAAGAAAATTAATGACGCAACGCAATCACTGGAAGATGCAAAAACAAAGGTACGGAAATTGTACGATGAAATCTCATACCTGGATCATCAGATAGATGCATGCAGGAATAGACTCCGCAATATGGGATGGTTCAAAAAAATATTTTATGCGCCGATTATCGGATGTGAAATAGCAGGATATGAAATTGCAAAAGGAGTGCTTTATGCATCTATTTATGTTGCAGAAGCAGCACTTTCAGTGGCTCAGGCAGCAGTGCAGTTTGCCGGAATGCTCGGTGAAGGGGTACTTCAGCTTGTAAAGGGTGTCATCACATCGGTTGCATCCTTGTTCTTCATTCGCAGATTAGCAGCAAGATTATCAGCGAATCCAAGTGAATTGTATATGCAGTTAAGTATTGACTTTGTTGCGCTTGGAAAGGAATACAGTCATGAATGGTCAGTACAGAAAACGTTGATGCAGGATTCGGCGAAGGGAAGAGAGGTCATTTCTGACAACATGATGGAGAAAATAGAACCAGATGTAAAGGATCTGGAAAACGGCGTTGTATCTAATGTTTATCTAAAAGAGCGCTACAGGAATTGTGTTCAGTATCATGATCAGAAGTTTGATATATCTGAAGCGGCTCATGTATTGGAGCGAAATACAGAAATGATGCATTTTGTTCAGGATGCTTATATGCAGGAATTTGGAGAATCTTTGCCTGATTTCGATGAAATGGATAATCGGCTTCTTGAAAATATCGGAGTGATAGAATCCAATATCAATATTGCAGAAAGGTCTGCTTCTCTAAACGAGTTGAAAGAAACAGTAAATCAGCTTCGTGATATATCGGAAAACAGAAATAATCGAGTTTCTTATGAAGATCAATTGAAGATAGATACTGCGAAGGATGCTGTAGAGAAGTATGAAGAGGCGGTAAAGTTATCTGATGAAATGCAAAAGCTTTTAGCACAGATAACTGTATCAAGACGTTCTGTGCAAATGCATCATTTGGAACGAATGAATCATTCTCAGCAGCGAATGCGTAACCGAGGAGTGAAGCAGGAACGTTATGAAAGTAATATGTATTCATATGCAAAGATAGTAAAAGAAAAGCTTGAAGCTGTGTATGGCGTGCTTTCTGATGATGATTATATCAATCCCTGTAAGGATGAGCAGATTTGGAATACGATTGTACAGGCAGAGGATTATTTCAGAGTAAATAGTTGATTAGTTGAGCATATGTGATTATTTGATTTTATCAGCATAAATATTAAATAATTCTATGCACTGCTTCAGAATTTGTTTGTAGCTATGATCTTTTTTAGAATTTTAGGACTATATGTTTATGAGGATGCTTTTGAAAGCGTTTGATGGCACATGTTTTTACAACTGAAGATAATTGTATATTATTTTGCGTTAACCCTTATCTTATTTCTTGGATGCTTGACAGAAAGAATTTCTTTTTGTTTTGCCATAGCAACATGGGTATAAATTTGTGTGGTTGTGATGGAACTGTGCCCCAATAGCTTCTGTATGTAACGAATGTCAACATCCTCGTCAAGAAGCAAAGTGGCAAATGAATGACGAAACATGTGCGGCGTGATATGTATATCATACCCTGTCATAGCTGTGTATTTTCGAATGATTTCACGAACTGATTGCTCAGTGAGACGATGATGCAGTTTGTTGACAAAGAAGAATCCACACGTCTTTATGTCCTCTTGAAATAGGTCATAATAAGATTGAAGCGCCCTTAAAACATCGGTATTTTCAATCTGTATCATCCGTTCTTTAGAACCTTTTCCGAAAATTTTGATGGTGTGATTCGTCAAATCTACAGATGTGGGTGTCAGATTGCAAATTTCAGATACCCTGGCTCCGGTTGCAAAGAGAATTTCAAGAATTGCAATGTCACGAGTCGTGCAGCGTTTTTGATAATCTGTTTCAGCCTGTGAAAATGAATTGTAAGCACACGTTAGCAGACTGTTGATTATATTGAGGGGGATCGTTTTGGGAAGAATTGTAGGTTCTTGAAAGGAAACATCAATTTTGTTGAATGGATTGATTTCAATTACGTCTTCAATTAAAAGATAATGAGTAAACGCTTTGATGGAAGCGATTTTTCGCTTTACCGTCTTGGGCTTGAATCGTTCGTGAAGTATGTCGATGTATCGGCAAATCATCTCTTTGGAAAATGTGTTGTCTGTATATTCAGAGAATTGCCTAAGATCGATTCTGTAAGCCTTAATGGTTTTTTCATTCAGAGCTTTTCTGGACATGCAGTAGTTAAGAAATCGTTCTATTTGCAGGTTTAAGTTTATCATGATAGCTACTCCTTCGTTTGGGAATAATTCTATTATATATTGTAATACGCTTTTTGTCGAATAGTGTCGATGAATTTCTTGGAAAAATCTGCGAGATTATGTTGATTTTGAAGAAAAATGGGTGTATAATAGTATTATCAAAACTCAACGCAGGATAACTTCAAATTATCATGTGTTAATTTTCTCTTTATGATGATTCACATAAAATAGGAAGGTGGTTGGTAATGAGAATCCTGGTAAATAATATTAAAAGCACAAATTCAACACTATTAGTAAGGCAACTAAAAAGAATAAGAAGCTTCCCTGTTGATGTATGGGGAACTGACATATCCGCAGCTGGGCATATCGCATCAAGCAATTTTGTTGATCGATATTTTCAAGCGCCTAACATAAACAATGAAAAGGAATACTTGCAATTCATCAATGAATTATCAGATAAGCACAAGATAGATTATCTTTTTGTATCAACAGATAAGGAAGTGCGGTTTCTTAATCGCCACAAAGATGAAATAACAATACCGTTCGATAATTGCCCTTCGGATACAATTAATATATTCCAAGACAAACTAGAAGCAAATAGATCCATTGAAAAAATGGGAATTAAAGTACCAACTATTTATGATTCACTTTTTGGAAAAGATAAAGTGATATTTCGCAAAAGATGCTCCGTTTCAAGTCAGGGAATCTATATTGTTGATCTTTCGAAAGCGTCACATATTGAAAATCATTTTCATACAGATTGGTTTGCTCAGAAATATGAAACAGGTACAACATATGTAGTAGATATATTTGCCGATAAAAATGGAAGTCCCAAATTGATATTGCCCCGAAAATCACTTGAAAAACAAATGGGATCAGCTTTTCGCAGCCAAATAGTGAAACATGACAAGCTTATACAAATATGCAAACAAATCTATTCAAAATATAGGATACCGGGTCTATCTAATGTAGAGTTTATTGAGAATGATAGCGGCATTTATTTCATTGAAATCAATCTTAGAATAGGTGGTTCAGCAAGCGAAGGAATGATTGCTTCTTTTAATTACATAGAACAATATCTGGACCACTTTGTAAACGGGGCAAATCTTGAAAGCCTGGAATACTATATGAATTGTGTAGCATGGGACTCAATAGTCAGCAGATATTATGATGAGGTATTATTTAATGCTTCTCTTGACTCCTGACTTCAAAAATCAAACAGCCAGAAAGATAAATAACAGATATGGTATGGCTTTTTAATTCTTGGAATTAGGTGACGTGTCTTGAATGTTATCCCATCAATTCTCGCTTTAATGCAAGAACATTCCCCCTTCAGATTGACTGCTTGCTGGTAGTACATATCAGCCTGATCAATCATTCCTGCTTTTCTATATGCAATGGACAAATTATAATAAGCAGTACAGTGCATCAATTTACTTGGTTCTTTATTAATAAGCTCCAATGCTTGGTTTTTAAGAAGATCTAATCTGACAAAAGCATTATTCTCATAACACCACGCCAATTTGTTGATTATTACAGATAATTTATCGTAAGTCGAAACACTGTGTTGATCAGCAATGTTTAGATAATCCCAGACGGTACAATCAAATTCACCTGATAATAACAAATAGCCAGCCCAATTATTATAAATGCATGAAATGCCTTGATTTGAATTTTCCAGTAGTCTTTTAGCCTGCTTTATATTTTCTATCGCTTTTTTGTGCTTTCCAATGCTTGAAAGAAGCTTTGAATAGGTGATATACGATTTGCCTGCTTGAATATTATCGCCTTTTAGCTGAAAAAGTTTTATGCTTTTCTTAGCATTTTTAACAGCCTGCGATGGTTTAGTATAAATGTTTGTCAACCGTAAATAAAAGGCATATTCATCAGAATGCTTAAACCCTGGTATTTGGTTCAGTTCAATGTCAATATCGGTGCATGCCCTTTTGTCATTAAGTGCTATAAAGCTATTCAAAACAAGCAATTTCAACTTAATCCATGTATGGCTGAACTTTTCTATTCTAGACATAACGTTTTTATACTCCTGAATAACAATTTCGTGGTGATCTAATATAGAGAGAAACAATAGCTTAAACAGAAGTAGGTCATCATCTGATATAATATCAATGCTTCTTTCCATTAGTTTAATACACGAATAGCCTTCTTCATACAAAGATGCAATACGACATATCCTTAAGATTTGAAAATAAATTTTTTTAAATCTAGGAATATTGTCTTTTGTGCATTCTATCAATTTATTTAGATAATGCCATGTGCTGTCTCTTGATATATTTCTTAATGTATTTGTCTGAAAATCTGTAAGCAGCCCCATGATTTTTTCCGGATTATTGACCGAATAGATTTTAACTAGAATTTGCCAAGCAGCCTCTTTACTAACAACAGTCACTGTACCCTCATAAACCTTTGCGTAAAAAAGGCTCAAACGCTTATATACATCCTTGTCAATATCAACAAAATCAGAAAGGTTTTCTTTATATGCATCAAGAATACTTGCATGCATAAAAGAGATTTGTTCATTATCTCCATTTGTTTTGGTACAAATAACTTGGTTTGTAACCAGTTCAAGAAATAATTTATCCAGGTCATTTTCAGAATTTGAAAATTCGCTAGTCCAGATATTGTAAAAGACTTTTTTATTTATGCGTCCGCTATGATAATACAAAATTGAAACGATATATTGTGACTCTTGGCTTAAGTTTTTCAAGTTTAATAAAGTTGGCGAGGTCAATTCACCATTCTCTGTATGATCATCATACATTCTTGCATAATCAATAAGATCCCAAAGGTTTCCTTCAGAATAATCCTTATAATGTTTTTTCGCATTGATAACAAAGTGGATATCAGGGGAATGAACATTAAGCTGGGCTTCAAGGAGATCCGCAATATACTCGTCACGCATTTTTTCCAACCTACATAAATGTACATCTACTTCGGCAATTGATATTTCCCGTTGCAAATTTTTCACTGAATCCAGAGAATAGCCATCAGAAATAGTATATTCCAAAATGAATCCTTGATTTTTATATTTCGTTTCATTTATCCATTCAATGAGATATTTAAGAGATGTATTATCTATATTTTGAATATTATCAATTATCAAAAGAATATGACTTTTTTTAAACAGATAGTGGATATAGTCCGATTTTATGCACCTTGCAACAGGAGATATATTGTTTATTATAGAATGCAAACTAAAATCGCCTGTTTTTAATATCCTTTTTAATCCTATGCCACTCGATTTTTTTATAGATTCTTTCAATGAATTGGCTGAAATGAATTGATCGATGCTTTGGTCGATAAATACTTCTTTCAAAATTCTATTTTTATTGCTTGTTAAATAATTTTCAAAAGAAAAGTTTGAGTGTCCCTGCGCTTTGAAAAATTTCATTAAAGCTGTAAAAATCAATTCTAGGTATTCACCTTCCGAAACATTGTAATTTACATTTTGAGGCATAGTTTTAACATTTATAATATTCCAGTCAGCAAAAAAGTGATTTTTAGCTAATTTTGCAGAAAATGATGACTTTCCATATCCTGTTTCGGCGTATACAATATGTACTTGGGTACATTCAGCATGATGAAATAAATCAATTATTTGAGCAATATCTTTTTCACGATCAACTATCCTTGAGGTTGCTGCAAAACTTTTAATTTTCATTATACACTCCTATAAAATAAAAGAAATGAGGAATAATTATGGATTTAGGAATTCTAAAAGCAATTGGAAACACTCCTATGGTAGAGGTATCTGTTGGTGACACACATTTGATGGCAAAACTCGAATGCATGAATCCGTTCGGTAGCATGAAAGACCGAGCCGCAAAATCAACACTATTATCTTTATTATGTACAAACACGATCAATAAAGATACAACCATCGTTGAGTCTTCATCAGGCAACTTTGCTATTGCTTTATCAGGCGTATGTTCTGCCCTAGGGTTAAAGTGCTTATGTGTAGTGGATTCTAATATTACAAATGCGAATCTGCAAATAATAAAACAGTTTGGGAGCACAATTCATCAAATTGATATACCCGAAAAAAACCAATCTAATCAGGAGAAAAGAATAGAAACTGTAAAAAAGTTATTGCAAACTAATAATAATATGTACTGGACAAACCAATATAACAATCGATTAATACAAGAATCCTATTTTTCTCTTGCGGAAGAAATCCTAAGTCAATATCCTCAAACTGAAACGATCTACATTCCGGTGAGTACCTGTGGTACAATTTCAGGCGTATCAACTTGGATAAAAAAACAAAATCCCCAAATAGAGATAATAGCCGTAGATTCATATGGATCTCAGATTTTTGGAGAGAGGATTGCCAGAAATAGATTTACCGGAATGGGTTCAAGAATCAAACCTGGAAATTTAGGTAATGCAATTATTGATAAAGTTGTTAGGGTATCTGATTTGGAATGTATAATAAATTGTCACAAACTGCTTGAACAAGGTCTTTTTATCGGCGCATCAAGCGGTGCCGTTTTAGCAGCAATAAATAAAACAAAGGAATTTAATAGAAATATTGTTGCTATTTTCCCCGATCGCGGAGACAGATATCTTGATAATCTTTATAACAATGAATGGCTAAAGGAAAATATGCCTCAACTAATGAGCGAAGATTATAATTCTAATCACAGAGTATGATGTTTTTGCTTTTTTACACGATAATTTGAAGTTATCTAATGTTGATCTTATATGCGAATAATATGTGAAAATTTTTAATTGTTTCATCAATCTTGTATGATCAAGAATTAATGAAAATAATATAATTAAGGAGACTAATATGTTTACAGGATATAATTTGAAATTAAACGAAGATTTTTTTGACAACGAGCTAATGAGCTTTGATGAATATAAAATAATTGGTGAAAGTCATCTAAATAGTAAGGTTTTTGAATATAAAAACGATTTGAATCGTTATATCCGTAAAAGAACAATTAATGGAAGTGAATTACAGGACGATAATTTTCCTATTATTGATGCAGATGTTTTTATATCTCATTCTAGCAATGACGTGAGTCTTGCAAACGCTTTAGCAGGATGGATTCATAAAGAGTTCAAGCTAAAAGTCTTTATTGATTCAAATGTGTGGGGGTATTCACAAAAATTATTGGAAGATATCAATTCTGATTTTTGCAACAAGAAAAAAGATGAAAATTATGGATTTACATATGATCACAATGCTTGCAACAATGTTTCTCAACATGTAAATATAATGTTGTCAGTTGCATTACAAAAAATGATAGACAGAGTTGAATGTGTAATATTGTTGAACACTGACAATTCAATAGAAGTTTTTGATGATATAAACAAAACAATGAATATTACATACTCTCCTTGGATTTATTCTGAAATTGTATGCACACAAATTGTAAGAAAAAAGCCATTACTGTATTATAGGAAATATGCTGAGTTTTTTCACGCAAATGAAAGCGTGATACCTGAATATGCATTAATAGATTTAAAAATTTCATATAATATATCTTTGATACATTTGACTGATTTGGATAAAGAAGATTTAATGAAGTGGAATGAAAATTTTAAATGTAATTGTTATGAAAAGTATCAAGACTACCCTTTAGATGCTTTATATTGTTTCAAGCATCCTAAGGAGCTTGAAAATACAAAGACCTTGTTTCGCTATTTTAGTTGTGATTACATTGAATATTTTAAATCCGTTGTTGATGGAAATGTTGATTCCCAATATATGTATGAATTGTTTGAACGAGTATTTTTATGTGAATATGAAAAAAATAACTGTTCAATTTGTAAAGGTGAAAGATGTAAATGCATTTATAAACAAAGAGGTTTAAATGAGTAAAAGCGAATGAAGAAAGATTTTACATAAGTAAAATAAGTAATTGGATGTGCTGGTCATAGTCATATTGTTAATGCAGATGGTGTAAAAAAGAATTTGAAATAGCAGTTAAGAAGGGAAGAAGGATTATTCCCGTTGGAAGTACTGGATATATGGCAAAGGATTGTTGGATGAAGTTAAATCACAGCCGACAAAATATGTATACTTACAAAAATGTTATGTCCATATTGAAAAAGTAGCAAAGGGTAATGAATTTATTGACTTATTAATAAAATATTCAGTGAGCAGCAAATTATTTATGATTTATAAAATTTATAAAGGACAGGTGAGTGTTATGAGACAGGTATTTTTTAGCTTTGAATATAATAAGGACGTTTGGAGAGCATCGCAAATAAGAAAGATGAATGTTGTAAGTAAAAGTTCCACCTTTTCTGATAATGACTGGGAAACTGTTAAATCCAAAAGTGAAGCTTCAATAAAAAAGTGGATTAATGAGCAGATGGCCATGCGCTCATGCATTGTGGTTCTAATTGGTAAAACCACTTCAACAAGAAAATGGGTGAAATATGAAATAGAGAAGGCATATGAATTGAAAAAAGGTATCGTTGGAATATACATTCATGGTTTGAAAAACGAAAACGGCGATCAAACTGAAAAAGGAAGTAATCCATTTTATAATGTATTTACTAATAATGGTGAAAGACTTTCCAAGTATGTGACTTGTTATGATCCACCGTATAAATCAAGTAAATTTGTATATGATGATATATCAAATAACATTGATGATCTTATTGAAAATGCAATAGAAAACAAACCACCACAGTAATAAAATATTATTTTTCTGTGCGTTAAGAACTTGTTCTCATAGAGAAAATATGATATAATAAAGATATAACAAGCGAAAATAAAATAATAGGTTATCAAGTGATTTTAATGATAAACTGCTCTAGTCAAGTATCTTTGTAACACCATTTCTTAAATAATGATTCACTGTAATGAACCTCAAGGGGTGGTTTGTAATCATTATAAGAATGCGGATGGTACATATGCAATTCTTCAACTGCAGTATAGATTTCCTCTTGTGTATGATGATAATGATGACAGATAAATTCAAGACTGAACTTCCAAATGTGTAAATAATGACATCTTATACAAATTACCAACAACCGGCTTTGCCATTATATCTACAAGAATATAAAAGACAACAATAAATGAACGCACATGCGGACTTGACTTTTACATTCTTGTAGAATTCTGGCAATCAAGCGGTTGTTGGCAGTATTATGGTCGAATTAATAAAATATATTTCATAATCATACACTTTATTTTGTTGATAAAGCTAATTTTTGGCCTAGCAAAATCGCTTGTTTATTGGCATCATATCATTTTGCTAGGGGCAATTGTAATATAATTAGGAGTCAAATACATGAGTATTTATATTATAAATCCATCATTTATAATGAAAAATCATAGTAAAGCTCATTGCTTTGTAAAGGAGCTCAAAGAACAGTTTGATAAGTACGATATATCTTATTCTATGGTGAATAATGCAGCTAAGTATTTATCTAAGATTGAAAATGATAGTATAATAATAATTTTTAATGATGAGTCAGTTTCAACAGATGAAAATTTAAAAAAGCTGTTATATTTGGCTAAGAACAAAAAAGCGACCATATATCCGATTGCTATGGATAAGGAAACAAGAAAGCCGTTAGAGATTATTGCCGATAAGCAAAGCTATGATGTTTGGGAACAGCTCAGATGCAGAGATTTAAGTGATGATTACCTTCCATTGGCAGCTCGTTGCTTTGCACGAAAAGTTATTGCGAACATAATGCCGACTATGTATAGTGAAAGTGGTCTTATTTTTATAAGCCATAGACGTTTGGATGGTGAAGAAATTACAGCACAGCTCTGTGATACTCTTAGTGTTCAGTTCAAGGCGTGTGAAACATTTCGTGATGTTACTTCTGTAAAAGTTGGTGAAGAAGCACAAAGTGAAATAGATAAAGCAATGTCAGAAAGTGATGCATTTATCTTTATTCATACACCTGAGTCTGCCGATTCTAAGTGGATACAGAAAGAATTGAGATATGCTATTCTGAGAAACATTCCTGTTTTATGGGTGCAGATAGAAAATGCCGATATTCATAAATTAAAATTTGTTCCTTCAGAAAAGCCACACTTGAGTTATTCTTTAGATGAATTTAAAGATATCAAAAGATTAACTGAAATTACTGATGAAATTATGGAAAGAACATTTGACTTGATTATGACTAAATCAAATGTAGTGTTTGATTGTCATAATGCGTTGGAAGAAATGTTTGAAGATAAAATAAAGTGTATTGATAGCGAAAAAATGATCTTTAATATTGATGTAAAACGAAAAGGGTATAGATATCCACAACGAGATATAAATCAATATGTTCAGTTATTTGGCAGAACACCTACTTTATCAGATAAAGAAAATTTAAAAAAATACTTGAATAGAATGAATGATCATTACGATTCATCTGTTATTTTAACAGATAAAGTATTCACAAAGGAAGAAAGCGATAAAATAATTATTGAAACATATGAGGATTTTATGTTTCATTGGGGTAATTATCTTCAAAAGCCTGTTAGCAATAGAAATAGTGAAATAATTATTTCTGGAGCTTTTTCAGATGGTGAGGAAATATATAAGCAAACGCTTACGGATGCTCTTGTGATTTTTGCAAAATCAATTTTAAAATCCGGATATATTTTAACATTTGGTTCTCACCCTACCTTTCAAGAGTTGTTTTTTGAAATATCGAAGTTGATTTATCCTGAAAATTGTAAAGAGCATTTAAAAATGTATATATCAAAGTGGTTTGAGGATAAATATCTATATTCAAAAGAATATTATAATGAAAGTACTACTTTTAATGAAACAGAAAAGAATAATTCATTAAGTAAAAGCTTGACCACAATGAGAAAGCATATGATACAACGGAAAGAAGTTTCAGCTCTAATTTGTATGGGCGGTAAAATTAAGAAAAATAAAGCTGATGAAGGAATTCGTGAAGAAATAGCATTAGCTATTGAGAATGGAATACCAGTATTTGTAGTAGGCTCTGTTGGAGGATGTTCTTCTATCGTTGCTTCTGAATATAAGGCTAATGGTTGGCAGGGTTTAAACGATGCTCCTTTAGTAATGAATAATGAATTTGCAGAAAGCCTTGATTATGTTATGTTATCAAAGCAATTGTTAGATTACTTGAATGAAAAACAATGAGTTCATCACATAAATTTTTATTTTATGGATTAAAAAAACTTGTACCGATATGTTTATTATAGTATGGAGGTAAAAAGTATGTTTGTCACTTTTGATACAAAAATTGGAAATAAGGAAATGTTTAATGACTTCTTGACATCAGGCAAAGGTATATTTAGCAAGAATCAAAAAGATGTTCATAATACACTGGAAGAATACTTATTGAATGATGAAATAATTGATGGAGATGCAATATCGCAAGATTGGTTTCCAAATATAAATTCAAATATTTTTATATCTCATTCACACTTGGATGAAGAATATGTAATTGCATTTGCCGGTTGCAGATAATATTAAAAACACTGAAAGCACTTTATCTTCATGGATTTATTCAGAGGTTGAAATGACAAGATATCTGCGTGAAAAAAAACCGCAAAGAAAAGGTTATAGGTATCCAATAAATGCGGGTTTTCAACTTGAACATTCAGAATTGAAAATCAAATATCAAATTAATAAAGAACATATGAAAAAAATTAATGATAAAAGTTTAGAAGTATGGTTAACAAGCTGTTCAGACCATGAGCATCCCTTAGATACCTTATATAAGCAAGTTAATAAGATAGAGGAAAATGAGTATGGAAAGTAAAATAGAACATTTAAAAATGATACAAGGCATCATTACAAGAATGAATACGAATTCATTTCAAATAAAGGGATGGACGATAACATTGGTATCAGCACTATTAGCACTTTATGCTAATAGCAGAAAAGTTACATACATTTTTATAGCTCTTATTCCTGTATTAATCTTCTGGTTTTTAGATTCATATTATTTACAACAAGAACGTAAATTTAGAGAGTTGTATAAAGAAATTGTAAACACCGCCCATTATGGAACGGATATAAAAGAGTTTGAAATGCTAATAGATAAATACAAAGATTGTAAATGTTGTCTAGTTAAAACAATGACTTCTATAACGATTTTGCCGCTTTATTTGCTATTATCATTGGGATTGATTATTGGTGGATTTATTTTAAAATAGAAAGGAAACATGTATGGGAAGAAAAATATTTATATCATATAAATATGCCGATAATGACGTTGAAAATATTACTGATGATCCTGGAAAATGGTGGACTTGTACTGTTAGGGATTATGTTGATGTGATTGAAGAAACACTTAAATCTAAAACCGATCATATTTACAAAGGTGAATCAGATGGAGAAGATTTATCACAGCTCAAAGATTCAACTATTTGGGAAAAACTGAAAAATAGAATTCGTGATAGCACGTTAACAATTATAATGCTGTCAAAAGGAATGCGAGAAAAATTTAAAGAGGAAAAATATCAATGGATTCCGCAGGAAATATCATATTCCTTGAAAGAAGTTTCTAGGAAAGATAAAAATGAAAACCCAGTCAAGAGTAAAACAAATGCACTTTTAGCGGTTATTTTGCCTGATATAAATGGTATGTATGATTATTTTACATACAAAAAAACATGTTGTAGTAGTGGATGTCAATTTTATGATAGTAATTCAAGCTTGATTTTTAGTATAATGAGTGGAAATATGTTCAATCATAAAAATCCTTATGCGAATAGCTGTGATGTTGGTCATACAATATATCATGGAGATTGTAATTATATGTTGTGCGTGAAATGGTCAGATTTTGTTGATGATATGGAATCATATATTGATAAGGCGTATGAGATACAAGATAATCAAGATAATTATAATATTCAAAAGGAAATTTAATATTTTTACTTTATGTTAGAGTTGCTAACTTTGAACTTATAATTTTCAAGAAATGGATACTTACTCTGTTCATCTATTTCATAGTCACAAGACAATTTACAAAGAGGACTGCCAAATATGGCAGTCCTCTTTGCTTTTTTATATAATCTTTACAGAATTTATTTTTTCTTCTCTATAAATATATCTGCTAAAATAAAACTGAGCCAGCTGAGG
>NZ_KI260354.1:13702-14641 GCF_000468015.1 Ruminococcus callidus ATCC 27760 | reverse complement strand
TCTGTCGCACAATCTTTGTGCGGTATTGCCGTAAGACTCCCTTCGCCGGACAGACTGGAGGTATTTATGTATGCAGACATTTTTCGGGGCATTCTGATCCCATTTTTGGGAACCGCACTGGGGGCGGCGTGTGTGTTCTTTATGAAACGCACCCTGTCCACGGGAATCCAGCGTGCCCTGACGGGATTTGCTGCCGGCATCATGACCGCGGCTTCGGTGTGGAGCCTGTTGATTCCGGCAATGGAGCAGAGTGCCGATATGGGAAAGCTGGCATTTTTGCCGGCGGTGATCGGTTTCCTGGTGGGAATCCTTTTTCTGCTGGGGCTGGATCACCTGATCCCGCACCTGCACATGAACAGCAGTGAAGCCGAGGGACCGAAAAGCAAACTGAAAAAGACGACCATGCTGGTGCTGGCGGTGACGCTGCACAACATTCCGGAGGGTATGGCGGTAGGCGTTGTCTATGCCGGCTGGGCATCGGGCAATGTGTCGATCACCGCAGCCGCGGCAATGGCACTGTCTATCGGCATCGCCATTCAGAATTTTCCGGAGGGTGCCATTATTTCCATGCCGCTGCGAGCAGAGGGCATGGGAAAGGGCAAGGCATTTTTGTACGGTACCCTTTCCGGCGTGGTGGAACCCATTGGGGCGATCCTGACGATTCTGGCGGCAGGGCTGGTGCTGCCGATTCTGCCGTATCTGTTGAGCTTCGCCGCCGGTGCCATGATCTATGTGGTAGTGGAGGAACTGATTCCGGAGATGTCGGAGGCACCTCATTCCAATGTGGGAACGATTTTTTTCGCCGTGGGATTTGCCTTGATGATGACGCTGGACGTGGCGTTGGGATAATGGAAATGGCCGGTTTTTGCGGAGAGCAGAAGCCGGTTTTTTGTGGGCGTTTTTCCTTTTAGGGCAACACCGCACAAAGCTTGTGCGTAA
>NZ_KI260354.1:4289-13602 GCF_000468015.1 Ruminococcus callidus ATCC 27760 | reverse complement strand
TGCGTGCAAAGCCGTCAGGCGGGCTTTGTGTGGTGTTGCCTTAGGAAAATCGTCGTATTTCCGCTGGACAACCCGCCGGAAATGTGCTATACTAAAAGTATTCCCAAACCGTTCGTTTCCGGAACGGAAATTCAAAAAGTCAGGAACGTGATGTAAATGAAGCGATTTCAGCAGAATATCCGGAAAGTGGTGCCGTATGTGCCGGGAGATCAGCCGGATTTTCCCGATATGATCAAACTGAATACCAACGAGAACCCCTACCCGCCGGCTCCGGAAGTGCAGGAGGTTCTGGCAAAGAGTAACGCTGAACAGATGCGGCTCTATCCGGACCCCACCGCACACCAGCTGAATGCTGCCATTGCCGAGGCATACGGCGTAGAGGAAGCACAGGTATTCACCGGCGTGGGCTCGGACGACGTGCTGGCAATGATCTTCCAGACCTTTTTCAACAGCGATCTGCCGATTCTGTTTCCGGATATTACATACGCGTTTTATCCGGTGTGGTGCGACCTGTTCCGGATCCCCTACGAGGTGCAGCCCCTGAACGAGAAGCTGGAGATCGTGCCGGAGGACTACTACAAGCCCAACGGCGGCATTGTGTTCCCGAACCCCAACGCCCCCACCGGCATCGCTCTGCCCTCTGCGGCAATTGAGGAGATCTTGCAGCACAATCCGGAGTCGCTGGTGGTCGTTGACGAAGCCTACGTGGACTTTGGCGGGGAAACCGTTTTGCCGCTGCTGAAAAAGTATGAAAATCTGATTATGGTGCAGACGTTCTCCAAGTCCCGTGCTATGGCTGGCGAACGAATCGGCTTTGCCATTGGCTCTGTGGAACTGATCAAGGCTCTGCATGATGTGAAGTATTCGTTCAACTCCTACACCATGAACCGTTCTGCACTGGATGCCGGAACCGCAGCTGTGCAGAATGCCGCATACTTGCAGGAGACCACCGCCAGGATCGTAAAGACCAGAGAACACACCAAGCAGGTGCTGGCGGAAATGGGCTTCCGGTTTCCGGACTCCAAGAGCAACTTCCTGTTTGTGACACATCCGGACTGCGATGCACATGAACTGTTCGAGGCACTGCGGGAGGCACATATTTTCGTCCGCTGGTTTGATTCTCCCAGAATCCGGAACTATCTGCGGATCACGATCGGCACCGATGCTCAAATGGAATCGCTGTTCGCATTCCTGCGGGCGTATCTGAAAAAGTAATTTCTGTTGGACAAACATCAAAAAAGGGGAAGCTTCCCGTGAGAAGCTTCCCCTTTTTCAATAGGAGATACATTTTATGAAACTGCGGCGTAATTACCGCAGGGGAGAACCTGTGAATGGACAGATCCCAGCAGGTTTACTGGATCTCGATCTGTTTTACTTCCGGCTTTGCCGGCTGCTTTTTCGGCAGTGTCAGGGTCAGCACGCCGTTTTCATAGGCGGCATCAATGTGATCCACATCGACATTGCTGATGTCCAGCCGCTGCAAATACTTGCAGAAGCTGCGTTCCCGCTGTAAATAGGTGCCCTTGCTTTCGGGCTGTTCTGCCGTTTTTGTTTCGCCGGATTCGCCGTCTTTCTCGGGGGCTTCTTCGTTCTGTTTCTCTGCGGTATGCTCTGCCGCAATTGTCAGAACATCGCCCTCCAAGGACAGCTTGATTTCCTCTTTCCGGAACCCCGGCATGTCGGCTTCCAGCACATAGCTGTCACCGGTATCCCGCAGGTCGGTTTTCGGCACTTTTGTGATCTCTGTGTCTTTCAGAGAATTCCACAGTGTGTTTGCAAACGGTTGAAAAATGGTCATCATAAGTCATTCCTCCTTGGAATTATCTCCAGCAGTCCATGCTGCTGTTCTTTCTTTGTTCTGTATGCTGTGAAAACAGCACTTTTTCTCTCTATCTATTTGTCGTGCTCTCTTTGTGCGGTGTTGCCTTAGTGGATTTCCAGCTGACGGGAAACCGGAGCAGCCGGCTGCTTTTTCGGCATCGTCAGTGTCAGCACGCCGTTTTCATAAACTGCATGGAGTTTGGAAGTGTCCACATTGCTGATGTCCAGCTTCTGCTCATAGGAGCTGGTGCTGCGTTCCCGACGGAGATAAGTGCCGTCTTTTGCCTTTTCCTCCTCGGTCTTTTCCTTGTGGACGGCGGACAGTGTCAGAGTGTCGCTCTCTACGCTGATCTTGATCTCGTCCTTCTGGAATCCCGGCAGCTCTGCTTCCAGCACGTAGCTGTCACCGGTGTCCCGAATGTCGGTCTTGCAGGAACTCATCGCTGTGGACTTTTCGCCGAAGAATTCATTCTCCCAGTCCCGCATGGAACGGAACAGGTCATAACCGGTACGTTCAAAAGGTGTCAAATATGTCATCATAAAGCATTCCTCCTATGCATGGTGTTCTGATTTTGTGGTTTGCGGAACGGTGCTGACCGGTTTGCTGTCTGCTTCTTCCGGAGCTCCTTTCCGTTTACAAGTATCATATTACCCCCGCTGTGTGAAAGTTCAAGGTTGGTTCTGTGAAAACTAGATGAAAATTAGCACTCTTAGCAAAAGAGTGCTAACAAGTGCTAACGGTGAGTGCTAACTCTGCAAATGAGTATCGAAAAGAAAAACGGGCACAGCATGCTGTACCCGTTTGCAATATTTGTTTCCAACCGATCCGGCTTTTCAATGTGAGATCACTTAAACTGATATACGGCGATATTTTCAAAGCCGTCCAGCAGGGTGTCCATTTTGCGGAATGCAATGGCAGTGCCCTTTGCCACGCAGTGAATGGCATCTTTGGCGACTACGCACTTGACCTGCAAAGTTCGTTCTACCAGTTTCCGCAGACCGCCCAGCATCGCACCGCCGCCAGCCATGAGCACACCGTTTTCGTAGATGTCGCCCACCAGTTCCGGCGGCGTTTCTTCCAGAACCGTCTTGATCGCTTCGATGATGTCGGCGATCACATCTTCCACGGCTTCAAAAATTTCCAGTTCGCTGATCTCCTGCATCTCCGGCAGACCGCTGACCAGATTCCGTCCCTTGACCCATGATGTCACATCGGCTCTGGGGTCGTACAGGTTCGTCATTTCGATTTTCAGCCGTTCCGCAGTGCGTTCGCCGATCAGCAGCTTGTACTTGGTCTGCATGTAGCGGATAATTGCCTGATCCAGCGTGTTTCCCGCCGCACGGACGGAGTGAGAGGTGACGATGCCGTTCATGGAAACGATTGCCACGTCAGTGGTGCCGCCGCCGATGTCCACGACCATGTTGCCCCGTGCCTTGCCGATGTTCACGCCGGCACCGATCAGGGCGGCAATGGGCTCATCGATCAGGTATGCCTTTCGGGAGCCGGCACTCATGGCAGCTTCCACGACGGCACGCTTTTCCACGTCTGTGATAAAGGACGGCACACAGATGATGATGCGGGGCTTGGTGAGCCGGTGGCCGGTGACCTGTAAAATGAATTCGCGGATCATGTACTGTGTCATGCGGTCGTCCGAAATGACGCCGCCGGACAGCGGGCGAATGACCTCAATATAATCCGGTGTTTTTCCGATCATCTGATAGGCACGCTTGCCCACTGCAAGTACTTCTTTGGTGTGGGTGTGATAGGCAATGGCAGAGGGCTCGCTAAGCACGACACCCTTTTTTCCTAAGGTGATGACCGTGTTTGCCGTTCCTAAGTCGATACCAATATCTGTTTTGCTCATAGCGATTCCTCCTGTTTCTGGGTGTCCTTGATTTCTCCGTCCGGTTCGTCAGACTGGGAAATCGGAAGTGTCTGCGTGGGCTTCTGCTGTTCCAGCATATCCCGCAGACAGGTATATCGATTCATACGGCGGTTGTTGTCCACCATTTGATAAATGACGTTTTGAGAGCCGATCAGGATCAGCAGCCGTCTGGCTCGTGTGACGGCTGTGTACAGCAGATTCCGGTAGTACAGCTTCGGGAATCCGCCCAGCAGAGGCATGACGACCGCCTGAAATTCGCTGCCCTGACTTTTATGTACGGTGACAGCATAGGCAAGTTCCAGCTGATCTAGCTGTTCAAAGGGATAGGTGGCACGTCTGCCGTCAAATTCTGCAATGACTTCCTGACCTTGCCGGTTGATCGCACGGAGATACCCGATGTCCCCGTTGAAAATGCCGGTGCCGTTTTCGCCGTCCTTGTGCCAGATGATGTCGTAGTTGTTCTTGATCTGCATCACCTTGTCGCCCTCCCGAAAGGTGTACAGGATCGAACGGCATTCCGGCTTGTCTACGGATTTGGGGTTGAGTACCGCCTGTAGCTGCTGGTTCAGTTCAATGACACCCATGCTGCCCTTGCGGGACGGGGTGATGACCTGAATGTCCTCCATGGGGGAGTAGCCATAGGCGTTGGGCAGTCTGGTTTTCACCAAGTCCAGCATCAGCTGTGTTGCGTCCTTTTCCTGTAACCGCTGGAAGAAGAAACAGTCGCTGTCCTTGCGGGACAGGTCGGGGTGTTCGCCCTGAATGATTTTGTGGGCGTTGGTGATGATGCTGCTTTTCTGTGCCTGCCGGAAAATTTCTTTCAGAGCCACCACCGGCACTCTGTCGCTGTGGATCAGATCCCGCAGCAGATTGCCGGCTCCCACAGAGGGCAGCTGGTCGCAGTCGCCCACCAGAACGACCTTGCAGCTTAGCCGCAAGGCACGGAGCAGGTGCTCAAATAGCAGCACATCTACCATGGACATTTCGTCCACGATCATTACATCGCAGTCCAGCGGGTTGTGTTCGTTGTGCTGGAACCGCATGTTGCCGGACATGTCGTATTCCACCGCCAGCATGCGGTGAATGGTGCTTGCCTCGTAGCCGGTGAGATCAGAAATGCGGCTGGCTGCCCGACCGGTGGGGGCGGCGATCATCACGCGGTAGCCCTGCTTTTCGTACAGTTCGATAATGGCATTCAGTGTGGTAGTTTTACCGGTGCCGGGGCCGCCGGTGAGGATCATGATGCTGCGGGAAAGGGCAGTGACAATGGCTTTTCGCTGCAACGCCGCATACTGCATGCCCTGTTCCTGCTGCTGTGTATCGATCATTTTTTCGAAGATCTCCTGATCTTCCGGTGCACTGAAGTCCTGTATCACACCGATGCGGTCGGCGATATAGCGTTCCGCAATGTAGTAGTCTTCCAGATAGACAAAATCCCGTCCGTTCTTTTCATAGACGTAGAGGGTGTGGTCTTCCAATGCTGCCGCATAGGCAATTTCAAATTCCGCCTCGTTGACCTGCAAATACTTGCACGCCGTAGGACGGAGCCGGTCCAGCGGCAGGCAGGCGTTGCCGCCGTTGGTGTTGTACTGTAAGATGTAGCAGATGCCCGCCTGTATCCGCTGGGGAGCATTGTGGGCAAACTGCATGCCCTGAGCCACGGCATCGGCTTTCTGGAAGTCCAGTTCCACGCCGGAGCTGCAAAGCAGATAGGGGTTGGCGGCAAGCATGTCCATGGCACCGGTGCCCCAGTGCTGATAGGCACGCATGGCATATTTGGAACGAATGTCATACTGCGACAAAAACAGCATCAGTGTCCGCAGGGAAAAGATCTGTCGGACTTCTGCGGCGATCGCTTCGCACTTTTTCGGGGAGATGCCCCGAATCTCCAGAAGACGGGTGGGCTCCTTTTCCATGATCTCCAGCGTTCTGTCCCCGAAGTTTTCCACGATTTTTTTCGCCAGCGATGGTCCGATGCCTTTGATCGCACCGGAGGAAAGGTATCGCTGGATATTGAAGGCATCTGCCGGCAGCTTGCGTTCCCAGTACTGTGCCCGAAACTGCATGCCGAAACGGGGGTGCGTGGTGTATTCACCGTCTACCGACAGCCGTTCGCCTTCTTCGGTTTCTCCCATTTCGCCCACCACAGTGACCAGTGTGCCGTCCGCGTCCAGTTCCAGTACGGTATAGCCGTTATCCGGATTGCAGTACAGCACGTTTTCCACAGTGCCTTCCAGGTGCAGCGTTTTTCTTTCGTTTGGTGTCACTGCGGGTTCCTCCTTTGACAGCGGCAGCAGGCGTTCTGCATTGCTTCTACAGCTGCCGGAATTTGGCTCTCCTGTGGGCGGGAGAGTACACTTCTTTTATTATACCTGTTTTTTCGACAAATTGCAATGACTTTTTTCACAATCTGTGCCGCTTCCAAAAATTTTCGTCAACTCCGACAGACGGCAATAGCAAAAGTCCTTGTGCCGGCTGCAAAACGCTGTACATGCCGGTTCCAGCGAGCCGTCCGGTGTCGCGTCCACCAACCAGACTGTCCGCACCATGTCGCGGTCCGTCCACGTCAGCTGTGCCGCCAGTGCTGCACATTGTGTTTCCCACTGCTGTGGATTTTCCAGCAGGGCAAGGGTCGCCATATGTCGGGGCAGCTCATGGGAAAACAGCCGCCGGCACAGTCCCAGTGCTGCCAGTGCCGTGATCGCCAGCAGCCCGAACACCAGCAGGCAAACCAATCCGTTCATCTGTGACACCTCTCTTTCAGGGAACGGTAAATATCCCCACCGTCGGCGGGAACAGACTGAAGATCCCGAAGCAGACGGCAACGCCTGCAAACAGCAGGATCCCCAACCATGAACCGCCTTTGGCGTGGGGCGTGTGTTTCCATGTCCAGAATGCCGTCACTGCCGCACCCAGCACAAATGTGAGAATATCTGCCCAGAGCCAGTGCCTGCCGCAGATGCCGGTATAGGTGTAAAAGAGGGCAGTAATGGTCAGCATGCCCAGCAGTGCTCCCTCTGCCCGCGTCAGGACGTAGCCCTTCCAGCGGTGTCCCACCCAGATGTACTCCCAGACGGTGTAGACCAGCACCGGAAAGAACAACAGTTTCAGATGTTCCCACGGACTTTCGTTGATCGCGGCATACAGCCCCACGACCCGATTTTCTCCTGTCCAGCCGTACAAAAAATGGAGCACTGTCCCAAAGACAATGCTCCATAGAAATCCGATCCAGACACTTCTGCGGAATTCCTGCATCACGCATCACCTCAATACCAAGGTATGCAGCATGCCGGAATCTGGTGCATGAGAGTCTGTTTCGCATCTTCCTGCACGCATCTTGCGTGCATATTTTCCGAGATATTTCGGGAAAATATTCGAAAATCCACAAAGGATTTTCTCCGTTTTTCCCTTCATCTCTCAAAAAATCTGACGACGCAATCTGCATGCGTCAGATACGAAACAGACTCTTAGATCTGTTCTTCTGCCGGTGCTTCCAGCCCGAACTTTCTCCGGACTGCATCAACGATCAGGTCTGCCGTGCCCTCTACGCCCAGCAGGTTGCTGTTGAGAAACAGGTCGCGGTAACGGGTGTTGTTCACTTCACAGCCGGTGTGCGAACGGTAATATTCCGCCCGTGCCTTGTCCACTTCTTCAATGATTCGCTGGGGTTCTGCGGTGGCAAGCCCCAGCGTCAGAATACTGTTGCGGATTCTTGCCTGATAGGGGGCAAAGATGTAGCAGCGTATTACGTTTTCCCGTTCCCGCAGCAGATAGTCCGCACAGCGGCCGATGATGACGCAGTTTTCCGTTTCGGCGTGCTGTAGCACTAACTTGCTCTGTACCTCGAACATGCGGTCCTTTTTCAGAGAACTGCCGATGCCCAGCGGGTACGCCATTTTATAGTAGCCGGAGGAACTCATGCCGTTTTTGCTGAACTCCACCAGAGAGTGCAGAGTGCTGTCGATTTCCTCTGCCTCTTTTTCCAGTACATTTCTGTCGTATAGGGGAATGCCCAGCTTTTTTGCCGTAGCAATGCCGATGTCCCGCCCTCTGCTGCCGAACTGCCGTGTAATTGTGATCACATAATTTTGCATGGATAAAAGCCCCTTTCTCTTTGAAAATCGTATGATATTGCTCATCATATTCATGATACCACAAACTGTTCCGTTTGTAAATATGGAATATTACACGAGAAACACTCTGGAATTTTGGGAAACTTGGCAGTTTTTCGGCGGAATCCACGCTTTTGCAACAGACTCGAAAAAACATGCAGGATTCTGCCGGCGAGTTTGTCCGGAGCCGGCTTTTTTCGGAAATATAACGGAGAATGCAATTGCATCTTTCTGACTGCATTTTTTTACAGTTTAATTACAATACACAAAAAGGTGTTGTAATTTTGACAATTGTTGTGTATAATAATATGTAGACAAAAGAACTTGTGCCGCCGCAGATTTGGCATAGTTCGGGCAGACCGCAGAAGGATGCTGCCTGAAATCCCTGTAAGAATGTGAAGTGATCTCATGAAAAAAATTCTGTTTATGACGATACAATCTGCCGCGATCTGGACGGCTATGGCGATGCTGCTGTATACCGTAGGAAAAATGCACATGGACAGCAGCCTGTTTTTGCCGCTGACTGCCGGCGTTCTGCGGTAGATTTTCTTTTGTACAACACCGCATAAAGCCCGCCTGACGGCTTTGCACGCAATCTGCGTGCGGATTTTCCGTCATATTGCCCTGAGCAATCTGCCAAAAAATCTGACAACGCACCTTACGCACAAGCTTTGTGCGGTGTTGCCCTTGCAATTTTTCTGCGTTTGTGGTACAATAAAAATGATCTGGAGGCACACCATGCACAGCAGCCGAAATGATTTGGCAGGGCTGTCGCTGGAAAGAGCATACAGAGTTACAATGTACCAGTGCTCCGGAAATATCTGATTTTGTGAGGAAAAAACCATGGTAGTCATTGAAATGGCAAACGGCAAGAAGATTAAGATCGAACTGTATCCGGAAATTGCACCGATTTCCTGTGAAAACTTTGAAAAGCTGGTAAAGCAGGGCTTTTATGACGGACTGATTTTTCACCGCGTGATTCCGGGATTTATGATTCAGGGCGGCTGTCCGGACGGTACCGGCATGGGCGGCCCCGGCTGGAACATCAAGGGCGAATTCGCTGCAAACGGTGTCAAGAACGACCTGAAGCACACCCGCGGCGTACTCTCCATGGCTCGTGCCATGAACCCCAACTCTGCCGGCTCCCAGTTCTTCATCATGCATGAAGACGCTCCGCATCTGGACGGACAGTATGCAGCATTCGGCAAGGTCGTAGAGGGCATGGACGTGGTAGACGAAATTGCTTCCGTCAAGACCGACTACAACGATAAGCCGCTGGAACCGCAGGTTATGAAAAAGGTTACGATCGAGGAATAAGGAAGCTCCGCATAAAGCCGTCAGGCGGGCTTTATGCAGTGTTTCCCTTGTACGATTTTGCCTGTATACAACGAAATTGCCGCAGTCAAGATGCCGGAAACGGTATCTGCTGCGGCAATTTGGATTCACTGGTAAGTTGTTAGGGCAATACCGTGCAAAGTCGCCAGACGCTCTTTG
>NZ_KI260354.1:0-4189 GCF_000468015.1 Ruminococcus callidus ATCC 27760 | reverse complement strand
GCCAGACGCTCTTTGTGCGGTATTGCCTTAGGAAGGACGCGAACAACATTATGGCATATAAAACGAAACAGCGGGAATATATTCTGGCATTTCTGCAAAACAGTGCGGGACGGCATATCACAGTGGCGGAACTGGTGCGGCATTTGCAGGACAACGAAACACCGGTGGGAACGGCGACGGTCTACCGGACACTGGAGCAGCTGGTGGAAGAGGGCATTGTGCGAAAATATGTGCTGGACGGAAAAAGCAGTGCCTGCTATCAGTTCCTCTCCGGAGAACCCCACGCCTGCACGGAACATTTTCACTTGAAGTGTACCCAGTGCGGGCAGTTGTTTCACGTCAGCTGTGATTACCTGAACCAGCTGGGGGAACACTTACTGGAGCACCACGGCTTTGTCATCGACCATACAAAAACCGTGCTGTACGGGCTCTGTGCCGCGTGTGCCAAGAAAAAATCGTGATGTACGGGTGCAGTGCGAAGCTGCACCCCTGGCTCTGGAGTTATCCCAACGGTGCGGTAGGCTGGTTGGGGTGATAGGGTCGTTCATAGATGCGGACCGGGGCATTATCGAAAGCGATATTGTCCCGTTTTTCCTGTAGCACCTGGTGAGGCGTATAGATCTTCATCTCTGCCTCGGCACTCTGTCTGGCTTTTTCCTGTTCCGGATTCATGGTGTCACCTCGTCATTACAAGTAGGCTTTGAGGCGTTCCATGTACGCCTCCTCGTGGCGGACGAATGCTTTTCCCTGCCGTTTCAGCTGGTCGGAAATGTCCGGACTGTTGTGGAGCACTTCCGTCAGCTGTACTACGCCGGTGTTGGTGCCCTTGAGCATCAGCTTGGCGATCTCATTGGCAGAAGCCCCGCCCAGACAGTGCAGCTGAATATTGGCATTTGCCCAGAACTTTGCCATGTCGCTTTGCTGGACTGGCTGCACATGAGCCTGCTGCATCTGGCTGCGGATCTCCTCTTTGCGGGACTGGTAGAATTCTAGCTGTTTGCAGAGCTCCTGCCGCAGGTCGGGGTGGTCTGCCTTGGGGAGAATGGTGCTGGTGGCATCGGCTCCCATAACGGCATTCTTGTAGAATTCGTCCAGTACGTGTTGTTCCTGTGAAGTCATCGGTCGAACCTCCTTTTCGGGGAATGGACAGAAACGCTGTCAGCAACGGTTCTGTCCCTGTGTCTAGTATCCCCGCTGACGGGAGAGATATGCCGTATCAATCATTTCCATGGGAGGTGGAATATGGAATTCAAAAATTTTGCAAAGGCTCTGGGCAGCGATTTGTTTGCAGAGATCCTGTGTCTGTTTCTGGCAGTAACGCTTTCGGCAGTGGGCGGCGGTCTGTTTCGGCTCATCAGCTGTATCTGTACCATTGCGGTACTGGTCTGTGTCTGTGTCAACTATGCCCTGAGCCGCTCCCGCGAAGACCAGCACAAAAAGCGGAAAAATACGATTGCCGTCCAGCTGTTTTACAGCGGCTCGGTGCTGCTGCCGTTTTTGCTGCTGGGCATCTCTCTGCTGCTGGCGAGAGCCGGTGTGCTGCCGGATACGTGGTACCGGTGGTACAAGCTGTTGAATGCTCCGTTTTTGCAGCTGTGCAATCTGTGCAGTGCAGACGTGACAGCTTCGTCCCTGTCGTGGGGAAAGACAGTATTTCTGGCAGTGTGGAACCTGCTGCCGCCGGCAGTGGTCTGGGTGACTTATGCATTGGCGAGAAGTGGTTTCCTGCCGGAAGAACTGCAATATCAGCGGAAAAAATCGTTCCGTTCATGATCGGGACAGATAGCTTTGCAGAGGCAGATGCTCTGCGGGCAGGTAGGTTTCCTCTGCCAGTTCCGGCAGAACGGTCTGCCACTGCTCCGGTGATTCCAGAAGCAGCAGCTTCTGGCTGCGGGGCAGCTGCTTGAAAGCGTATTCAAATCGTGCAGCAGCAGTGCGGGTTTCTGTGCTCCACACTTGCAGCAGTTCCTCCGGCGGATGACTCCTGGTGTATTTGGCACCGCCGGCAAGCTGCCCGCAGTGCTGCCGCATTCGCCGCCGCAGGTCTGGGGTGATGCCGGTGTACAGGGTATCTCCTGTGCAGTGCAGCACATAGATCAGATATGGCATGGTGACAAGGCCTCCTTTTGCCGATATTATACCACAGAAATTCCGTTTCTGTCAAAACCGTGTTTCCTTAAAACGACTGCCTTTGTATCATTTCTTGTGAAATTTGCTGTTTTTTCAAGGATTTGCAGGAACTTTTTTGAAAAAATATCCGGTTTACAGCCCTTTTAAAATGTGTTATAATAAAAAGAGCATACTGATGTATTTCCGAAGGTATGCGGTTGCAGATCATTTTCTCGGAATTGGCTGCGGTCGTGCAATGATACGGGCAGAAACAATTCCAATCCAATTACATTTAGGAGTATTACAGAATGAGTAAAAAAAGCAGAGAAAAAACGCCGGAATTGGAAGAAATTGCGGCACAGCTTGGAAGCATGAACACACAGGAAGAAGACACCATTACCATTCCGGTAGTTGAGATCTTCCGGCAGTTGAAAAAGTATTTTTTGCCGTGGGTGCTGGTTGCTGTCATTTTGGCAGGATTGGTATTCGGCGGTTCTATGGTAGTGTCCAGCAGCAAGGCAAGCCCGCTGACTGCAATGGTGGGATTCACTTTTGACGGCATTGAAAACGGCCTGGACCCGAACGGAAACGAGTTTAATGCGAATTCCCTGAAGTCGCCGGCGATCATTGAAGAAACGCTTTCGGATCTGAACATGGATGTCAAAAAAACAGATGCGATCCGGAATAATATCACTGTTTCCGGTGTGGTTCCGGAAGATGCCATCGACAAACTGACTGCTTATGAAAGTGTTTTTTCCAACACGAACTCTATTGAAGCAGCACAGAAGATCATGGACGTTTCCTATTTCCCGACACAGTTTGAGGTACAGTTCTCCTATGGTGATTCCGGTATGTCCCGCTCTCAGGCAGCGGATTTCCTGAACACCATGCTGAACAACTACAAGATCTATTTTATGCAGACTTACGGATATAATCAGGCATTCGGTGATGCTTTGACTGCTGTAGATTATACCGGTTATGATTACCCGCAGGCACTGGATGTACTGTCCAGCAGTCTGGATTCTCTGAAGAAGTATATTTCTTCTCTGTCCTCCAACGACAACACCCGCTTCCGTTCTACAAAGACCGGCTATACCTTCTCTGACCTGAGTGAAGCAACAGCAACTTTGCAGAGCGTGGACTATTCCAGCCTGTATTCTTACATCATGGGCAAGAACGTTACCAAGGACAAGGATTCCCTGGCAACATATTATCAGTATCGTATTGACAGCCTGAACCGCAGCCTGAACAGTGCCAAGGAACGGCTGAGCACGATCACCGATTCTATCAACAACTACAAAAAGGATTCCATGGTAGTTATGGCAGGCGGTTCTGCTGACAATACCGGAACCGTTCTGACACAGCCGTCTACTGCATATGACGATCTGATCACACAGCGGACTGATGCACAGGGCAGTGTTTCTTCTTTGCAGCAGCAGATCAGCGATTATCAGACACGTCTGGACAAGTTGCAGAACACCCCGCTGGGAAGCAAAAAGGAAGAAGAAAAAGTAGAAACAGACATGAAGAACGTCTGCGACAAGATGAATCAACTGATCAATGATGTCAACGAAACCGCAGACGATTACTTTGAAACTGCATCGTACACCAATGCGTACAACATTCTGGTGCCGGCAAGCGGCAGCGTTTCCAGTTCTGTATCCAACGCGATTTCCAACATGATTCGTCCGATGCTTATCGTAGAAGCACTTCTGCTTGTAGCATATCTGGTATTTGCAGTCGTGCGTGCCTTCATGGTATCGTACCGTCGGGACAAGCTGGTTCCTGTTGCTGTAGAAGAACCGGCAAAGGAAACCGTTTCGGTAGAGGCTGATTCTGCTTCTGACGATAATGACGAAAAGGAAGAATCCAAGGCGTAACGATTTCGCATTACATAAAATTGCACAACCAATCAAAGACGGTTGCCCGTGACATGCGGGCGGTCGTCTTTTTTGATGCAAACTGTGAAAACAATTGTAAAAAGGCTTGCGAATTTTTCGAAAATATGATATACTGTACGTAAACAATGCGGCGAACGCGTTTTTGCAAGGAGGCGATGCAAATGCAGAAAAAAACCAGG
>NZ_KI260353.1:6383-8539 GCF_000468015.1 Ruminococcus callidus ATCC 27760 | reverse complement strand
GTATGCCCTCAAAATTTAGTATACCACACTTTGCGAAAAATGTCAAACAACAAATTACAATACCTATATATAAGTGGCAGCCGCCACTTCTCCCAACCGGAAAGCACGTCTTTTGCACAAAATAAGGCGTGCTTTTTTGTGATTTCATACAAATATTCGTGTGGTTAGTTGACTTTTTCTGCTTCACATGCTACAATAAAATAGAATATTTTTGTGGCAGGGAGGAACACATTCATGAAAAAAGAAATCAAAACTCGTGTAACTGCCGGCGTGCTGAGTGCCGTGATGCTCTGTGCAGCAGTTCCGGTAACGACAGCGTTCAGCAGCAGTTCTGCTGGCATTGTCAGTGCGGCAGAAGACGACGGCACCACAGAGATCTACAGCAACGACTTCGAGGACGGCGATGTTTCGGCATTCACCGGCAGAGGCGGCGTAGAAACCATTACCGCAACCGATTCGCAGGCATACAGCGGCTCTTACTCCATGTGCATCAGCGACAGAGAGAAAAACTGGAACGGCCCGCAGTTCCTGCTGGACGACAAGTGCGAAGCCGGCGTGCAGTACACTGTCAGTGCCGCAGCAAAGACCGAGTGGTACAACTCGATCAATCTGAGCATGGAATACACCGATGCCAGCGGCGAACGCCACTACAGCAATTTGCAGGCACAGACCAGCAACGGCGACTGGGCAACATTCTCCAACGTGAAGTTCAGCTTCTCCGAGGACGTTTCCAAGGTATACCTGTACTTTGAGTGCAACGACAAAGCCACCATGTACATCGACGATTTCGAAGTACGCACGGCTCCGGTATACCCCATTCAGAAAGACATTCCGTCCCTCAAGGACGTGTATGCCAACGATTTCAAGATCGGCACCGCAGTGACCACTGCGGAACTGGCTCCCCAGTCCACCAAGGATCTGATCGCCAAGCATTTCAACAGCATCACGCTGGGCAACGAACTGAAGCCGGAATCCATTCTGAACAAAGCCGCTACCCTCGCTTCCGGCAGCAACACCGATCCGGTCATCAATCTGGCAAGTGCCAGAACCATTCTGAATTACTGCCGTGATAACAACATTCCGGTTCGCGGACACGTGCTGGTATGGCACAGCCAGACACCGGACTGGTTCTTTAAGGAAGGCTTTCAGGACGACGGCGACTGGGTATCCAAGGACGTGATGCTCCAGCGTATGGAGAACTACATCAAGAACGTTTTCGCGGCTCTGGAAGAAGAATACCCGACGGTAAACTTCTACGCATGGGACGTGGTCAACGAAGCATGGCTGGACAACGGCGTTCCCCGCACCGGCGGCGGACAGTCCGAGAATGCCAACTATTCCGGCTGGGTCAAGGTATTCGGCGACAACTCCTTTATCGAACCGGCATTTGAGTATGCCAGAAAGTACGCTCCGGCAAACACCAAGCTGTACTACAACGACTTCAACGAGTACATGCCGCAGAAAACCGATGCGATCTGCAAAATGGCTCTGGAACTGAAAGACAAGGGACTGATCGACGGTATCGGCATGCAGTCCCATCTGGACGTTGGATTCCCCAACGTTTCCACCTATAAGAAGGCTCTGGAAAAGTTTGTCGAAACCGGTCTGGACATTCAGGTCACCGAGTTGGACATCACCACCTCTGACACCTCGGAAGCCGGCTTCGAGAAGCAGGCAGAGATATACAAGGGCATCATGGACGCATGCGTAGAGTATGCAGACAGCATTTCCGCAGTGGTATTCTGGGGCACCACCGACGACAAGAGTTGGAGAGCCGCAAAAACCCCGCTGCTGTTCAATGAGAACTACACCGCAAAGCCGTCGTTCTACGCCATCGTAGAGGGCAAGGATCCGGTAGTCACCACAGAAACCACTGCGGAAACTACCACCACTACCACTACCACTACCACTGTCACCGAACCGGTCGGCAATGTCATTCGCGGCGATGTCAACGAGGACGGCATGCTGAACGGATTCGATCTGGCGATCATGCGGGATATGCTGTTCAAAGAAGTTGCACTTGTACCGTCGGAAACTGATCCGAATTTCCAGCGTGCTGACATGAACGCTGACGGCAGTTTCAACATTCAGGACGCTGTCACATTGATGAAGTTCCTGCTGGGTTAAGGCAATACCGCACAAAGCTTGTGCGTAAG
>NZ_KI260353.1:2059-6283 GCF_000468015.1 Ruminococcus callidus ATCC 27760 | reverse complement strand
AGGGATTTCTGGGCAATATGACGGAAAATCTGCATGCAGATTGCGTGCAAAGCCATCAGGCGGGCTTTGTGCGGTGTTGCCTTAAGGAAACGCTGCATAAAGCCCGTAAAATTACGACATTTCCCAATTTCATTTTTTTAACTTCCATTATATGCAAAAACACGGCACCGCCCGCTTTGGGTGTGCCGTGTTTTTGCGTTGGTGGGGATAGAGGGAAACCCCTCAGTCACCTCTAAAATGAGCCTCCCCTGAAAGGGGAGGGGAACCGCCGTTAGGCGGTGGAGGGGTTCTTCCGTAAAATCTTCTACACGCCCTACTCGCCCAGAAAATTTTCAAACAGCCATTCACTTTTCCCCCATCGCCTGCCGTTCCCGTTCCAGTTCCTGTGCCAGCCGGCAGACGTTCCAGTTCTGGTTGGTAGGGGTCAGCACCGCCTTGTGGGGAATGACGATGCCGGCGTTCCGGAGAGCAGCCAGCAGCTTGTCCATGTGGGAATTTTTCAGCCCGCACATCACCAGCAGCCCCGTTTCCGGCAGGGGCAACGCCGGTGTTTCCTCTGCCGCCGCAGCAGGATAACCGGCAAGCTGCCCCAGACTGCGGGCATACTGTTCCGGCTGTACCAGCACCGTCCGCAGCCGCAGCCGACGTGCGACCTGCTCCACGCCGTCCGTGTCGGGAATTGCAATGAGTAATAATTTTTCCATGTGTATACTCCTTTGAGATCGTGGAATCAATGTGGAATCGTAGGGACAGATTGCACCGTGTCCCCGCTGGAAGAATAGCCTCCCCTTTAGGGGAGGGGGACCGCCGCAGGCGGTGGAGGGGTTCTTGTGGAATCTTTTGCTTGACGTAAAAGAGTTTACGGAAGTACCCCTCAGTCACCTGCGGTGCCAGCTCCCCTAAAGGGGAGCCTATACACAAAGGGGAGCCTAAATAAAATCCCTCACACCCCAAACCACTTCCGCAGCTGTTCCGCCGTCACACTCTGCGGCGGGGCGAATGCCTCTGATGCCGCGTAGTGCAGCAGGCTCTTTGCCAGCCAACGCACTTCCGGACGGGTGGCGATCTCGGACAGGCGGCTGGTGCAGACCAGCAAGCTGCCGCTGCCCACTTTGGCTTCCCAGAGAATGCCCAGCTTGTGGTTGCGTTCGAAGTTGTCGATCATCTGTACAATGGGCGTGAACCCCGCCGGCGTGTCGTCCAGAATGGTGCAGTCCGCCGCAGTCACAATGTCATACCACTGGGGCGTGCTGTACTCCTGCGTGGGGAACAGTTCCAGTGCGGGGTGGTCGTCCTGAATGCAAAGCCCCATGGTTCCCACAGCAACCGGCTTTTTCATCCAGTTGCAGATGTCGCGGAACATGGGATAGCACCAGAAATCCGTACAGTAAAAGCCCTGTATGCTCTCCGCCGTTTCTCTGGGGAAAAAGACCGTCTTTTTCCCTGCCGCCAGAGCTGCCAGTGCCGTTTCCAGCTGCTCCGTGACACACAGTTCCCCCTGATCTTCCAGTGCCGGCATGGCGATCGCCGGATAGAGCATCAGGTCATAGACGTTGCAGACATCGGTGTCCGCCAGCGACAGAATGAGGTGCACTCGTTCCGGCCGCTGCAACTCCTCCGGCATGCGGCAGAAGATGCTGCCGATCTCCGTCAGACCGGATTCCGCCTGTACCGAAAATCTCCCCTCGCCCAGCTTGTCGCCGTTTTCCCGAATCAGCATCCATTCCGCCGTGCCGGACTGGGGCAGCACTGTCCGCAGAGAAACCTTTGCCGCAAACATCTCGCCGGTAATCAGCACATAGGACGGGAACTGTGCCAGCAGTACGCAGTCGGAGCAGAACATTCGCCATTCCTCCGGCGAGATCAGCCCCTTGTTGTCCAGAAATGCGTCCAGCATGCCCACCAGAGCCGTGCCCTGTCCGGAAAAGTCCTGCAAGTCCAGCAGCTGGAAGCCGGCAATATAGCGGGAACGCATGGCGGCTTCGATCTCCTCCTTGTAGCAGGCAGCCGCCAGTGCCCCGCTGCACCGGAAGAACCGGTTCGCCTGATGCAGCATGCCCCTGGCAGCAAGGCGTTCCCGAAAGGCTTCGAAATTCCGTGCTTTCAAAGGCCCCGTGTACTTCTCGATCTCCCGAAAATCCGGATAGACCTCGTACTGTCCGATCTCATGGGTGATGACCGGCTTGGTGGGGATCAGTCCGCCGGCAGTCTTGCTGACCTGCACTTTCTTCACGCCGGTACCGTACTGGATCTCGATCTCCTCCGTGTCGCCGCTGTCCTCTCCGGCAGTCTGTCGGGGAAAGATCACGTCGTCATACTGGTGCATGGTGCTGGGGCGGTCGGTCTGAACGTGTCCCAGCGGAGCATCACACATGCCGAAAGAGCCGCGGAGCAGCCGTTCCTTGCTCAGCCGCACGCCGACAAAATAGTCGTCCTCCGGCACCATCAGCGGGAAGTGCTGGAAGTTGTTGCAGCCCTGCGTATACAGGTGCCGGCTGTCCTTTTCCTTGTAGTGCCGCAGGATCTCCCCCAGCCGTTCCGGACTGCCCCACAGTTCGTTCCCCAGCGAGAACATCACAAACGAGGGGTGATTGCCGAAGGTTTCCAGCATCTTGTCCCCCAGTGCAATGAGGTAGTTCTGTTCGGCTTCGTTGTAGCCCTCCTCACCGGGAGCCGCAATGGTACCCCAGAACGGCAGTTCCGGCTCCATGTAGATGCCCAGCAGATCTGCCGCAGTAAAGGCAGCGTCCGGCGGGCAGCAGGTGTGGAAGCGGTAGTGGTTGATGCCGTAGCTTTTGGCGATGCCCAGCACCCGCAGCCACTCGTTCACATCTGTGGGAGCGTAGCCGGTTTTCGGGAAGATCAGTCCGTCGTGTTTGCCGCGGAGCATAGTGGGCTGACCGTTGATCGTGAACTGGCTGCCGTCGGCACAGAACTCCCGCATGCCGAAGCTGACATAGCCGCAGTCCGCCTCGTCGATGTTGTAGACCAGATAATACATAGCGGGGTGATATTCGCTCCACGCATAGTACGCCTCGTCCAGCGGGATCGTCACCGAAGCCATGCCGTTTTCGTCCGCCGTCAGCTGTGCCTGAAACAGCGGAATGCTGTCCTCCTCGTCATCCTCCATGACGCTGCCGGTGGCGGTAAAGCTTGCCGTCGATGCCCCGTGAAGCTGCATGGTGAGGGTGACATTTTTTTCCGCCGGATTCGGATACGCCTGCACATGGTCTGCATAGACATCCGGAAACACTTCCAGCGTCATCTGACCGGTGATGCCGTTCCAGTTGGACTGGGTGTCCGGCGAGGTGAGGTGGCCGCCCTTGGTGGGATAGCCGGTGTTCTCCACCAGCACCAGAATCTCCACCAGCGGCTTTGTCACATAGGCGGTGATGTCATAGACGTGAGGCGTGCACAAACTGTCACAGCTGCCCACCCGCCTGCCGTCGATCCAGAGGGTTGTCATGCGAGTGCGTTCCAATGTCAGCTTCATGGGGCAGCAGCCGGTGTCAGGGTCGATCAGTTCCGGATCGATATAGATTTTTTTGCGGAACCACGCCTGCCCTTCAAAAGCGTAGGCATCGGTGAGAAAACCGGTTTCCCGTCTGGGATTTGGGGTGCCTTTTTTGGCGAGAGAGGTAGTATTGGGGAGTGAAATGGTATCGGAAAACGCCGTGGGGAAAGTGCCCTTTGCCATCTGTGCCATGGAAAAGTCCCACACGCCGCTGAGGTCATAACTTCGAAACATCGTGTTGTTCATTCCTTTCGCTGAATTGCCTTTTCGGTTAAATTTAGTGTACCATATTGCAGAATGTGTGTCAAGGAATAATTTGAAAATGTTTGGCTCAACAATCAGAACGCACAGACTGGAGAGCCGGTCTGTGCGTTTATGGAGATATGAAGTTGTCTGAATCGTTGTGCTGTATCCGTAGAATTCTAGGTTTTTTCTATGAAATCTAATGCATCAGGAAAAAGGCTTCACATGGGAACCCCTCCACCAGCTTCGCTGGTTCCCCTCCCCTTTCAGGGGAGGTTTATTTGTAATAGGCTCCCCTTTAGGGGAGCTGGCACCGCAGGTGACTGGGGGGTTAGTTCGTAAATCTTTACATCAAGCAAGAGATTTCACGGGGTTACCCCTCCACCGCCTGACGGCGGTCCCCCTCCCCTAAAGGGAAGGCTATTTCTCCTACATTTAGGCTCCCCTTTAGGGCACCCGTAGGGCGT
>NZ_KI260353.1:722-1959 GCF_000468015.1 Ruminococcus callidus ATCC 27760 | reverse complement strand
GCTGGCACCGCAGGTGACTGAGGGGTGCTTCCGTGTAACCTCACACATTAAGCAAAAGATTCCACAAAATAACCCCATCCCCTCACCACCCCACCATCATACCAAACCAGTTTTTCAAAAACAGCACAACTGAAAAAAATTCACAAAAAAGCACGCACAGACCCATTCGCCCATGCGTGCAGATATAGGGCAACAACGCACCTTACGCACAAGCTTTGTGCGGTGTTGCCCTAGGAATTACCAAAGTCCGAAGAAATACCGGCAGGCATCTTCAAAATCTCCGTAGTACTCATAGTTGTCGTAGGAGGAATCGAAGGTGCTGCCGCTGTCCAGCATGCCACTGACCATGCCCACCACTGTAGACAGGATCACGATAACCGAGATCACGATGCCGATAATGGAGCAGATCAGACCGCCGGTGGACAAGCCGGAGTTGCCGGTTGTGCCGTTAGGGTTGTTCTTGGCTTCCTTGCGGGACATGCAGGAAAAGACGATGCCCAGAATGCCGAACAGAACGCCGGAACCGGAGCAGGAAGACACAATAGAAACGATGCCGAGGATCAGTCCGGCGACTGCCTTGCCGTCGTTCTTCTTGGGCGGATTGTACTGGGGCGGATAGTAGCTGTTCTGGGAATAGCCCTGCTGTCCGTAGCCGTTCGGCTGCCCATAGCCCTGCTGCCCGTAGCTGTTTGTCTGCCCGTAGCCCTGTTGCCCGTAGCTGTTCGGCTGCGGATTGCTCTGCTGCCCGTATCCCGCCTGTCCGTAGGGCTGCTGGGAATAGGGTGTCTGGGGCGGTGTCTGCCCGTAGTTCTGCCCGCTGCCAGTGGGCGGATAGGTGCCGCCGGACTGGCTCGGTGCCTGCAGGGGAACCGCACCGCCGGACGGCATGGAATAAGGGTTCGTGTCACCGGTCACGCCGACAGCGTCCGGTGTTTCCGGTGTCGGTGCGGCAGTGCTTTCCGCGGAATCTGCGGTGCTGTCCGGTGTGCCGAAATCTTCCGGAACATCTGCCGTATCCGGTGCAAAGGAATCCGGTGCGTCCGGCACAGGCGGCTCTCCGCCGGAAAGCCGTGCCCCGCAGTTGGGACAGTATTGGGTGCCCTCCGGCACGATCTCGCCGCAGGTTTCACAAGTCAACATAGGGTTTACCTCCGTAATTGAATTTTTTACTCGTTTTAACAAAGCTTGTACGGCAGTGTTGCCATAAGGCAATACCGCACAAAGATTGTGCGACAGA
>NZ_KI260353.1:0-622 GCF_000468015.1 Ruminococcus callidus ATCC 27760 | reverse complement strand
GCCAGACGCTCTTTGTGCGGTATTGCCTTAAATGTAGGAAAACAGCAGCCGAATCAGTACTGCCAAAGTCGCTATGGAGAGAAGCGCCAGCAGCACGCCGATGCAAAGCCCGATGATCGAGCAGACCATGCCGCCGGTCGCCAGAGCCGTGCTGCCGCGGGGGTCACGGCTGCGGATTTCTCCGCGGGCAATGATGCCCAACGCCACGCCGGCAGCCCCCAGCGGAATGCTGTTGAAACAGAAGAAGCCTCCCACCGAATCGATCAGGAGCAGCAGGCAGGACAATATCGAACAGATGCCCAGCACCAGCGAAGTGACTGCCAGACAATTGCTGCTGTTTTTCCGGAGCGGCGGACAGGGCGGCAGATCTCCCGCCGGAAATGTCAGCGGCAGCCCACAGGCAGGACAGTAGGCCGTACCATTTTGCAAAGCCTGCCCGCATCTGGGACAGAAGAAATATTCGCCCACGTTCAAAGCCCCCTCCTCCAGTCAACAATAGTATAGCATATGTTGGATAATTTGTCAAATTTCTGTGGCGTTTCCGGTTGGGATTTTTTTATAACATCAGAAATATAAGCCTTCCTTTTGTTTAGGCTCCCCTTTAGGGCACCCGTAGGGCGTG
>NZ_KI260352.1:533-16959 GCF_000468015.1 Ruminococcus callidus ATCC 27760 | reverse complement strand
TGGCGTGCAAAGTCGCCAGACGCTCTTTGTGCGGGATTGCCCTATCCTTTTTTCCGGAACTTCGCCACAAAAAAGCCGTCGCTGCCGAACATCTCCGGCAAAATGGTTGCCATAGGCTGTTCCAGTACGCCGCCCAGAGCCGGATACACCGGTACCGGTTCAAACTCTGGGTGTGCCTGCAAAAAGGCTTCTGCCACACCCTCGTTTTCCTCTTTGAGAATGGTGCAGGTGGAGTACTGAAGGATTCCGCCGGCTTTCACATAGCGGGCACCGTTTTCCAGAATTGCCAGCTGTAGTGCCGGCAGTTCTGCCAGTGCCTCCGGTGATTTTTCCTTGACCTCCGGCTTGTGCCGCAGCACACCGATACCGGAGCAGGGCACATCACAGAGCACACAGTCTGCACCGGCGTAAGCTTCCTGAAACCGGGTGGCATCGCCCTGTGCCGCCTGCACGTTCCGCAGCCCCAGCCGCTTCACGTTGTCCTGTATCAGCTTTACCCGATGCTCCGCCAGATCAAAGGCATGTACGCAGCCGGTCTGCTCCATGCCTGCCGCAATGGTACAGGTTTTTCCGCCCGGTGCAGCACACAAGTCCAGTACTGTTTCGCCGGACGCTGCCCCCAGTGCCAGAGCACAGATCTGGGAGGAGAGATCCTGCACATAGAACCAGCCCTTGCGGAATTCCGGCAGTTTGCGAATATCGCCGGCGTGCAGTTCATAGGCACCTGTCAGATTTGTGGGACGAATGGCATCTCCCAATGCCTGTTCCAGTTCTGCACAGGTGCATGCCGCCGGATTCTGCCGGATAAACCGCGGAGCCGGCTGGAGAGCGTCCGCCAGAAATGCCTTTGTGGTATCCATACCATAAGCGTTCACCAGCTTTTCCAGCAGCCACTGGGGAACGGCATATTCCACAGCCATTGCCGCCTTGGGATCTTTCGGGTACGGAATCTTGCAGTCGTCCCGCAGGAAACCGCGGAGCACCGCATTGACAAAGCCGGACGCACTGGCTTTCCGGCAGCTTCTGGTCAGCTTGACGCTTTCATTGACTGCTGCACGGCTGGGGATCTGGTCGCAGTAGAGAAGCTGGTAAATGCCCAGACGGAGAATGTTCCACACGGTGCTGTCCAGCTTCCGCAGGGGCTGCTTGCTGTAGTGCGAAAGCACCGCATCTAATGTAATACGCCGTTCGATCACGCCGTAGTACAGAGAGGCACAGAGCCGCTTGTCCCGTTCGTCCAGCTGGGACTGGGACAGGGCACTGTCCAGCAGCAGATTGGAATAACTCTGTTCCTGTTCGGTTCGGTTCAGCAGCTGTACTGCCAGTTTTCTTGCACTCATCTTCGATTGTTCCTCTTTGAAATTGACAGCAGACGCAGCAGCTGTAAGATGCCATTGAGCAGGGCTGCCACGTAGGTGAGGGCTGCCGCGGTCAGCACTTTTCTTGCCTTGGTCAGTTCCTCACCGGAGAGAATATACCGGCTCTCCAGCGTCTGCATGGCACGGCGGCTGGCGTTGAATTCCACCGGCAGTGTCACCAGCTGGAACACCACGATCAGGGTGAACAGCAGAATGCCGATCATTTGCAGCGGAGCACCGATATAAGAATTGCTGAATATCATGCCCAGCACAAAAATGATATACCAGAAGCGGGAACCGATCTGGGTAATGGGAATAATGGCACTGCGTACCTGCATGGGGACGTAGTTCACCTCATGCTGTACGGCATGCCCGCATTCATGGGCGGCTACGCCGATAGCTGCCACAGAGGTGGAATTGTACACACTCTCAGACAGCCGGATCACGTTGCCGCTGGGGTCATAGTGGTCAGTCAGATTGCCGGCGATCTGTTCAATGCGAATCTGATACAGACCGTTGTCGTCCAGAATCTGCCGTGCCACCTGTGCCGCCGTCAGCCCGCGGCTGTTGCGGTCATTCTGATACCGCCGGAATGTGGACTTCACATTCCACGATGCCCAAAGGCTGATGATTAGGCCGACGATCACCAGTCCATATCCCACATCAAACCAACCATCGTAAAACTGCATAGGCTTCCCTCACTTTCGTTTACACATCTTATTCTGCGTTCCCCAGTTTTTCACCTTTTTTCAGCTTCTTGCCACGGAGAAAATCTGCCGTTGCCATGCGGCGTTTGCCCTCCGGCTGAATCTCCGTGAACCGCAGCCCGTTTCCGTCACCGCATGCAACGACGAAATCTTCCGGCTCTGCAATCGTTCCGGCTTCTCCGGAAACGCCCTCTACCACACGAGAACCATACACCTTCAGGCGTTTGCCCTCCAGCATGGTAAATCCGGTGATGCCGCGAATCAGGTTATGCAGTTCTGCCGCCGGACGGGTGAAGTCCAGTGCAGACATTTCCTTTGTGATACGCGATGCATAAGAGGACTGTGCATCGTCCTGCGGAGTGCCCTGCAAGGTGCCGGCTTCCAGCTGTTCCAGCGTTTCGCTCAGGGTTTCCACGCAGAGTTCCGACAGCCGTTCATACAGTTCCTCTGCGGTTTCCTCTGCTCCAATGGCGATCTCTTTTTTTACCAGCATATCACCGGTGTCCAGTCCCTCTGCCATTTGCTGGGCAGTGACACCAGTTTTGGTTTCGCCGTTCAGAATCACCCACTGAATCGGGGCTGCTCCGCGGTATGCCGGCAGCAGAGAAGCGTGGAGGTTGATGCAGCGATACTTCGGCAGTTCCAGCACTTCTTTCGGCAAAAGCTGTCCGTATGCCAGCACCACGATCAGATCCGGTGCCAACTGCCGCAGCGTTTCCAGAGCTGCCGCTGCATCTTCCCCTTTTCGCAGGGACAGGGGCTGGTATACCGGAATGTCATATTCCAGAGCAGCCGCTTTCACCGGCGTGGGAATGGTGTGGTGTCCCCGCCCCTTGGGACGATCCGGCTGGGTCAGAACGCCCACGACTTCATGCTTGCTCTCTGCCAGAAACCGCAGCGTCGGCACTGCGATGTCCGGCGTTCCCATATAAACGATTCTCATGCTTCTTCCAAATCCTCCGGATCTACAAATTCTTCTACCACATCAATGAACAGCTGTCCGTCCAGATGAGCGTTTTCATGGCAGACGCACTGTGCTCCCAGTCCGGACAGTGTCATTTCGTACCACTCGCCCTTACGGTTCTGGGCACGGAACTTGCACTTGTTCGGGCGTGTCACATAGCCCCACTTGTTGGGCACGGAAAGGCAGCCCTCCAGCACGTACTGTTTGCCGCTGGTTTTTTTGATCTCCGGATTGATCGCTTCGATTTTCACATCACCCAGATGCATAATGAAAAAACGGCGGCAGTAGCCCACCTGCGGTGCAGCCAGACCAACACCGTTCGCCTGTTCCAATGTTTCGTGCATATCGTCCAGCAACTGGTTCAGCTTTTCCCCGAACTCGGTCACCGGACGGCACTTCATGCGTAAAATCGGATCGCCCTCTTTTACGATACGTCGAATTGCCATAGATATTCCTCCTATTGCCCCGCAACTTCAGGACAGCCTTATATGCCCACATCTCCGTTCATGTCCGCATACAGATGCACGCGGGCAAAGCTGCGGTCTGCACCGGCTTCGGTCAGCACCGCATGAATCAGATCACGATAGGGCTTGGTATTCTTACATTTGATCACCAGCTGATACCGGTATTTTCCGTTGATCCTGCCGTAAACACAGGGCACCGGTTCCAGCACCCAGATCGGATAGGAAAAGCCGGTTTTCCGGATCTGATCTTTGAGCACGTCTGCGGTGTGCATTGCCGCTGTCCGCACGTCCGGTTCCCGCATGCCGGTAAAGCCGACCACACAAATATCACAGATCGGCGGGAAGATCAGCTGCCGCCGCAGGGCGATCTCCTGTTCGTAAAACGCCGGATACGCCTGCTGTGCCGCCAACCGCAGCACATAATGCTCCGGCATGCTGGTCTGCAAAATGGCACGGCCGGCTTTTTCACCTCTGCCGCCCCGTCCCACGACCTGTGTGATCAGGGAAAAGGTTCGCTCATAGCTGCGGAAATCGCCGGCGTACAGAGCCTTGTCCACCGACAGCACACCTACCAGCGTGACATTGGGGAAATCCAGCCCCTTGCCGATCATCTGCGTTCCCAGCATGATGTCATACTTGCCCTGCCGGAATTCCTGAAACCGTTCCTCGTAGGCATAGCGGGACATGGTGGTGTCCGCGTCCATGCGGAGTATCCGTGCTTCCGGCACGATCAGCCGGAGTTCTTCTTCCAGCCGCTGGGTGCCAAAGCCCATTTTCCGCAGGTGCTTTCCACCGCAGGAGGGACAGGTTTCCACCATGTCCTGCGTATGTCCGCAGTAATGGCACATCAGGCTGTTGTTGACTTTGTGATAGGTCATGGGGATACTGCAATTTGGGCAGTACACCGGCTGATTGCAGGACGCACAGCTGATAATGGTATGATACCCGCGGCGGTTCAGCAGCAGCAGCGACTGGCTGCCCGATTCTAAGTTGTCCCACAGTGCCTGTGCCAGCGTTTCGGAGAACATGCCCTCTTTGCCGAGAGTTCTCTCCTCCTGCATATCCACCACTTCCACGTGGGGCAGCGGTGTCTGATTATACCGCTGGTGCATCTCCAGCAGGGTATAGATTCCCCGTTTGGCAAAGTAGTAGCTTTCCACCGAAGGGGTTGCCGAAGCAAGCAGCAGCGGGCAGTGATGGGTCTGGCAGCGTTTTTTTGCCACGGAGATCGCATGATACCGCGGGGCACTGTCCGACTTATAGGTACGCTCGCCCTCCTCGTCCACGACGATCAGCCCCAGATTCTGCACCGGTGCAAAAACGGCACTTCTGGTGCCGATGATGATCTTCACCGCACCGGAAGCGATGCTCCGCCACGTTTCGCTCCGCTGCCCCAAGGACAGCTCACTGTGGATCACCGCCACGATATTGCCGAACAGCTGATAGAACTGCTCCACGATCTGGGGCGTAAGAGCGATTTCCGGCACCAGCAGGATCACCTGCTTTCCACGCTGCACCACGGTGTCGATCAGCCGGATAAACACGCTGGTCTTGCCGCTGCCGGTGACACCGTGCAGTAAAAAGCAGTGCATGCCCTCGCCCAGTGCAGCGACCATGCGGTCATATACTGCCTGCTGTTCCGCGGACAGCACGATGTCTGCGGGCTGGCAGGTCTGACCGCTGGCGGCATATGTGTGCAGCGGCGGCTTCACCGTATAGGATTCCACCACGCCATTCTGCACCAGCTTTTTCGCCACCGCTGTAGTCACGCCGCTGAGATAGCACGCCTCTTTTTCCGAAACGGCACCGGTTTCCTGTAAGATCCGCACCAGCTTCTGCTGGGTTTTGGTCACAGGCGGCACTTCGTCCGGCGGAACTGCCATTCGCAGCATCTTGATGCCGGTCTGTCCGTGGGTCTTTTCCTTTACCGTTTCCTGCCGGAGCAGAAAGCCTTTCTGTACCAGCGTATCCACGATTTTTTTGCCCTGTGTATCTGCGTCCGCCAGAATCCGCCGGAATTCCTGCTTGGTCTTTGCTCCCCGCAGGAAAAACAGCAGGTGTGCTTCGGCATCTGTCAGCGGGCAGTCCGGCTGCGGCTCTGCCAGCGAAATGGTTTCCACCAGCTGCACCTGCATGCCGGCAGGCAAAATGGTTCGCACTGCATCGTAATATGTACAGAACGTCATTTCCTTGAGCCAGAACACCAGATCCAGCATTTCCGGCGACAGGATCGGCTGTTTGTCCACCACCGCAAGCACCGGCTTCAGCTGCTGTTCGGGCTGGGCAGCCTGTTCTGCACAGGACAGCACGATTCCCACACGTTTGGCATTTCCCTTGCCGAACGGCACGACTACACGGCAGCCGGCAGGGATCTCCTGCATGGCAATGTAGGAAAACAGCCGGTCAAACGTATAAGAAGCCGCACAGACTGCCACGCCTACGCACCAGATTTTCGGCAATTCCGCTTGTTTTTCCATTTACTTAGTGGTTCTGAGCCGGTTCTTCGAAGTTGTCTACGATACGATATTTTCCGGCAGCCAGTTCGCGAATGGCTGTTTTCACCGGCTTTTCCTCTAATGTTTTTCCATTTTCATACAGTTCATCGGCAATCTCGCGGGCACGTTTCGCCACGCCGATTACCAGAGAATAACTGCTTTCATTTTTTGTAATCAGCTGATTGACAGACGGTCTTAACATATTCATTTTCCAAGCACCTCTTTGATTTCTTCCAAATTTTTCTTTGTTTTATGAGATTCTGCACACAGGATTGCATTGACATCAGCAATCGCCGCAGACAAGTCATCGTTAATCACAACGTAATCGTATTTTTCCGCAAAACCGATTTCCCGTTTTGCCTGTGCCACACGCTTTTGCACCACTTCTTCTGCCTCAGTGCCACGACCGCGAAGCCGGTTTTCCAGTTCTGTCATAGACGGCGGCAGGATAAACACGAACACTGCGTCCGGACGAGCCGCACGAACTTTCATAGCACCCTCGACTTCGATTTCCAGAATGACACTTTTTCCCATTGCCAGCTGTTCTTCCACCGGCTGTTTCGGCGAACCGTAATAGTGGTCACAGTAGCCGGCATATTCCAAGAAACCGTCCTGTTCGATCAGGGCTTCAAAGGCTTCGTTGGTCATAAAGCGATAGTTGACACCGTCCACTTCGCCGGGGCGGGGATCACGCGTGGTTGCCGAAACGGAAAAATACAGGTCAGGATTTTTCAGCACCTCTTTCAGCACGGTGCCTTTTCCGCAGCCCGACGGACCGGAGATGACAAACAATGTTCCTTTTTTCATGCTGCATACTTCCTTTCTCATTCGATATTTTGAATCTGTTCCCGAATTTTTTCGATTTCAGATTTCATATCTACCACCAATTTGGTGATTTCCAAATGCTGCGATTTTGAGCCGGTGGTGTTGACTTCCCGATTCAGTTCCTGCACCAGAAAATCCATTTTTCTGCCTACCGGTTCCGTACTGGTCAGGAATACACGGAACTGTGCAATGTGGCTCCGCAGCCGCACCAGTTCTTCGTCTACCGCGATTTTTTCCGCAACCACGGCAGCTTCTGTCACCAGACGGGATTCGTCCACAGTCCGGTCGCCCAGCAATTCCGTGATTTTCCGGTACAGCTTTTCATAGTACTGCTGCACGGTTTCCGGCACCAGCTTTTCCACGGCATCGGTCATTTCCGCCAGACGATCCAGATGAAATGCCACGTCATCTGCCAGACGCTTGCCCTCGGTTTCCCGCATTGCCACGAACTGCTGCAACGCTTCTGCCATGACTGGCTGGACTTCGCTCCAGATCACATCGGGATCATCTGCCACCTGCTGCACCTGAAAGGCATCGGGAATCCGCAGCAGTGTGGAAAGCGGCAGGGCATCTGTCGCATTGCTGTTTTCGTCCGCCGCAGTGCCCAGCATGATCTGGTTCCTGCGGAAGCCGGACTCCCGAAGCAGTGCATTTTCCGCCGCAACGGCTTGCAGATATGCCGTCACCACATCGTGATTGATTTCCACCACAGTGGATTTTGCACCGATCGTCTGCATGGTGAGCGTTACCTCGACCTTGCCGCGGGAAATTTTCTGCTGCACCTGTTCTTTCAGTTTTTCTTCCAGATAGCTGAAGCTGCGGGGCAGCCGCACAGAGGTTTCCAGAAACCGGTGGTTCACGGAATGCACCTCTGCGGTGATCTCATAGCGTTCCGTCCGTGCCGTCGCACGACCGTATCCCGTCATACTTTTCAAAAATGTCACACTCCTCCGGAAACCGCCAGAGTTTCCATGCAATAATATTCCATAGTATCTTATTATAGCATTTTGGCACAGAAAAATCAAGTCATATTGTGAAACTTTTTCCGTGCCACCCAGACAGCAGACACCGACAATACAAAAAGGCACTACAGCCTTTACAGCTATAGTGCCTTTTGTAATAGATGAAAATCGTTGAGATTCGTGATTCTCTTATGCGTTCATGCTGGAGTTTTCCGGCAGACCCTTCAGAATGTGAACCAGGAACTTCAGCAGAGCCGTTGCATCGTTGCCGTCGATTTCGCCGTTCTGATCGTAGCAGTCGCCGTTCAGAGTCTGCTGTTCATTGAAGGATACAACATTTGCAGCCTTCTTGTTCAGCAGAACTGCGTCTGTAACGTCTACAGAGCCGTCCAGATTGGTGTCGCCCAGCAGCAGCTGACCCGGAGTGATAGATACAGAAGAAACAGAAGTAGATGCAGTAGTTACATCAGAATCTGTAGTTTCAGTAGTTACATCAGTGGTAGCAGTTGTGTCAGTAGTAGCAGCAGCCTTAACAGTTACCTTTACTTCAGCAGTCTTGCCGTCCTTGGAAACCTTGATTGTGGTTTCGCCTTCGGAAACACCAGTTACGTTACCATCAGCATCTACAGAAGCAATGGTAGAATCAGCAGACTCGAAAGTGCAGCCAGTCTGATTCGGCTTCAAGGTTTCGCTTTCGCCAACAGTGATCTCAATATCAGACGGTGTTACAACCAGATCTTCAGACGGAGTATCGTCACCATCAACCGGCATATCCGGATACAGTTCATGCATAGTACCCAGAGCCATCATGATGTCACCTGCATGCCAGAATCTGTGCAGAGTGAAGTAGTAATCATCGGTGTTGCCCTTTGCATCATAGCATTCCTTAGCATAATCGTACATGGTCTTGCCGTTAGCGTCCTTGCTCATGTACTCGCCAGTGGTATCCTTATAGTTGGAACGAATGTCTACGAATGCTACGCCGTCCTTAACGGTATCACCGTTCGGCATTGTACCGGTGTAACGGCTAGCGGACAGAACCTTGTTTTCACCGTTTGCACGAGTGCCGTCCGGCAGAGCCAGCTTGGTTTCCCACAGTCTCTTCAGGTTGGTGTTGTGGTCGGAAACGCCCAGACCAATATCATCACGATACTTGTTCCACTCTCTGTCGAGGAGCTGTTTGCCGAGGTACAGGGACTGCTGTGCCAGTTCTGTAGCAGAAGCAGCAGATGCAGTGGTCTTGTTCTCATAAGAAGTCTTTGCAGCAGCCATGTCGCTTGTTGCAACGCCCTTTGCTTTTGCATAGTAGATCAAAGTGTTTGCCAGAGAAGATACACAACCCAGGTCACCGTCGCCGTAGCCAACGATGGTGCAGGTCAGGTTGTTGTTATCCTGATATGTGCCCTTCCAATCGTTCGGCTGACCAGACCAGATCAGGCTGGACGGGATCGAGAAGGATTCGCCGTCATCAGTTATACCCTTAGACAGATCCGGAATTGTAAACTCTGTTTCAGTAGTATCATACGGCTCATACTTTGCAGAGAATGTCTTTTCGCCGTTTGCCTTACCCAGAATGGTGTTGTCCATGAACCAGCCTACCCAGCGATCCAGGATCTTTTCCAGAGCTTCGCTCAGCTTCAGACCAGTCTTGCCGACCTGCGGATCATTTGCATTGTCGCTCTTTACAACATAATACAGTTCAGCCAGACGCTGTACAGCCCATACCTGGTTACCGATCCAGTGGTTGGAACCCGGGTCAGCGTATACAGGGTGTTCCAGATAAGCCATATTATAGAAAGTAGCCTGACCGGACGGATACTGCTCATAACGGCCGTTCCAGGAGTTGGTGCAGCCGCCGGCGATCGGGCCGTCCTTAGACATCAGCCACAGGTACAGTTCCATCTGTCTGCTCAGAGAAGCTTCGAAGTCCTCTGTAGCACCCTGTGCTTTCATGCCTGCGTTCAGTGCAGAATCATTTACCAGTGCATATGCAGCCAGCGGGTTCTGATAGAATTCGTGGCAGTGAGATGCACCGATCTGCCATGCCCAGGAGCCGTCCATTGCACCGCCCCAGGAGGTGTACCAGTTCATCAGATAATGCTTACCATTATCACTGCCGCCCTTAGCCCACTTGTCCTGGCAGCCAATTGCCTTGTAGTACTTATCGTACATATTGTTACGGGTTTCGTCACCCATCTTACCAGCCAGTGCAGAGATGGACTGACCGCCGCCCCACTTGGAGTCAACAGTCTGATCGCCGACACCCCATCTGTTTGCATCGTAAACAGCCTGAATTGCACGGTCTTCTGCGTCCGGTGCGTTGGTGTAAGACCACTGCTGAGCCGGATTCTGTTCGGTGTTGAAGAAGCCCTTCATACCGCCGTTGCCGTTCAGACCATAGCCTACATCGTGCAGGTCGGTACAAGCGTGCGGAATGGTTTCCCAGCAGGATTCCTGTTCACCACGCTGGAAGGTGTTGATCAGTGTGAACTGTCTGCTGCCGCTTGTGGTGACACCAGTCTGCTTGCCCTGAGTACCATTCTTACCGCCGAAGCCATACCAGTCATCAACGTCAGCCAGCCAGTGCATCAGGTACAGACCCTTATCGCTGCCGTATGCGGAGCAGAAGCTCTGGTGGATCGGGTTCTGTGCGGTGTTGCCCTGTGCCATATCGGTCGGATACTGTTCAATCTGACCCCACTCGTCGCTGTAAGTAGCACTCAGCTGGCCGCCCTTCTGCATGAAGTTGCCGCCCTGCTGATCCGGGATCATAGTTGCTTCCATGGTCTTCCAAGCCTTAGCCAGATCGCCGATGGATTCGGTAGAAGCATCCTTGGTGTTCTTTACGGTTACTTCGCCCTTGCTTGCATCGTTTACGATGTTATCACGCATTGCAGCAGCCCATACCAGGTAGGACAGTGCTTCAGAAGTAGTTTCGTGACCGTAGTCCGGAGCTTCGATGCACAGTTCTTCTACCGAGTGGAACGGGATACCCAGACCACCGGAAACGGTGTTTGTGCTGGACATATAGCCGTTTTCCACACCGTTGGTTACAACGTCATCATACAGCGACATAAAGCGTGCTGCATAAGAGTCATCACCGTAAGCCTCGTCCTTAGTTCTGGAGCCGGCAGCAGATGCAGCAGTCGGCAGGATTGCCGAGCATGTCATTGCAGCAGCCAGTACAGCAGCCAGAAATGTTTTGCTTTTCTTGAATTGCATGTTTAGAAATTCCCCTCTCTGAAAGATAAATGTAGGAAATGGTGGAATGCCGCAGGCTCGCATCCTTTCTTCATGGCAGGACCCGGCGAACAGGCGACACATAATTTTGAGCGTATCCTTTGTCCATTTTCACAGAACGCACACAAGGATACCCTCTTTCATACCAAAAATTATACACCCCTTTGCAATCGATGTCAACCCTTTGCACAAATTCCTGCTGTTGAAAAACGCATTTTTGTAGCAATGTACAGATTTTCCATCGGTGTTTTGTGCAAGTTGACCTATATTTTTATGGCATCACATATCTTTTCCGTAGTTTTTTGTACTTTCGCCGGTTTTCCGTCTGTTTTTCACAGCCCTATCACACAAATATGGCATACTGCTTTTTGCGATACGCACAAGCTTTTCTGCCAGTTGCAGAAGCCCTTTTATCCATTTTTTCTATATTTCATGATATGGTTACATTCTGTATATGACAACAACATATTATTTTGCGATAATAAGAGGAAGGTGCAAACTGCCTACAAAATGGCTTTTTGCAGAAAGGAGCATGATATGGTTGAAATTCAAAACCTGACCAAATACTATGGAAATAAAGCTGCTCTCAAAGGCATCAGCTTTACCATAAAGGAAAACGAGGTACTGGGCTTTCTGGGGCCGAACGGTGCCGGCAAGTCCACTACATTAAATATTATGGCAGGTGTCATTCCCGCCACCGGCGGCAGCGTCAAGATCCAGGGCTATGACATCGCCCAGCAGCCTGTCAAAGCAAAGCGATGCATCGGCTTTCTGCCGGAGATCCCGCCGGTCTATCCGGATATGAAGGTGCGGGAATATCTGAACTTCGCTGCCGGTCTGAAAGGCATTCCGGCGGCAAAACGCAAGGGCGAAGTGGAACGTGTCATGGAACGCCTCAAGATCACTGACGTGCAGAAGCGGCTGATCCGGAACCTCTCCAAGGGCTATAAGCAGCGTGTGGGATTTGCCATGGCGATCCTCGGCGACCCGCCGGTGCTGATCCTCGACGAACCTACCGTTGGTCTGGACCCGACACAGCTGATGGAAGTCCGCAACCTGATCCTGGATCTGCGGCGGAACCACGCCATTATCCTGAGTTCCCACATTCTGGGCGAGATCAGTGCTGTCTGCGACCGCATCGTCATCATCAACCACGGCGAGATCAAGGCAGACGACACCATTGAACGGCTGGAAGAAGCTGACGATTCCGGTCTGGTGGTAAAGCTGAAAGTACAGGGCAGTTCCAGAGAAGTGCCGAAGGTCGCCAGAAGTGTGGACGGCGTTGTCCGCGTGGACAATATTCAGTTTGTCCAGACTGGTGTCTATACATACGATGTGGAACTGGAAAATGACGGTGTGCGGAACGCTCTGCTCTCTGCACTGCTCCAGCACGGTCTGGAAGTACTGGAAATTTCCACCGAAAAAAGAAATCTGGAACAGGTATTTGTCAAGCTGGTCAATCAGAAGACCAAGCACTCCAGTCTGGAGGATCTGTTGCAGGAAATGGACGACGAAGCCGCACAGGAACCCGCAGCCCAGCCGGCAGAGGACAAGTCTGCCGCAGATGCTCCGGCGGAAGATGCTGCCGGAACAGACGGCAAGAAGGAGGACTAACCACCCATGTTTTCACTATATAAAAAGGAATTACAGAGTTACTTTCTGTCGCCGATCGCGTACTTTGTCATCGCGTTCTTTATGGCGACATTCTCCCTGACGTTCATTCAGGAGATCGGTAATGTTTCTTCATCTACCTATACGTTTTCGTTCTCCTCGATCTTTTACGTCAACATCTTCTATTTCATCTTCCTGCTGCCGCTGCTGACCATGCGGACATTCTCCGAGGAACGCAAAAACGGCACGGAAACCATGCTGCTCTCCAGCCCGCTGAACGTCACGCAGATCGTCATGGCGAAGTTTCTCGCTACAGCGACCATTCTGCTGATCATGCTGGCGGCTTCCCTGTTCTATCCGATCATCACCTCCATTTATGGCCGTGTTATCTGGTCCAGCCTGATCTGCACCTATATCGGCTTCTTCCTGTTTGGTCTGGTGTGCATCGCCCTGGGCATCTTCATCTCCTCTCTGACGGAAATGCCCCTGCTGGCGATCCTGCTGAGCGAACTTGCCATGCTGATGCTGATCCTGATGGACAACCTGAGTGTCAACTCTTTCCTCTCCGGCATTCCGGTGCTCTCTGATGTATTGAGCTGGTTCTCGAACCAAACCAAATTCTATGTATTCTCCCAAGGTCTGATGCAGTTCTCCGACTTGCTGGGATATGTAACGGAAATCGCGGTATTCCTGATCTGGACTATCATTTCCATTGAAAAAAGACGCTGGAGCCGGAGGTAAGCTGCTATGAGTCAAAACAAACAAACAAACCGTTTCCACAACTGGAAAAACACCAAATTCGCCGGCATGGCAGTGACGCTTGCCATTCTGGTGCTGGTCATTGCTGTGGTTCTGAACATGATCGTTTCCCGTCTGGACTTCAGCTGGGACATCTCTCCCAACAAGCAGTACAGCCTGAGCTCCACCACGGAAAAATATCTGGATCAGCTGGACAGCGAGGGAAAAACTGTAGACTTCTACATTCTGACCACCAAGGAAAGTCTGGAAAACGATATGAGTTCCCTCACCCTCTATCGGGCACTGGAAGCTTATGATGCCCACAAGTCGATCAACCTGATCTGGGTAGATCCGGACACCGACAACGACACCATGGAGAAGATCAACTCCGACAATGCATTCACCCTGTCCACCGGTGACATGGTCTTTATCTGCGACAACGTGAAAAAACGTGTCCCCGGTTCTTCCATGTATACCGTCTATACTGATGATGACGGCAACACCACCGGCGAGGACTTCAAGGGCGAAAACCTGATTACCGGCACAATCAAGGGCGTGGCAGAAAACCGTACACCGACTGTGTATTTTCTGTCCGGTCACGGCGAAAAGTCGCTGGACAGCTACACCAAGTTCACCACCAACCTGACCAACTACAACTACGCCGCCAAGGAACTGAACCTGTCGGAAACTGACAGTGTGCCGGACGATGCGGCTCTGGTACTGGTGGCAGCACCCTCCAAGGATATTACCGATGCAGAAGCGGAAAAGCTGAATGCATATCTGGACAACGGCGGCAACATCAGCCTGCTGATGTCCCCCAACGGCGGTGCATTCGCCTATACCAATCTGGAAGCGATCATGAAGGACTACGGGTTCTACATGGACTATGACCGCGTTTCGGAAACCAACTCCAACTATCACATTTCCGGCGACAAGTACACCATTCAGTGTGAACTGAACGAACTGGACGACGACAGTGAAGCCACCGACCTGACTTCCTCTCTGCTCAATCAGGGACTGTACACCTTTATGCCGGAATCCCGCAGCTTCCGCTACAACGACGAGGGCGGCAAGTACACCATCGCTCCCCTGATCACCACCTATGACAGTGCAGAGGGCGAACCTTACGGCGGCGTCAGCGACGATCCGGAAAAACAAAGCGGACAGATGCTTCTGGCAGCAGACTCCACCAGCATCGCCAGAAACGATTCCAAAATGGTCGTTTTCGGCAACGCGGAATTCATTGATGACGAACATGTCAGCGATGATACCGTTATCGTTCCGGTATACCTGTTCCTGAGCACGATCAGCTGGATGTATGACAGCGACATCGACATGGAGATTTCCACAAAGTCCACCACGAACGACTACATTTCCCTGCAGGATGCCGGATTCGCCAAGGGGCTGATGGTAGTGCTCACCGTCATTCCGGTAGCGATCATGGCTGCCGGCATTGGCATCTGGATCAAACGCCGGAATTCGTAATCCGTTTCTGCCCCAAGGAGGCAATTGTACAATATGAAACGACAACTCATTATCGGGCTGATTCTGGTTCTGCTGATCGGTGTGTGCTTCAGTGCCTATTTCGGCGTGGACTACTACCAGACCCAAAAAGAGGAAAAGGCTGCAGAAGAAGCGGCAGCTCTCCAGCTGAGTTCCTTTGATTCCGATGCAGTAACAAAGCTGGTGATCCATACACCGGAACTGGATTACACCATTGACAAGGACGACAACAGCCAGTGGCAGGTTGCCGAGGGGGATGCGATGCACATCAATACCTATTATATTGATGCCCTCTGCACCTACGGCTGTTCTCTGACAGCGACCAAGGATCTGGGAACTGCGGACAGCGACAAGCTGAAAACCTACGGGCTGTCCGATCCGATTTCGATCACCTACTACACCAGTGATGCAGACAAGCCGGAAAAGACCCTGTACATCGGCGGTCAGAATCCCACCAAGTCCAGCTTCTATGTGATGCAGGACGATGACGACCATGTGTATCTGGCAGATGCCAACACCGCCGGTTATCTCTATGTCACCAAAACGCAGATGCGTTACCGCTATCTCATGGACGACAAGAGTTCTGACATTCTCAAGCTGACCTTACAGCGGAACGGCGAAACGGTCTATACCTTTGAGGACACTTCCGGAAACTCTGACTACAAACTGACAGAACCGCTGGAAACGCCGATTGCGGTCAACAACGCCAACCTCTCTACCCTGTTCACCCAGCTTACCGAACTGGAAGCTGATGATTTCGGGGACAGCGATGTGACCGAGGACAAGTATGCCGAGTACGGATTCGACAAGCCGGCATACATGTTCCAGTTTACACAGGCGACCGGAGAAGTCACCACCCTGCTGGTGCAGGATTTCGATCCGCTGACATCTTCTTATGTAGACTGTCTGCACAAGGAAACCAACGAGATCCTGAAACTGGACTCCAGCTATCTGGGATTCCTGCAAAAAAATGCTTCAGATTACATGGACGACACCGTCTGCTATTTCAGCATCAGTGAGGTTTCCGCACTGACCATGCAGTATCACGGTTCTTTCAATGACAAGACCATAGACATCGACGACAGCTTCACATTTGACGATGCCAGCACCACCTACAGCTGCAACGGAAAAAGCTTCAACAGCGACGACACGGAACTGACCGAGGCGTTCAAGACCTTCTACACCGCACTGTCCGAGATCTCCTACGAATCGCTGGACACTTCTGCACAGGCTCCGACAGATACCGAGCCGGCTCTCCACTTGGAGTATACCATGCTGGACGGCAGCACCCATGTGGTAGACCTTGTGAAAAAGGACGACACCACCTATTGGGTATTCATTGACGGAGAATTCACCCACGCCGTTGTGCGGCAGCGTGCCTTGAGTGGTGAAGACAAGGTGCTGGAAACCTACACTGCATTCCAGAAGCTTCTGGAATCTGCTGCGGCGTAAACGCTGCATTGAATCATTGCATATTTCTCTGCGGAGATGCTACAGTTTTGTGGCATCTCCGTTTTTTGCGGCGAGCGGCGAGTCGCCGCTGACCTTACGCCCCAATT
>NZ_KI260352.1:0-433 GCF_000468015.1 Ruminococcus callidus ATCC 27760 | reverse complement strand
CGGCGGCAGCCGCCTGTTCGCCCCGCCGGGGGAGCTTTGTTGGTGAAAATCTCTTGTATAATCTTCGGGTGATACTGGAATCTTACAGTACAGGTGGAATGCGAGCTCTTTTCTTTTTTTGCTTCTTTTTTTCTTTTCAGTAAAGAAAAAAAGAAGCGTAACTCTTTGTGAAACCGGTTGGCTGCTGTAGCGAATACCCCTCAGTCAAGCCTACGGCTTGCCAGCTCAGCACAAGGCACGCCCTTCGTGTGCCCTAAAGGGGAGCCTTATATACAAGCTTGCAAACGCCATACAAAATAAAATTACCCATTTATACTGGAAAGTACCTGAATATCAACATTACCGATACAGGCAAGGGCAACTATCGGCGTCGGCAAGCCCCAGGCGGACAGCGAGGGAAACGAGCGAATTCCGCCGGACGGTTTTGACATGG
>NZ_KI260351.1 GCF_000468015.1 Ruminococcus callidus ATCC 27760 | reverse complement strand
AATTGGGGCGTAGGGTCAGCGGCGACTCGCCGCACTAGCCGCACTAATAATACAACGCCTATTGCCAACAGCACGATGCCCGCCACCAGCACTGCCGTGGTGAGGGCAGTCATCGTACCGGTGACTACTGCGTAAACAGCCGCCTCTTTCAGCACGAACCGGTGAATCACGCCTGTGCCGAAAACTACACCGGCTCCGACAGTCAGCAGTGCCCCTGCTCCGAAGCAGCCCGTGCCGATCCAGTAGCTGTTCCGCAGCAGCACCAGCAGCAGTACCGTCAGCACACCGCAAACGCCTGCACCCGCAAAAGTCAGCGTCCGCAGCTTTTCCAGCTTGGACAGATAGCCAGCCTTCTGGAGCGTGTCCTTCCGCAGCAGGTCTGTGGCATCAGAGATGATCTTTTCCCCGTTGTCAATGGTTTCCTGCAACTTCTCATTGTAGGTATCGTCCTTGACGTAGTGGTTTTCTTCTGCATATTTCTCAAAGTAATCCGTGATGCTGCTCTCCAGTGCTGAAAAATCAAGGAGATCGCTGTCCGCTCCGTAGAGAGCCGTCAGCTTCTGCTCCATGCACTGCTCCAGCCAGTCCACAGAGATCGCGTCCATGTAGACATTCGCAGGAACGGCAGTAGTGTTGTAGTCGGTGGTGAAGCGGGTCTGTAAACTGTCGTAGACCTTTTGCCCCGCGTTTTGCTTGTGCATCTGGGCAATCAGCTGGGACGGACTGTGCAGGACGGAAATGCCCACGGCACAGCCGACCGTTCCCAGCAGGGAAAATACCAGCAGGATCGACAGGATCAGCCGCAGTATCAGCTTGCCCATGCCGCCGGAAGTGGTTTCAGTTTTCATTGGGTACCTCCTTTTCCGGCTTCGGTGTCGGTGTAGAATGCTTTATCCGTCAGCTTGCAGATCACGCCCACCCGTTTCGAGGACGAGCCGAGAAGCTGCATCTCACAGGTGTACAGTGTCAGACGATCGTCGTCTGTCTGCTTCAGATAGGACTTGCTGGTAGATTCAAACTGGATCTGCTCCGTGACTTCATAGGTGAATTTGCCGTAGGTGGTATAGGCGGTCACCGTGTCACCCACTTGCAGCTGGGACAGGTCGTGGAAAAAGGTGTTCACGTGTCCGCTGATGACGGAGTTTCCCGACGCCCCCAGCAGAGCCGAAGCGGTGGTCAGACACGCTCCCTGCTCCAGCAGTTCCGAGCCGCCGCCGTAGTAGACGGGAACGTACAGCCCGATGGATTTCGCTTCCAGCACAGCACACTGGCTGCCGTAAGCCACTGCGGCAGGCGTACCCTCGGAATCCGTCTTGCCGGTGTAGTCGGTGTCAATGTCCGTCTGGACAATGTTCAGCCCGTTGGTGCTCTCTCCGGCAGCAGAGGTGCTGCCTGCCATGAAAGCCACTTTGAGATAGGTTTTTGCCTGTTCATAGGGGCGGATACTGCACAGCAGCACAATGCCGGCACAGAGCACTGTCACCAGAACCGGCAGCAGAAGCTGTGCCCATACAGGCAGAGAAATGGTGGAATCCGTTTTCTTTTTCATAGCGTTCCTCCTGCCTGTCCGGCAGTGCGGCGGCTGCGGAGCAGTAAGGCTCCCAGTCCGGCAGATGCCAGCAGGATCGCACCACCGCCGATCAGTACCGGTACGGTGTAGGGAATTCCGGTAGCTTCCACGGTGTTGCCGTAGGTGGAAACGCCTACCAGGTTGCCGTTTTCGTCGTGAATGCTGACAGAAATGGCATCATCGGAAACGCTGTCCACAGAGAAGTTCACGCCGAACGCCTTTCCCACGTCTGTCATGGCGGAGATCACGTCCAGCTGGTCGCTGGTTTTCATCTGCTTGAGGAAGCTGTTTCGCTCCTCGTTGCTCATGTTCTGTACAAAATCATTCCGCTGGTCGGCAGGCAGGCTGTTGATGTACTCCACCTTTTCGTTCAGCGTCATGTTCAGGAAATCTTTCTTGGCAGGAGCAGTGGTCTGTGCAGTTTTGCCGGCAGCCGCTGCGGCAGTTGCTGCCGTGGTTTCCGTGGTGCGGTTTTCTTCCGGAGCAGCCGTTGTGGTGCCCTTATTGATCTCCTCGTTGATCTTGTCATCTCGCTCTTTTGCCCAGTTGTCCAATGCGGCGATCGCCTGATCGCACTGTTCGGAGGTGTACTCTCTGCCGCTGTACTGGGCGATACATGCCTGAATGTCCGACTCCGGCAGCCCTACAGCATAGGCGTGGGCAATGACATCACCCACAGAGGTCGCCGAAGCCGTCAGCGTTCCTGCACCGCAGCCCAGCACCAGAGCCAGTCCGCAAGCCAGTCCGGCAAGTTTTTTCGTAGTCTGTTTCATATGCTTGTCCTTTCTTGAAAATGGGGGATTGTCTTTTGATTCTTATTATACAGGAAAACCGCGGAGAAATCAATAGGGAATATTATGGCGGCACCGCATCAGTCTGCCTGACGGCGAGGATTTGCCTTATGGAAACACTGCATAAAGCCCGCCTGACGGCTTTGCACGCAATCTGCGTACAGATTTTCCGTCATATTGCCCAGAAATCCCTTGCCAGACATACGTCTGCCTGCGGAATTTCTGACAATCTGCCAAAAAATCTGACTACGCATCTTACGCACAAGCTTTATGCAGTGTTTCCTTACAAATCCAAGAATCCCCTTGCAATTCCGCAAAAAATATGCTATACTGAAAACAGACTGACGGTGCGGCTGCACCGGAAACAACCACAGGAGGATACTATGGCAAAAAAGAATCAGAAAATGGTGGAAGAGATCACGGCAATGGACGTGGATTTTGCACAGTGGTACACCGACATCTGCAAAAAGGCAGAACTCGTATCTTATACCAGCGTAAAGGGCTGTATGGTCATTCGTCCCTACGGCTATGCGATCTGGGAGAATATACAGCGGATTCTGGACGGCATGTTCAAGGCGACTGGTCACGTGAATGTCAACATGCCCATGTTCATTCCGGAGAGCCTGCTGGAAAAGGAAAAGGATCATGTAGAGGGCTTCGCTCCGGAAGTGGCATGGGTCACCTACGGCGGCAGCGAAAAGCTGGAGGAACGGCTTTGCGTCCGTCCGACTTCGGAAACCCTGTTCTGCGATCACTATAAGGACATTGTACACAGCTACCGCGACCTGCCGAAGCTGTACAACCAGTGGGTCAGCGTGGTACGCTGGGAAAAGACTACCCGTCCGTTCCTGCGTTCCCGTGAGTTCCTGTGGCAGGAAGGCCACACCATTCACGCCACCGCAGAGGAGGCAATTGAAGAAACCGAGCGTATGCTGAACGTATACACCGACTTCTGCGAAAAGTGTCTGGCAATGCCGGTAGTCAAGGGCAGGAAAACCGAAAGCGACAAGTTCGCCGGTGCAGTTTCTACCTATGCGATCGAGGCTCTGATGCACGACGGCAAGGCATTGCAGGCAGGTACTTCCCACTATTTCGGGGACGGCTTCGCCAAGGCATTCGGCATTCAGTTCGCCGGCAAGGACAACAAGCTGGCATATCCGCACCAGACCAGCTGGGGCGTGACCACCCGTCTGATCGGTGCGATCATCATGACACACGGCGATGACAGCGGTCTGGTACTGCCGCCGGCTGTGGCTCCGGTACAGGCAGTTATCGTGCCCATTGCCCAGCACAAGGAAGGCGTTCTGGACAAGGCGGCAGAACTGTACAAGGCTCTGGCTGCCAAGGGAATCCGCGTAAAGCTGGACGATTCCGACAACTCTCCGGGCTGGAAGTTTGCCCAGTACGAGATGAAGGGCATTCCGGTACGGATCGAGATCGGCCCCAAGGACATCGAAGCCGGACAGTGTGTCGTTGCCACCCGCTTCAACGGCGAGAAGCAGACGGTCGCTCTGGACGAGAACTATGAGGCTCTGTGCGACACCGTCAGCGACCTGCTGGAGAACGTAGTGCCGCAGGGCATGTTCCGGAAGGCACTGGAAAACCGGACAAACAAGACCTATGTCTGCCAGACCATGGACGAGATCACCAAGGCTCTGGAAGAAAAGGGCGACGGTTTTGTAGAAGCAATGTGGTGCGGTGACGAAGCCTGCGAGGACAAGGTCAAGGAAGTTACCGGCGTAGGTTCCCGCTGCATTCCGCTGGAGCAGAAGCACATCTCGGACAAGTGTGTCTGCTGCGGCAAGCCGGCAAAGCACATGGTGCTGTGGGGCAAGGCTTATTGATCCTGCGAAAGCATTTACAAGAAACATAAGGCAATACCACACAATCTTTGTACGGTATTGTCATAACAGCAACAGCCGTTCGGATTCCGGACGGCTGTTTTTTGCGGCGGTCAGCCTGTCGCCTGACGGCTTTTCACGAAATCTGCGTGTAAATTTTCCCTTGACAAAACCATGAAAATTGTTTATAATACTAATATCGAAAGCCTGCGAAAAATATGAATTTTTGCAAAGACAAACAAAGGAGCATTATGCATCATGCGAGTAAAAGATGCCGTTGCCGCCTGCCTGACCGAAGCAAGCGGACAATATCTCTCCGGTGAAACGCTGGCACAAAAGCTGGGCGTGAGCCGAAACGCTGTCTGGAAAGCCGTCCGCCTGTTACAGGACGAGGGCTTTCCCATTGAAGCCAAGAAAAAGACCGGCTACCGGCTGGCACAGGGCGTGGATCTGCTGACAGAAGAATCCGTCCGCCCGTATCTGCACAGCCGGATTCTGGGACACCCGTTATACGTCTATTCGGAACTGGGCTCCACCAACAACACCTGCAAAACGCTGGTGCGGGATCATGCCAGACACGGCACGGTGGTGGCGGCAAACTGCCAGACTGCCGGAAAAGGCAGACAAGGACGCACTTTTGTATCCCCTGCCGGTTCGGGGCTGTATTTTTCCATGATCCTGTCCGAGGCGGTTTCCCTACAGGACGCACCGCTGCTGACTGCCTGTGCTGCTGTCGCCGCCGCCAGAGCCATTGACGCTTTATACGGCACGCAAATGCAGATCAAGTGGGTGAACGATCTCTATCTGGACGGAAAGAAATGCTGCGGCATTCTCACCGAGGGCGGTGTCAGTCTGGAATCCGGCAAGCTGGAACATGCCATTATCGGCATCGGCATCAACGTCCGGAACACCAGCATTGCCATGCCGGAGGAACTGCGGCACACGGTCACTTCGCTGGAAGAAGCCCGTCCGGACATTCACGTCTGCCGTGCCCAGCTGCTGGCAACTGTGCTCTATGAAATGGAGCAGGTGCTGCGGGAACTGCCCCAGCGGCGGTTTCTGGCGGAATACCGCCGCCGTTCCTGCCTCATCGGAAAGACCGTGGAACTGACAAAAGATGACGGTACTGTCAAAAAAGTGGCTGTACTGGAAATTGCCGACGACTGCGGTCTGGTCGTGCGGGACAGCTTCGGCAACGTGGAAACCCTCCACGCCGGAGAAGTGCACATCGGTGCAAAGGGATTACAGGGATAATTGGAGCATACATTCATACATTTGCCCTAAAAAATATACAGGAGGATTTACAACATGCAGTATCAGATTCAGGGACAGCCCTATCCGGTGGTCGTTCTGACCGTAGAGCCGGAGGAAACCGTTTTATGCCAGAAAGGGGCTATGGCATGGATGACCCCCAACATGGAGATGCAGACCAAGGGCGGCGGACTGGGCAAGATGTTCAGCCGTGCGTTCACCGGTGAATCCATGTTCCAGAACCACTACACCGCCAAGGGCGGACAGGGCATGATCGCCTTTGCTTCCGCAGTGCCGGGAGAGATCATGCCGGTGCAGATCTCTCCGGAGCGTTCCATTGTGGCACAGAAGTCTGCCTTTCTGGCTTCGGAAGTCGGTGTTCACTTCGAGCTGTTCTTCCAGAAAAAGCTGGCAGGCGGCTTCTTCGGCGGCGAGGGCTTCATCATGCAGAAATTCTCCGGAAACGGCATGCTGTTTCTGGAAGTAGACGGCAGCATGGTCGCATATGACCTGGCTCCGGGGCAGTCCATGATGGTGGACACCGGCAATCTGGCTGCCATGGAAGCAACCTGCACGATTGACGTGGAAATGGTCAAAGGTGTAGGCAACATGCTGCTCGGCGGCGAGGGACTGTTCAACACCAAGGTCACCGGTCCGGGACGCATCTGGCTCCAGACCTTGCCGCTGTCCGGTATGGCAGGGGCATTGGCAAAGGTGATGCCGTCCAGCAAGTAAGCCATTGCATTATTTCAAAAAACACCGCACAAAGCTGTTCGTCAGACTTTGTGCGGTGTTGTTTTTTTGTATGCTATTTCGAGAGCAATATTCTCCCGTTGCGGCGGGCGGCGGGTCGCCGCTGACCCTACGCC
>NZ_KI260350.1 GCF_000468015.1 Ruminococcus callidus ATCC 27760 | reverse complement strand
ATGGGCAGTTAGAACAATTGGCAGAAATGGCGTTGTCGGAAGCATGGCGATTCCGAAAGCCCCAGACCGAATGTAAAAATACAGATACGCCGATTTTGGAACGGTATCTCCATATGATGTTCCGGAAATTGAGCATCGATTACAACACCGGAGAAACGGAATATTTCCATGTGGAAAACAACTGTGCCTGCTTTCATACAGGACTGTACACAAGGCAGTATCAGGCAATCTACGCCTGCTTTGAACGAAATAAAAAGAAAGACACCACATTGAAATGGTATTTCACCGGCTTCTGTGATGCTGTTTCTTCCAAGCTGCGATATGTAGAGCCGCTGCCCAAAAAGCCATATTTCCCGATGATGCAAAATGGTGTAAACTTCAATCCGGAATGGCCAATTCGGGTAAATGCAGAACACATTCTCAGCGACCCGGAAAATCGGGAACGGCTGCCAAAGAAGCTGCTTCGGTTTAAGAATCTGCCATTGCTGCTGGAAACAGCAGTGGAACTGGGCAGACGAAAAACAGTAATTGAGCCGGGGCTGGTAGTACCGCAGGG
>NZ_KI260349.1:2717-4090 GCF_000468015.1 Ruminococcus callidus ATCC 27760 | reverse complement strand
TCAGGGGAGGCTATCATGAAAATTGATTTCCGTGCTTTATGTAGTATTTCCCTTGCAATTGTCAAATAAATATGGTATAATGAATGCATGGCAACGCGGTATTTGTGGAGTGCTGCCATATCTCAGAACAAAGGAGTCAGAAGAACATGAAGATTTGGATTGGATGCGACCACGCCGGTTACGAGCGAAAGCAGGAAGTGATCGCACTGCTGAAAGAACGGCAGTTGGAAGTGGAGGACTGTGGCTGTGACGGAGAGAGAGCCGATTATCCGGTGATCGCCAAGGCAGTTGGTGCCGCAGTAGCATCGCACTCCGGTGACATGGGAATTCTGATTTGCGGCACAGGCATTGGCATGTCGATCGCTGCCAATAAGATCCGCGGCGTTCGTGCCGCACTCTGTGCAGATGCGTTTTCTACCAAGTATACCCGTCTGCACAATGATGCCAATGTGATGTGCATGGGTGCCCGCACACTGGGCAGCGGTCTGGCACTGGAATTGGTGGAGATCTTTCTGGATACCCCGTTTGAGGGCGGCAGACACGAAAAGCGTGTGCATATGATCACAGAACTGGAACAGGAATGGTAACACAGGAGGAAAAAATTATGGCAGGAATTCATGTAGTAGATCACCCGCTGGTGCAGCATAAGATCTCACTGATGCGGGATAAAATGACAGGCGTAAAGGAATTTCGGGAACTGACTTCGGAAACAGCAATGCTGATTTGCTATGAGGCAACCAGAGATCTGCCGATGAAGGAAATCACGATCGAAACACATCAGGGAATCGCAAAGACCAAGGTCATCTCCGGCAGAAAGCTGGCATTCGTGCCGATTCTCCGTGCAGGTCTGGGACTGGTTGACGGCGTGACTTCGTTGATTCCGGCGGCAAAGATCGGTCATATCGGCATTTTCTGCGAACCGGGCACACATGATGCAGTGAAGTATTATTCCAAGATGCCGGACGATATTGCAGAACGGGAAGTTATCGTAGTAGACGCGATGCTGGCAACCGGTACTTCTGCGATCGCAGCGATCAAGGATCTGAAGGAAATGGGTGTCAAGAGCATTAAGTTCCTGTGCATTCTGGCTTGTCCGGAGGGACGCGATGCCCTGCTGGCAGCACATCCGGACGTGGACATCTACTGCGGCGGCGTGGACGAAAGCCTGAACGAAAAGGGCTATATCGTTCCGGGTCTGGGCGATGCCGGCGACCGTATTTTCGGCACAAAGTAAAAGGCAATACCGCACAAAGCCCGCCTGACGGTTTTGTGCGGACAACATCTGAAATAGATTTCAAAAAAACCGTAGCGGAGAGAATCGCTCTTTCCGCTGCGGTTTTTGTTGTTATGGCAATACCGCACAAAGATTGTGC
>NZ_KI260349.1:402-2617 GCF_000468015.1 Ruminococcus callidus ATCC 27760 | reverse complement strand
CGCCAGACGCTCTTTGTGCGGTATTGCCTTAGATAAGCAGACGCTTATTCATATTTTGCAATGATTTCCAGAGAAACCTCTTTTCGGGTGCGTCTGGTGTCCATTGCACTTTTCTCAATGTAACGGTGTGCAGCTTCTTCCGACATGCCCTGTTCCGTGATCAGCAGGAACTTTGCACGGGAAACGTACCGCAGTTCCTCTAACTTGGCACGAAGCTTGTTGTTTTCCTTTTGCAGCCCCAGCAAACGATGGCGAAAGGCACTTCCCATGCGGATCGCCTGTAACAGTTCCTGCTTGTTCAGCGGCTTGGGAACCACACAGACTCCGTAGTCACTGGTGCGATTGGTCATTTCCTCTGCCAGATCTGCCTTGCAGATCAGAATGACACCGGAACATGTGGACTCACAGAGTTTCACTGCCAGCTGGTGTCCGAATTCGTCTTTCAGCGGCGTGTTGATCAAAATCAGGTCAAAGTCATCATGAGGAATCATGCGTCTTGCTTCGCTGCCGCTGGAGATGACTGCAACGGAGCCGCAGCCACAGGCTTTCAAAAAGCTGGTGACACTGTCCAGTCCTTTTTCAGAGCCGGAGATCATTAACGTGCGTTCTGAATACACCGTTGTGTTTCCTCCTCTTTTTCAGATTGCAGTTTTCCGGCTGCTTAAAAATATCGGTCGAAGCAGAATGCTTCCGGATCTTTTGCCAGATGATAGGCATCGACTTCTTTCTGCATTGCCGCGGAAAAATCGTGGAGAATTGCCTTGGGCACAGTGTTACGGACAAATTCGCTTTCCAGTGCCAGCTGGATAGATTCTTCCAGGGAGTGGGGAAGTGTGGGAATGGCAGAATTTTCATTTGCTGCATTCATGTTGTCGGACAGTTCCTCGTTGTTCTGGATTCCTGCCATGCCGGCACTCAGCAGCATCTGGAATGTGATGTACGGATTGCAGTATGCGTCAGCGGAACGGAATTCAATGGAGCCGTCCCGACCCGGAGCATACAGCAGCTGTACCAGCGGAATGCGGTTTTCCTCGGACCAGTTGATGCGGGAGGGTGCCGCACGATAGCCGAAGCGGTCGTAGGAGTTGATCGTGGGGTTGGAGAACATGGTGAATTCCCGTACCCGATTGAGGATTCCGGCAATAAAGGCTCTGCCCTCCGGGGTAAGGGCTTCGTGGCTGTTGCCGAAAATGCTCTTGTCGTCTTTCTTGATGCACAGGATGATCTTCAGCCCGCTGCCGCTGCAGTCCTTGAACGGCTTCGGCATAAACGAAGCGTAGAAGCCATTCTGTGCCGCAATGGTCTTGACTACGGTCTTGTAGTGAGCCATGTTGTCGGCAGCTGTCAGCGGATTGCTGCATGCGAAGTCGATCTCGTTTTGTCCGGGGCCGTGCTTGTGGCAGGAGGTGGTAGGGTTCAGTCCCATTTCCTCCAGCGACAGGCAGATCTCGCGGCGGGTGTTTTCGCATTTGTCCAGCGGAGCCACGTCCAGATAGCCGCCCTGATCGCAGGGCTTCTTGGTAGGCTTGCCCTCCATGTCGGTTTCGAACAGGTAGAACTCGCAGCGGGTGCCCATTTCACACTGATAGCCCTGATTCTGAAGGGACTTCATGGTTTCCCGCAGATTGCGGCGAAGATCGCCTTCGTAGGGAGTGCCGTCCATGTGGTACAGTTTACAGAAGAAACGTACCACACGACCGGACTGGGGCCGCCACGGCAGAATGGACAGGGTAGAGGTGTCCGGTTTCAGCAGCAGGTTCTGGTGCGATGCCTCCAGCAGTCCGGTGGCATTGAACGGAATGCCGTCTGTAATGGCACGGTGCAGTTCCCGTGGCATGATGGCAATATTTTTCATATTTCCAAACGTGTCGCAAAAGGTCATGCGAATAAATTTTACGTCATTTTCCTCGATGAAGTCGGATAGGTCAGTTTCAGAAAAAAACATATGATACCTCCTGAAAGTATACTATTTTTAGTATACAATATATGTTTCTTGATAAAGCAATTAGAATGTGTACAATATGTAAAAAAACGAATTCCGTATTGAAAAAGATAAGAAACTATGATATAATGTAAATAGAATAATAAAAAGCTTTTTCCGAAGAACTTAAAAAGACATATATTGAAAGCTGAATTTCAAAGCTTTATGGGAGGCTATCAATGGAAAATCTGAAATTTAAGGATATAAGGCAATACCGCACAAAGAGCGTCTGGC
>NZ_KI260349.1:0-302 GCF_000468015.1 Ruminococcus callidus ATCC 27760 | reverse complement strand
TATGCCTGCGGAATTTCTATGCAATCTGCCGAAAGATCTGACTACTGAGATGCCGGAATATTACGCTGCCGGATAAGGCAGAACAGAAACGCTGAAAAAGGGGACTGCCGCAGGGCAGTCCTTTTTCGTTGGCAAACTGAACAGTTTTTTGGAATGCAGATTGTCGAAAATCACGATTTATGCAGGCTATGCAGAAAGTACGCGGAAATACTTGCAAAAAGGTGCATTTTTTGGTATAATATAAAGGCAATACCGCACAAAGAGCATTTGTCGACTTTGCACGCCATCTGCTTGCAAATTTC
>NZ_KI260348.1 GCF_000468015.1 Ruminococcus callidus ATCC 27760 | reverse complement strand
TAGTCGGGCCTGCACTGGTTTCCGTGGTGTTTCCACTGGTTGCCAGTGTGGTGTCTGTTGTCACTTCGGTGGTGGTTCCACTGGTTTTCGATGTAGTTGTTACAGTTGAAACTGTGGTAACTGTACCAGTTCCCGTAGTGGTTTCTGTGTCAGATGTTGTGCTGCTTTCGCTGGTTGCAGTAGTTGTTGTGGTTGTGGTTGTTGTTGTCGTTGTTGTAGTCGTTTCCGAAGTCGATGTTGTAGTAATCGCAGGCTGTTCCGCATCGCAGACCAGAATCTGTCCTGCGGTCTTGTCATAGTAGTAATAACCCTCGGTCGCTTTGTCGTTCAGGTTGTCTGCGTCACCGGTGGTGCTTGTGACAACACCGTTTTCCACAGTAAAGGTCATCGTTGATTTGATTACTGTGTAAGTCTTTCCGGTTTCGGAATCTACAAAAGGTTCGCCGCTTTCTCCCAGAGTATAGGTGCCGTCCGGCAGCTTGCTCAAAATAGCATCTGTCTTGCCGGAAGTCCATGTAATGGAATCTGCGGTTCTGCTGTCCACGGTGTTATTTTTGATATTTTCTACCGTCACACTGTCCAGCGTTGCTCCGCTTTCGTCCGGATTTGTCAGGGTCAGGGTCAGCTTTGCTCCGGTGACTTCCTGCTTTCCGGTGATGTCCTTCTTGGCAATGGTAAGCTTGGAAACCTCGTCCTGAATGGTTGTGGTTCCGGTCACCTTGCCGTCTGTTCCAATGGTGAAGGTTTCTTCTGCGGTGTACAGCTGGTAGCCGTCCGGTGCATTGGTTTCTTTCAGCTTGTATGTGCCTGCCGGCAGTCCGGTGATGGTCGTTGCATCTTCTCCGGAAACAAACTGAATGGT
>NZ_KI260347.1 GCF_000468015.1 Ruminococcus callidus ATCC 27760 | reverse complement strand
GTGGAAAAAGCCTTTACCTATGCACGGAAATATGCACCGGAAAGCTGTGCCCTTTACTATAACGATTACAATGAGTATTGGGATCACAAACGGGATGCTATTTATAGTATGTGCAAGTCCCTCTATGAAAAAGGCTTGCTGGATGGCATTGGCATGCAGTCCCACATCAACGCAGATTATGACGGATTCTCCGGCGTGTCGGCATACACCACGGCAATGAAAAAGTTCCTGTCCATTGGCTGCGATTTGCAGATCACAGAATTGGACATCACTATGGAAAACGGCAAGTATACTCTCCAGCAGCAGGCGGATAAGTACAAGGCGATCTTTCAGGCTGCTATGGACTGGAACAAAAATCCCAGTTCAGACGGCAGAGTGACCGCCGTTTGCATCTGGGGGCCGAACGATGCCAACACATGGATCAAAACGGAGAACACCCCGCTGTTGTACGATACCAATCATCAGCCGAAGCTGGCATATACCACACTGACCTCTATGATCCCCCAGTCGGAGTGGGGCGACGGCAGCAATCCCGGCGGCAATGACAAACCCATTGAACCGAATGAATACGGCTGGTATTTCCAAAGCACATTTGAGGGCGATACAGACAGCTGGGAAGGCAGAGGCAGTGCTGATGTTCTCACCAGCGGCAGAACTGCCTATGTGGGCAGTGAAGCATTGTTGGTGCAGAACCGGACGGCTGCGTGGAATGGTGCCGGAAGAACACTGAATCCCAAGGCGTTTGTGCCTGGAAAAGAATACAGCTTTAGCGTGAACGTGGAATATTTTGACGGCGATGCAACTGACCAGTTTTTCCTGAAACTGGCATATACCGATGCCAACGGCGAGGCACAGTACGCCACCGTGGCAGAGGGAACTGCCGTCAAGGGTGAGTGGGTACAGCTTGCCAACAAAAACTATCAGATTCCGGCAGATGCCACGAATATGGTGCTGTATGTGGAAACTGCAGAAAGTACAAATAACTTCTATCTGGACGAGGCGATCGGTGCTGTGGGCGGAACGTCTATCCTCGGTGCAGGGGAATCCAAGCCGTTTCATCTGGGCGATGTCAATGCAGACGGTGTCATTAACGGCATGGATCTGGCACTGGCACGGCAGGGCATTTCCAGTGCATTCTCCGGCAATG
>NZ_KI260346.1 GCF_000468015.1 Ruminococcus callidus ATCC 27760 | reverse complement strand
TGCTCTTTCTATCTTTATTATACGCCAGAACGCCGTATTTGTCAAGAGCTTTTTTGCCGGGAAATGCGGTTATTTTTATGCCATGAGATTCCGCAGAAACAAAACTACGTACTTTTTGCGTACTTTTGTACTTTTCTACAATGCAGTTTGCACCATGCCGCAATGCCCCTACAGACCGCCAAAAACCGCACCTCCGCTGTTCCTGCCGCATACGATAAACCAGCAGAAGGAGGAATGCATATGCCTTTGATCAGTCTTTGCATGATCGTGCGAAATGAAGAAGCGGTGCTGGGGCGGTGTCTGGATTCGGTGGCAGATCTGGTAGATGAGATCATTTTGGTGGACACCGGCTCCACCGACAACACCAAGGCAGTGGCTGCGGAATATGCCGCCAAAATTTATGATTTTCCGTGGTGCGACGATTTTTCCGCGGCACGGAACTACGCCGTTTCCCAAGCCGTAGGAGATTACTGGCTGTGGCTGGACGCGGACGATGTCATCGAGGGGGAAAACCACGAAAAGCTGCGAAAAATCCTGGAGGCTCCGGAAGCAGACATGGTATTTCTTCCTTACTGGCTCAGCTTTGACGCTGCCGGAACGCCCCAGATGATCTCCCGGCGAGAACGGATTTTCCGGCGGAGCCGCGGCTATCGTTTCACCGGAGCCGTACATGAAGCCGTGGTGCCCTCCGGCAGTATCCGCTACGGCGATGCGGCAGTGTCCCACCGGAAGCCGCACGCCGGCGACCCTGACCGGAATCTGCACATTTATCAGAAACTACTGCTGTCCGGCAAACGATTTTCGCCGCGGGAGCAGTACTATTATGCAAGGGAGCTTTGCGACCACGGAGCCTATCGGGCGGCACTGCCGGTGCTGGAACAGTTTTTGCAGGAGGGCAGGGGCTGGACACCGGACAACATCGGTGCATGCCTGCTTGCAGGTCGCTGCTATGCCCGGCTGGAACAGCCCGACGAGGCAATGCAAAGTCTGTTCCGTTCGTTCTGCTACGGCATTCCCCAGCCGGAGATCTGCTGCGAGATCGGCGGGCTGTTTCTGGAGCGGCAGCAGTACCCGCAGGCAGCTTTCTGGTATCATCTGGCAATCGAAACCGGTCACCAGCCCCACGAGGGCTTCTGGCGGCAGGAGTGCTGTGACTATCTGCCGGCGATCCAGCTGTGCGTGTGCTATGACCGTATGGGTGACATTTCCACGGCGGCAGCATATAATGCATTGGCAGGCAGTTTTCGCCGCGGCGATGCGGCAGTGGCGTATAACCGGCAGTATTTCGCGGAAAAGGCTGCCCGCCGGAAATGATGCGAAAGGAGCGATATAGAATGGCATATTGTAATTGCGGAGAACCCAGCCAGCCTGACCGCTGCTGCATGCCGGCACCGCCGCCTGTGCCCTGTTGTCTGCAAGGTCCGGCAGGTGTGACCGGTCCGGTCGGTGCGACAGGTCCTACCGGTGCCACAGGTGCGGACGGTG
>NZ_KI260345.1:52470-52693 GCF_000468015.1 Ruminococcus callidus ATCC 27760 | reverse complement strand
TACGGCAAGGAAATCCAGCGGCTGGAACGACAGGCTCAGATTGAAGCGGAGATGAACAAGCCCACTTCTACGCCGATTCAGAACAAGCCGAACGCATCCATTCACGGCGATACCAAGACAGGGATTGCATCTGACGAATACCGTACTGCTTTCTGGAACAGCATTCGCAACCGCAATTTTTACGATGTCCGAAACGACCTGCAGGTTGGTACAGATACTGAGG
>NZ_KI260345.1:50945-52370 GCF_000468015.1 Ruminococcus callidus ATCC 27760 | reverse complement strand
CATATCGTACTGCTTTCTGGAACAGCATTCGCAATCGCAATTTTTACGATGTTCGAAACGACCTGCAGGTTGGTACAGATACTGAGGGTGGCTATCTTGTGCCGGGCGAATTTGAACGGAAACTGGTAGAGGCACTGACCGAAGAAAACATTTTCCGGCAGCTGGCAACCGTTATCAAAACTTCCTCCGGTGATCGAAAGATTCCCATCGTTACTTCTAAGGGCGAAGCTGCCTGGATGGACGAGGAAGACGCATATAAGCTGTCGGATGATACCTTTGGACAGGCTTCTCTTGGCGCGTACAAGGTGGGAACAGCGATCAAGATCTCTGAAGAATTGCTGAATGATGCAGCTTTTGACCTGCCGTCTTACATCGCAAAGGAATTTGCAAGAAGAATCGGTGCAAAGGAAGAAGAAGCTTTCTTCATTGGTGATGGCAAGGGCAAGCCGACTGGTATCTTTGCTGCAACGGGCGGTGCAGAGAGCGGAGCAACTACCAGTACTGCAAATATCACTTTCGATGATGTTCTGGAACTGTTCTATTCTCTGAGAAGCCCGTATCGTAAGAAGGCAGTGTGGGTTCTCAACGATTCCACAGTAAAGGCACTTCGTAAGCTGAAGGACAGCACTGGCAATTACATCTGGAATCCGTCTGTACAAGCTGGCGTTCCGGATACCATTCTCAATCGTCCGTACTACACTTCCAGCTATGTGCCGGAAATCAAGGCAGGTGCAAAGTGTCTCGCTTTCGGCGATTTCAGCTATTACTGGATCGGCGACCGTCAGGGACGTTCCTTTAAGCGGCTGAACGAGGTCTTTGCAATGAATGGTCAGGTTGGATTCCTCGCATCTCAGCGTGTCGATGGCAGACTGATTCTGACCGAAGCCGTAAAGACACTTGGCATGAAAGCGTAATCAGAGAAAGGGGTTGGAGTGGGTGGTAACTTTACAGGAAGTCAAACAGTATCTGCGGATTGATTTTGAAGATGATGATCCATTGCTGCTTTCCTTGATTTTCACAGCAAAACAGCTGGTCATGGATGTGGGCAGAATGGATGAAACACAGCTGGCAGAAAACGAAGATGTAGTACGGACAGCAATGCTCTACACGGTTTCCTATCTTTATGAAAACCGCAATACCGCAGATTTTTCCAAGCTGACATTAACGCTTCGTGCCATGCTGTTTGCACAGCGAGAGGGTGTGATGTAATGGAAATTGGAACACTCAATCAGCGAATTACCATTCTGGAGAATCGTGTTGTTACCGATGAAATCGGCAATCACACTGCTGTGTGGGACGAAGCTTTTTCCTGCTGGGCAAGAGCAACCTTGAAATCTTCCGTAGAAAATACGGAAGCTGGTGTGACCAAAGAAACGCAGAAGCTGGAGTTTCTCATTCGGCAAAGTCGAAACTGGATGCCGTCTG
>NZ_KI260345.1:23145-50845 GCF_000468015.1 Ruminococcus callidus ATCC 27760 | reverse complement strand
GGTACAGATACTGAGGGTGGCTATCTTGTGCCGGATGAATTTGTGCGCCTGTAAAAGGCGATGTTTACAGTAGATTAGGCTCTACACCGCACAGCAGAGCGGTTGTCAATCTGCCTAACCGATGACAGGAAACTGGACACGGGAACACAGCACGGCAGAAACGCAGGAAACGTCAAAAGGATATGAGGCGAGTAGTACCTGCAATGACAAGATAACATAAGGATAAGGCTGGATTGCCAAAGCAAAGGTTAGCTCCTTTTTCGTGGGAGGGTGTGGAAATTATCCTGAAACCACTCTCATGACCCCACCATAATATTGAATTCGTTATGGTGTCTGCTATAGGTCATGAAGCAAGCGTGAGAACACGTGAGATAAACCGAAATGATATCCGACAGTTATCACTTGCCTATAAGCATCGTTAAACAGGGATTGCCTAAGTGGAAATGCCGAAAGGCTATGTCTATTCGAGACTGAATATTCCATATGGCAACGGAGCTTCCGTAGTAGTCCGAGGTGGATAACGCCCACTACATGGCGAAGGGAAGCAGTTTGTTAATTCCAAAGTAAGAAGATGAAAGGGAGGAGAATCCTCATGAATCCAACATCGGAGATTTTGGAGCGTGTCAATAAAAGTTCCTCGGAACATCACGACGGAGTCTTTACAAGACTCTTTCGCTACCTTCTGAGAGAGGACATTTATTTTGCAGCTTACCAGAAATTATATGCAAACAGTGGAGCAATGACTCCCGGAAGTGACAACGACACTGCTGACGGTTTTAGTGCTGAATATGTGCATGAACTGATTGAAGAATTGAGGTCAGGAAAGTACAAACCGAAGCCTGTGCGCAGAGAATATATCAAGAAACAGAACGGAAAAATGCGCCCACTGGGTATTCCGTCATTTCGAGATAAACTTCTGCAAGAGGCGGTTAGAATGTTTCTGGAAGCAATCTATGAACCGTTATTTTATGACCAGTCACATGGTTTCAGACCGGAGAGAAGTTGTCATACAGCTCTCGACCAGATAAAGACAAATTTTCGTTCTGTAAAATGGTTCATAGAAGGCGACATCAAGGGTTGCTTTGACAATATAGACCACGCAGTGCTTATTAAAACGTTAGAAGTCAAAATCAAGGACAGCAGATTTATCAATATTATCAGAGCTTTCCTGAAAGCAGGTTATGTGGAAGATTTTCAATATCATACCACAATCTCCGGTACACCACAGGGCGGAATCATTTCCCCTATTCTGGCAAATATATACCTGCATGAGCTTGACCGGAAAGTCATGAAACTCAAGGAAAAGTTCGATAAGCAGTCTACACGACACCAGACACCGGAATATCTTCATTTAGCGAAAAGAAGGCAGACACTTCAAAAGAAGATTGACAGGGTAAAAGGTGAGGAACGTGAGCTTGCAATCAAGGAATATAAAGCGGTGTGCAATCAAAAATTGAAAACGCCCGCAAGAATGTCCGACGATAAAAAGCTTGTATACTGCCGATATGCTGATGATTTTCTAATTGGAATCAGCGGAAGCAGAGAAGACTGTGAAGAAATTAAAGAGATTCTGAGAGAATTTCTATCAACGCAGTACCATTTAGAGTTGAGTGCTGAGAAAACAAAGATCACACACAGTGCTGAACGAGTACGTTTCCTTGGTTATGACGTTGCGGTACGCCGAAGCCAGAAGATAAAGAAAAAGGCAAACGGTGTTAAACAAAGAACGCTGAATAACTCTGTAGAATTAACTGTACCTCTCGAAGATAAGATCATGCAGTTCCTGTTCAAAAACGACATCATAGAACAAAAACCAAACGGAGAAATCTGGGCGGTTTGCGTTCCAAGATTAAGACATCTTTCGGAAGTGGATATTGTGAACAGGTATAATGCACAAATCCGTGGCATTTGCAATTATTACTGCTTAGCAGCGAATTATGATAAGCTGAATTATTTCCGTTATCTTATGGAATATAGCTGTCTAAAGACGCTTGCAAGCAAAAGCAACAGCACAACGAGAAAAATCATCCAAAAATATCGTCATGATGGCAAATGGGCTATTCCCCATGAAGTTAAAGGCGGTATCAAATATGCAAAGCTTGTCTCGTTAGCTGACTGCAAAGCCGGTAAGTTGATGTCCGATAAAGACCCATGGCAATACAAATCCTTTGACCCGAAAAAGCTGTCACAATATGTGCGGTTAAGCGCAGGGGTATGTGAGCTGTGTGGTGATAATAGTGATTCCTGCTGTATTTATCATGCAGGTAAAATGAAGAATCTGAAAAGCACTACGGAATGGGGCAAGAAAATGCTTCACATGAGACGTAAAACGTTGATTGTTTGCCCGAAATGCTTCAAAAAGATTCACAGGGAACAAAATAAATGACATGTCAATAATGAATGGAAAGCCGTGTACATCGAGAGGTGTAAGCACGGTTTGGGAGGGGCTTTGTGCAAACCTGTCATCGAAAGATGATAAGGCGGCACACTGCTACCTCACGAACGAAAACTGGTGGAAGCATTGGAGGAAGAAAGTATCTTCCGTCAGATGGCAACGGTTATCAAGACTTCCAACGGCGACCGCAAGATTCCGATTGTGACTTCCAAGGGCGAAGCAGTCTGGATGGACGAGGAGCAGCAGTATACGCTCTCCGATGATACATTCGGTCAGGCATCGCTTTCCGCATATAAGCTGGGAACAGCAATCAAGATTTCTGAGGAACTGCTGAACGACAGTGTATTTGACCTGCCGTCCTACATTGCCCGTGAATTTGCCCGTCGTATCGGTGCAAAGGAAGAAGAGGCATTCTTTGTTGGTGACGGCAAGGGCAAGCCGACAGGTATCTTCCATACCGTAGGCGGTGCAGAAGATGGTGCAACAACAACCGGTGCAAACATTACCTTTGATGATGTGATGGAACTGTTCTATTCTCTCAGAAGTCCGTACCGCAAGAAGGCTGTGTGGGTTCTCAACGATTCCACGGTTAAGGCACTTCGTAAGCTGAAGGATAACACAGGCAACTATATCTGGAATCCGTCTGTGCAGGCGGGTGTGCCGGATACCATTCTCAATCGCCCTTACAAAACATCAAGCTATGTGCCGGAAATCAAGGCTGGCAACAAGTGTATGGCATTCGGTGACTTTAGTTACTACTGGGTGGCTGACAGACAGGGACGCTCTTTCAAGCGACTGAATGAACTCTTTGCTATGACCGGACAGGTTGGCTTTCTTGCAAGTCAGAGACTGGACGGCAAACTGATTCTCCCGGAGGCTATTAAGACACTTACCATCAAGAAAGCGTGATGTAAATGATAACGCTGAAAGAAGCGAAAAATTATCTGAGAGTGGATTACGATGAGGACGACAGGTTGATTCAGAATCTGCTGCTTACAGCTAAAAATCTGGTAATGGACGTTGGCAGAATGGACGAGGATGCTTTTGCCAGAAATGAAGATACGGTGCGGACAGCGATGCTTTTCGCACTTGGTTATCTTTATGAAAACAGAAGTAATCCCGATTATCAAAAGCTAACGCTGAATCTCAGGTCAATTCTGTTTGCACAGAGAGAGGGCGTGATGTAATGGAAATCGGAAATCTGAATCAGAGAATTACCATTCTGGAACACAGAACTGTTATTGACGAGATCAGCAACCATATCACCAAATGGGAAGAAACATTCTCCCTGTGGGCAAATGTGACCGTGAAAACAGCAAGTGAAACCACTGATGCAGGAATAACCAAAGAGGTACAGAAGCTTGAATTTCTCGTTCGTCAAAGCCCTGCATCACTGAACATCAACAGCACCAATTTCCGTATACTGTTCCGAAACAGTATCTACAACATCACAGGAATTATTCCCCTTTATGACCACAACGATTACCTGAAAATTGAGGGAGAAACAAGAAAGGCAGGTGTCCCCGATGACTTCAATTGATAATATGGCTGCTGAAATCATGAAAGGTCTGACGGAATACGCCGACCTTGCAAATGAAAGCATGAAAAAGGCTGTAAAGAAAACTGCCACAGAGGTAAAAAAAGAAATCTCCGCCAATGCACCAAAGGACACCGGTGCTTACGCAAAAAGCTGGGCAGTTAAAAAGACAAAGGAAAACAGCCATTCTCTGGAAATGACTGTTCACAGTAAGAATCGCTATCAGTTGGCACATCTCCTTGAAAAAGGCCACGCCAAGCGTGGCGGCGGACGTGTGGCAGGAAAAGCGCATATATCCCCTGCAGAGGAAAACGGCGTACAGCTGTTTGAAAAACTGATCGAGGAGGCACTTAAATGACCTACGAACAAATCGCAGAAATGATGGAAGAAATGGGGCTGCCTTTTGCTTACCACCATTTCGCTGAGGGCGAAAGTCCAGCACCTCCTTTTTTACTATTTTTATCTCCCGGAGAGAATACATTTTCTGCGGATAATCAGATGTATTTCAGCTTTAAACAGCTGGATATTGAATTATATACAGACATTAAGAATCCTGAACTGGAAAAGCAGATAGAACAGGTTCTGAAACGTCATAAAATCTACTATACAAAATCAGAAGTATGGATAGAGTCCGAAAAACTCTATGAAGTACTTTACGAAACGGAGGTATAACTTATGGCAAACAAAAAGAATAAGGTTAAATTCGGTTTGCAGAATGTGTACTGGGCAAAGATTAACGAATGGGGTGTAGACTCCGATGGCAACAGGACTTTCCCTGCATATGGAGAGTCAAAGCATCTGCCGGGTGCTGTATCGTTATCTATTGATGCAAACGGCGAGGCCGAGAATTTTTACGCGGACAACGGTGTATATTACGTGATTAACAACAACGCCGGCTACACCGGTGACCTTGAAATTGCCCTTATCACAACCGAATTTGCGACGGAAATCCTTGGAGAAATTCTCGACAACAACGGCGTTCTTGTGGAAAGAAATGATACAGAACTTGCACAGTTTGCATTGATGTTTGAGTTTCTTGGAGACAAGCACCACATCAGACACGTGATGTATTGCTGCTCAGCTTCACGTCCTGCGACAGAATCTGCAACTACAGAGGAAAGCACAGAAGTTAAGACGGAAAAGCTGACGCTCAAGGCGACGCCTTTGCCGACGGGTCTTGTAAAGTCCAAGACAACTGAAAGTACATCGGATACAGTTTACAACAACTGGTTCAAGACACCCTACAGCCCAAGTACACAAACAGCCACAACAACTACCAAGACATCTTAAGGAGGTACTGCTATGTCTATCAAGAAGAATATTACCATTGACGGTATGGAGGTACCATTCAAGGCAAGTGCAGCTGTGCCACGTCTTTATCGTCTGAAGTTCCACAGGGATATTTACAAGGACTTTGCATCGCTGAAAACGGATGTGGAAGAGGGAGATGAGAACAAAAGCGAACTCGATATTGAGAGCCTTGAGGTTTTCGAGAACATCGCCTACATCATGGCAAAACACGCCGACCCGGAAAACGTTCCCGACAGCCCTGATGATTTCCTGGAACGGTTCAATACGTTTAGTATTTATGAGATTCTTCCTCAGCTGATTGAATTGTGGGGACTGAATACAGCAACACAGGTTGAGTCTAAAAAAAACATCGCCCGACTGACCGGCCGATGACTACTCCGCTTTTTCTCCTGAGATGCAAACAGCTCGGTCTTTCCATGACCGAGCTGGATTTGCTGACAATTGGGCTTATCAATGATATGTTCACGGAACGTGAAAATGATGATTACGATGGCTGGAATGAGGTCGCTGGACAGGCGGATTTTGATAATTTCTAAATAGCCTCTTTACTTTTTTCTCTTTATGCAGTATAATAAAGGAAAAGATTCTAAGGGGTGGAAATATGAGTAATTTTAGAGATGAAGATTATGCTTATATTCTTGGAGATTGTCTGCATGATATTTTTTATGTTGATTCATCTTACCGTGGAAAAATTGCTCAAATGAGGTTGCTTTCTGAAATAATAGTAAGGAAGCTGATCGATTATAATCCAGATGATCAGTTGACAATCGGTGACAAGGAAGTCCTAAAGACTGTAAAAGCTCTCACATACGGAGACCATTTTAAGAAATGTATTCTTGCTGTTAAGAATGATACAACTGACTATTACGCAGCGAATTCCTGTTCACATTCAAAAGTACGTTCGCAAATAACACAAGATGATTATAACAAGATCTATGAGCATTTACTTGATCTTATTTCTTGCTTATTTATTCAGTTCTTTTCCAAGCATACTTTTGGCACGAACCAAAAGATAGTTAGCTGTTTTTCTTTGCTCCCGCCTATTATTCGATACAAGGTGCTGAGTTTTTTATATGCTAATGACAACCATAACATTATTTTGATCGATAAATTAGTGTTAGTAACATTAAAAGAATTTGGGAAGGAAAAGACGACTCAATGGCTTGAAGACAATAAAGCTCATTTGACTTCAATTCCAACTGATTTTTATGATAATATGTATCAATACTCTCTACGAACAGTGGCAACAAACATGAAAGCAACATATCAAACAATGGAAGAGGCAAAGGTGTTCTTCAATCACAATAAAAAAGCTTTTGTTGAGGACACCGAGGAAGAGGTGCGAGACTTTGCCAAATTGATGGAATTTTTCTATACCGGAAGAAAGCTGGACACAAAAATAGTTCCGTCAGAATATGTTGTGAGCTTTCATGACAAAAAATAACTGCCATTTATGTAAGGAGGAATGATTTGTATGCCGTACAATGCTTTAGGTGATCTGTATAAGATCGAAGTTGTCAAAAGGCTTCAAAAAATGGGATGCAATGTCAAAAGTGTTCATGCCTTAAATCTGATTTTAGAGAAAATGGGCATCCTTATTCATTCTGGAGATCATTGGCTCACTTCAAAAAACGGGGTTAAGTACACCATATACAGCAGTCAAGTATTCGATGCTGATGCGTGGCACCCTTCAATTGTTGATGCTGTTCTTGAATATTTACAAAATAGCGGAAGAGCCTAAAATATTAAATACACACAAAGCACTTGCTACGGCAGGTGCTTTTTTCATGCCTTTTTGCAGGAGGTGAAACCACATGGCAAACAGAATCAAAGGCATTACAGTTGAAATCGGCGGTGATACCACCAAACTTTCCAAGGCTCTGGAAGGTGTTAACAAGAACATCAAGAGTACTCAGACGCAGCTGAAGGACGTGGAAAAGCTTCTGAAGCTTGACCCGAAAAATACAGAACTGCTTTCCCAGAAACAAAAGCTGCTTGCTGACAGCATTGCTACTACCAAGGAGAAACTCACCACGCTGAAAACTGCCGCAGAACAAGCCAATACTGCACTCGCCAATGGTGAAATCTCTCAGGAACAGTATGACGCATTACAGCGAGAAATTATCGAAACCGAACAGGAACTCCGCAATCTCGAAACCGAAGCCGGCAAAGCATCGGACTCTTTGAAGCAAATCGGTGAAGCCGGAGAGATTCTCCAGAATGTCGGGGACAAGATTTTCGATGTTGGTGCTACACTTACCACAAAGGTTACAGTTCCGATTGCCGCCGCAGGTACAGCAGCAGTCAAGACAGCATCTGACTTTGATTCTGCTATGTCGAAGGTCGCAGCTGTATCCGGTGCAACCGGTGATGACCTTGAAAAGCTTCGTGATAAGGCTCGTGAAATGGGTTCGAAAACGAAGTTCTCAGCATCGGAAGCTGCTGAAGCAATGAACTACATGGCTATGGCAGGCTGGAAAACCGGCGATATGCTTTCCGGTATTGACGGTATCATGAACCTTGCGGCTGCGAGTGGTGAGGATTTGGCAACCACATCGGATATTGTCACTGATGCGCTTACTGCATTCGGCTTATCCGCTGCTGACAGCGGTCATTTTGCCGATGTTCTCGCTTCTGCAAGTTCCAACGCCAATACCAATGTATCTATGCTTGGTGAATCCTTCAAGTACTGTGCTCCGATTGCGGGTGCTTTGGGATTCTCCTGTGAAGATACAGCCGAGGCATTAGGCTTAATGGCAAACGCAGGCATCAAGTCCACACAGTCCGGTACTTCCATGCGTTCCATTATGACCGCACTTTCCAGTGAGGTCAAATTCTGCTCCTCTTCTTTCGGAGAAATGGAGATTGCAACCAGCAATGCGGACGGCTCCATGCGTGACCTTTCCGATATTCTTGCCGACTGCCGAGTGGCATTTGACCAGATGTCTGAATCTGAAAAAGCAAGCGCAGCACAGGCTCTTGTGGGCAAGAATGCCATGTCAGGCTTTTTGGCTTTGATGAATGCTGCACCCCAGGACGTTGAAAAGCTGTCATCTGCGATTGCGAACTGTGACGGCACATCGCTTTCTATGGCGGAAACAATGCAGGACAACCTTGGCGGTCAGCTGACTATCTTAAAATCACAGCTGGAAGAACTGGCTATTTCTTTCGGCGAAATTCTGATGCCTGTCATCAGATCAATCGTAACGAAAATTCAGGAATTTATTGATAAACTCAACGCCATGGACCCTGCCACAAAGGAGACGATTGTGAAAGTTGCTCTCGTTGCTGCGGCAATGGGTCCTTTATTGGTGGTAATCGGCAAAGTCATATCCTCGGTGGGAAGTCTGATGACTTTTATCAGCAAAGTTCCGACTATAATTGCAGGTGCAAAGACAGCATTTTCCACTCTTGGAGCTGCCATTGGCGGTATTTCTGCACCGGTGGTGGCTGTGATTGCAATCGTTGCTGTATTAGTTGCCGCCTTTGTAAATCTGTGGAATACCAATGAGGACTTCAAAAATAGCATTCTCTCCATTTGGGAACAGATAAAAGCTACATTTGAAAGGCTTACTTCCGGAATCGTCGACCGCATCAATGCTCTCGGCTTTGACTTTGAGAGCTTCGGAGAACTGGTGAAAGCCGTGTGGAATGGACTTTGTGAAGTTCTTGCCCCACTGTTTGAGGGCGTATTTCAGCACATTGCAGATATTTTTTCTTTCGTAACCGACACCATTTTAAGTATTCTCGACATTTTCATCGGTCTGTTTACCGGAGATTGGGATCAGTGCTGGAATGGCATAAAAGACCTCTTTACAGGCATATGGGATTTCATTGTAAACTCACTCAGCAATATTCTGAACACGCTGACAGGTGTGTTAGATGTATTCCTTGGCTGGTTCGGCACTTCATGGGACGAGGTCTGGACGGCAATCAAGGATTTCTTCATTGGCATATGGGACAGCATTTGCTCTTTCTTCCAGTCCATTGCCGATTTCTTTGTGAACACCTGGAATGCGATATCTTCATTCTTTACGGGAATTGTAACTGCTATTCACGATACTGCGGTTTCTATTTTTACGGCTGTTTATGACTTTTTCGCAGGAATCCTGACAAGCATTCACGATTTCTTCTCCACCATTTTCAATGCCATATGGACGGTCATTTCTACGGTATGCACCACAATCTACAATACGATTTCAAGCATATGGAATACGATATATGAGTTCATATCTCCGCTTTTGGAAGCCTTGAAATATCTGTTTGAGACGATTTTTCAGGCAATACATATCATTATCAGCAATGTGATGGACTGGATTTCTGAGAAGATACAGACCATATGGAATGCCATTGTGGAGTTTATCACCCCTCTGCTTGAAGGCATTAAGTCATTCTTTGAAACCATCTGGAATGCAATCAGTACTGCGATTTCCACAGTGATGAGTACGATTTCAAATATCATCACCACGGTATGGAACGCAATTTCAGGCTTTATTTCAAGTGTGATGAACACCATCAAATCGGTAATTTCCTCCATCTGGAACACCATCAGCGGTGCGATTTCAGGTGTTGTAAACGGAATCAGAAATACAATATCTTCCGTTTGGAACAGCATTTCTTCTACAATTTCATCGGTGATGAATACCATACGTTCTACTGTGACAAGCATCTGGAACAGCGTAAAATCAGCGATTTCCAATACAATCAGCGGTATTTACGATACGATTAAGAGTGGATTTGACAAGGCGGTCAACTTTGTAAAGGGACTGGCGAGTGATGCATTCAGCTGGGGTTCGGATATCATCAGCGGAATTGTTGACGGTATCAAAAGCTGTATCAGCTGGATTTCCGACGCCTGTACCGATGTGGCGGATACCATCAGAAGCTATCTGCACTTCTCTGTGCCGGACGTGGGACCTCTTACCGAATACGAAAGCTGGATGCCGGACTTTATGCAGGGGTTAGCAGACGGCATTATCAAAAGCAAAAAGGTTATTGCAAAGGCGGTATCCGGTGTTGCGGATACAATGAAAATTGCTCTTAATACCGACCTTAGCTACAAACTTGACGGAATGACAGGTGCTATCATGAACGGCGGAATTGAAAGTTCTGTGGTCAATAACTACTACAATAACGACAACAGCCGTACAGTAAATCAGACCAACAATAGTCCGAAATCACTGTCACGGCTGGAGATTTATAGACAGACAAAGAATGCGGTGAAGATGTAGAAAGGAGTGATTCCAGATGTTCTATCACCTAATCCTGGAAAACGAAACCGGTCAGCAAATTAACCTGTCCAGAACAGCAAACAGGTTCATGTTCTCAAAGATTGAAGGACTGAATCCACCTGCCGGAACAGTCAGCACATCAAGCTATGCCGGAATGGACGGTTCTTACCTCAACAATGCTTTCATTGAAAAGCGAAACGTGGTCATTCCTTTTGAAATGCGTGGCTTTGATGTGGAGAAACGCAGGCATGAGCTGTATCAGGTGGTCAAGCCGTCACGCTACATCAAAATATATTACTCCACAAAAAACATTTCTGTGTATGCCGAGGGTATTGTTGAAACCTGCGAAATGGAGAACTTTGAGATGCTGACCAAAGGGCAGATATCTATTCTCTGTCCCGATATTTACTGGTATTCCACGGAAACCCAGATTGCGGAGTATTCCAAAATCCGTGGTGCTTTCCACTTCATCTTCCCCGATAATGATGAGCCGTTTCCAATCGGTCAATACAGCACACAAAACATCATGACCATTGTCAATGACGGTGATGAAGTGGGCTTTATCCTTGAAATCAGCGGAGGTCCTGCAAAGAATCCGACTATTTACAATGCAGCTACAGACGAATATATGCAGATTCTCGGTGACATCAAAGACGGCGATGTTATCACCATAACTACGAAAACAGGCAATAAGACGGTTACACTGGAACGTGAGGGTGTTGTTACTAATATTATCAACCGGCTTGTTTCGGGTTCCACCTGGCTGACCTTAAAGCAGGGAGAAAATAAGTTTTATGTTCGTGCGTCTGAGGGACTGTCAAGTCTTAAAGTCCGTCTGATACACCGCAATGCGTACTTGGGAGTGTGAAAAATGCAAATTGAAATATACAACATGATTCCCATAGAGGACAAACTCTCCATAACCCTGGAGGCTGTGTGTGACAGCTTTTCTTCGCTGCTTTGGGATATTGAATACTATGCCTGCGGTGTATTTGAAGTGTACATTGCGGCATCTACGAAAAATATTGAAATCTTCCGGACAGGCAGAATTGTGGGTCGTGATGATGATAAAGAACACTACGGACTGATTGAATCGGTACAGCTGGAAACAGATGCAGAGGACGGCGATTATCTCATTGTGAGCGGTCGCTTTTTAATGTGTCTTCTGGAAAGAAGAATCATTTGTCCTACATTCAACTTTACAAAGAAAGTTTCATACGCACAGATTGTGAACAATGTGGTTTATTACAACGCCTGCAGAACAGGTGCGAGAAAGATTCCGGGGCTTTCGATTGGTGATTCTTCCGGTTCTTGCTGGAAACAAGATACTAAACTGCAAATCAGCTACGATAACCTTATGAAATGGGTATACACCATCTGTGAGAAAATCGGTGGGACTGCCAATATACGACTGGCAAAGACAACCGATGAACAGTATGAAATGCTGCTGGAATTGTCAGAGGGTACAGATAGAAGTATCTTACAAGATGATAACCCACATATTGTTTTCTCAGATGGATACAACAATCTGCTTTCATTTTCCTATTCCACAGATAGTTCTGTGCAGAGAAATTATGCCTATATATTGGGTAAAGGCGAAGGAGAAGAGAGAAAACGCACCACATATTGTGACGGCGATGAACCGGAACACCTTGACCGCTATGAGGTGTATGTTGACGCAAAGGATATGGCGGACGAAGAACAGGAAGACGGCGAAACCAAGCCAATTCCCAATGATGAATACATTAACCTTTTACAGGAAAAAGGCAAAGAAAGTATGGTGCAGCCACTTGTGGTTTCCGAATCGCAGATTGCGGTACAGTCTACGCAGTTTCAGTATAACAGGGACTATTTTGTTGGCGATTTTGTTACCGTAGAACACCGCAGATTTGGTCTGAGACAGAATAAAATACAGCTGATCGGTATGATTGAAAGCTTCGACCAGAACGGAAGAAATCTCACACCCACATTCAAGGAGGTATGACTATGGCATTTTCATATGGATTTTTCAACGCAAAGAATCTTGACAGAACGTATACTGCCGAGAATTTCTGCGATTATCTTGGCAGTATCATCTGCAACGGCATTCAGGATAACTACGGTCAGTGTTTCAAGCTGACAGCAAACAAGCTAAAGCTGACCATTGGCAGCGGTAAGGCGTGGATAAACGGACATTACTTTCTTTCCGATACGCCGTATACCTATGATTTATCAGGCTATGTGAATGAATCTCTGGGCAGATATTTATCAGTGGGTATCTGCTGTAATACCGGCGAAAATTATCGTAAGATAGAGTTTGAAATTCTATCCGGTACGCCTGCCACATCGCCGTCAATTCCAAGATTCAAAGATACAGAAACCAAAACATATCTCACCCTTTGTGCCGTCAGGATTGATGCCGGTGCAGCAGAAATCAAAGTGACGGATTATCGAGAGAATACAACCTACTGCGGTTATGTCCGATGTATTCTCGGAAAATGCAAGGTCACGGATATGATGTCACAGCTTTCGGAGATTACAGCACAGATAAAGGATTACAATTCAACCATTCTTCAGCTGACCAATCAGGTGGCAGAACTTGCAACAAAGGTAAATGAAATGACCGGAGATGTGGTTTCAGTGGGCAAATGCGGCGCTGATATCAATTACGTTCTCTATTCTGACGGCAGACTGATTCTCAAAGGCACGGGGGCAATGTATGATTATGTAGGTGCATATGAAACAAGCGGAAACAAATCTCCGTTCTGCGAAAATGATAACATCACTTCTGTTGTCGTCTCAGAGGGCATCACAACGGTTGGTGAATATGCATTTCAATACTGCAACAATCTGAAAATAGCCGCTCTTCCGACAACGCTCAAAACCATCAAGCGAAATAGTTTCATACCGCACATTGATGAATATCTGGTTCATCAGAATCTTTACGGACTGACTGAAATTACAATTCCGTCTAAAGTGACCGAGATTGCAAAGTTCGCCTTTTCAGGTACAGCTATCAAATCCCTTACCATTCCTGCATCTGTTACAACAGTCGGTGAACAGGCGTTTGGAGAATGTCAGAAGCTTGAAACTGTTCGCTACAGCGGTAAGGTTATCGGTGACAGAATGTTTGTACGCTGTATCAAGCTGAAGAATTTCACGATCACCAAAAGCACAACAGAACTTATCGGTGGCTGTTTCAACTACTGTGAAAGCCTCACGCAAATCACCTATGAGGGCAGTCTTGCTGAATGGAACGCTGTGAAAAAGAACACAAACTGGGACGGTCATTCAAGCAGTACAGTAGATAGTCCCCTTGTCAAAATTCAGTGCCTGGATGGATATATGGAATATGATGCAGATACGGAAACGTGGAAGGAAGTGAAGGCATGATAAAATTTCTTGTAAAGGGACAGAACATCGAAACGCTGGAGCATGAGGTCATTGCAGCTGATCAGATTGCTTTTGTAAAGATACATTTTGTATTTGATAACAGCTGGAAACCCCTGCATAAAGTGGTGCAGTTCACACAGGACGAGTTCACTTACAACAGAGTTCTCGGATTTGACGAGACAAGCTGTCATCTGCCGGCGGAACTTGCAGCCGGTGCTGTGAAGATGTCTCTTTTCGGTTATGACGCAGAATCATCTGAAACAGTCAGGGCAACAACGGTTGTGAAAACCCTGCATATCAGACCATCTGGTTTTGACGGTGAAAGCAGCAATGTACCGCCAACGCCTGACCTATACCAGCAGTTGCTTCAAAAGATAAGTGAAAAAGGTGCTGACGGCAAGTCTGCATTTGAGATTGCTGTAGAGAATGGCTTTATTGGTACAGAAGCTGAGTGGCTTGAGAGCTTAAAAGGTAAAGACGGAAAAGATGGAGTTGACGGAAAAAATGGTCAGGACGGTAAAGATGGAATTGATGGAAAATCTGCATATGAAATCGCCATTGCAAATGGCTATTTTGGCACAGAATCTGAATGGCTTGAGAGCTTAAAAGGAAAAAACGGTATTGACGGACAACCCGGCAAAGATGGAATTGACGGGACAAATGGACAGGACGGTAAAGATGGCATTGACGGTACGCCCGGAACTGACGGAAAATCTGCATACATTATTGCTGTAGAGCATGGATTTACCGGAACAGAAACTGAATGGCTTGAGAGCTTAAAAGGTAAAGACGGTACCGACGGACAGCCCGGAAAAGATGGAGTTGATGGTAAAGATGGCGTCACGCCTGATATGTCGGATTATCCGAATAAAGCAGATTTCGAGGCTTTACAGCAGAAATTACAGTCTTTGCAGGATAGCACTATGGACTACATCATGGGGCTTACAAGCAGATGCGACTCATTTGATACAGAAATTCAGGAAATAGACGCCAATGCTCAGCAGCTAAGAGATTCTGTTCAGTTTGATTTTCAGACAAAGGAAGAAGAAATCCTCGCTCTTGAAACCAGAATTATCGCTCTTGAAAGCCGTTCCGGCATCGAATACATCACGGTCTTTTCTTCCGGCAGTGATGCTTTGCAGAAATATGGTGAGAGCGTCTACACCTATTACAACGACGGTTACCGTTCGCTTGCAGGCTTTGCGGAAAGCTATCCCCATTTCTGCTGTACAGAGAATGACTATGCTTTGTACTTCAATCAGTCTGATTTCAGCTGGGCAGGAACAGTATTTGTGCTTTGCCTGACGCCTGTTGCTCTCACTTCTTCTATGAATCTGATTCTCAGTTATACAGTCGGTGCGTCACAGGACGCTGAATTTTATCTGGTGAAGAAAACCGACAAGACCGGGGCTGAACTTGCTCAGTATATCTATGAGGAAATACAGGCAGGAAATGCAGTAACTTTACAATTCAAATGGCTTTATTCCGATACATATATTTCCGTGATGCAGTCATTGGAAAACGTACCGGATGGAGAATATTATCTTGCCTTCAAAGGCACATCGGATAATTCACATCCGATGATAAAATCAATCAAATTTATGGGAGGATGATGTTTATGAAAGAATGGATCTGTACAATTGCAGGCATTGTAGGCGGATTTATTGCCACGCTGTTTGGCGGATGGGACTCGGCTCTTGCAACACTTGTAGTGTTCATGGGTATCGATTTTGCAACAGGTCTCGTCACTGCAATTATGGGAAAATCCAAGCACAGCAAAAGCGGAGCACTCAACAGCAAGGCAGGCTGGATTGGTCTTGCGAAAAAGTTCTGTATTCTGCTGATGGTTGTGGTTGGTGTGAGAATTGATATTCTCATCGGCACAAACTACATACGTGACGCAGTCTGCATCAGCTTTTGTCTGAACGAGCTGCTGTCTATTGTAGAAAACACCACACTGATGGGCGTACCCTATCCGCCGGTATTCAAAAAAGCAATTGATGTTCTGCAAACCAAGGTTGGCAGAATGGAAGAAACAACTGACAAGGAGGAATCTGATCATGGCAATTCTGAAACCTGATAACACATCTACTCTGAATGGAGTAAAAATCAACGAGTATCTGCTCACCAAACACAATCCAAACAGTATAGCAATGCCCACCGTTTCTATGGAGGGCAAAGTTATCGGTATCACTGTTCACAATACCGATTGGATTTCGGTAGCAAGCGGAACTACTCCTGCAGAACAGTATACCAGAGCAACTTACAATGGCAATATGAAAGATGTCAGGGTGCATTATTATGTGGACAACACCTGTGCGTGGCAGAATCTACCTTTAACGCTTAGTGGCTGGCACGCCGCTGATGGAAGCGGCAACGGCAACCACAGAACGATTGCCATTGAATGCATTATGTCATCTGCGTATAATTCTACGGATAAGAAGTCGGAAGACAACTGTGCGAGACTTGCCGCAGCACTTCTGAAGAAGTATGGTCTTGACATTAATCACCTCTACACTCATACCCATTGGCTGAATGTACGTGACGGGAAAAGTGGTACTGTGGACTATCTCAATACTGCAAAAAATTCTTACAAGATGTGTCCTGCCTACATTCTGCCACATTGGGCGGAATTTAAGAAGAAGGTCGAATCTTATCTGAATACTGGTTCTACAACTTCAAATCCTACACCTGCAAATCAGCTTTACAGAGTAAGAAAGTCCTGGTCTGACGCTAAGAGCCAGATTGGAGCATATTCTTCTCTGGAAAATGCAAAGAAAGCCTGCAAGGCAGGTTACAGCGTTTTTGATAATTCAGGCAAAGCGGTATATACCGTTGCTGAAAAGACATATACAAAAGACACAAAAATTACGCTGAACAATGTCACTTTGTATTCCTCCAGCACAGCCAAAAACGGAACAAAGAAATCCGGAACGTACTATCTCTATGATGGACAAGTGATAAATGGCAGAATGCGTATTACAAATTCTTCTGCAAACTGCGGAAAAACACCTACCGGTTCTTATGTGACCGGTTGGGTGAACAAGGCTGACATCTGATAACGATCCCCACGAGATATGATTTTTTCATATTTCGTGGGGATTTTTTGTTTTTCGGTACTCAAAAGCCATATTTCCGTCCTATGTAAAGTAGGAGGTGGTTTCAATGACAGATGCACAAAAATCTACTGTACTCACATTGCGTTCAAAGGGAATGTCGTTTTCTAAGATTGCAGAAACTGTAGGATTGTCTGTCAACACGATAAAATCCTTTTGCAGCAGACATAAAGGGCAGTTCTGCCTTTGCTGCGGCGAGCCAATCACGCAGCCGCCAAGAGTACGTCAGAAAAAGTTCTGTTCGGATAAATGCAGAATGAAGTGGTGGAATGCTCATATAAAAGATGTTAACAGGAAAGCTATGTATGATTTTATCTGCTCAAATTGTGGTAAGCCTTTTCAGGCATACGGCAATAATCACAGAAAATACTGCTGCCACAGATGTTATATTCTTGCACGATTCGGAGGTGAAAAAGATGGATATTCAGAAGGAAGCCATGTACCAGGTGACGATGGGCATTGTAAAGAAGATGTTTCATGCAAATCTGATTTCGGAGGATGAATATCGTCAGATTGATACAATGTTCAGGGAGAAATACGAGCCGAAAATCGGCACATTATTCGTTGACTTAGAGCCTGAACAGCGGTAATATGTGTAGTGAAAGGAGAGCTGTTATGCGTAAAATCATCAAAATAGAACCTACGGAGCCCGTATTGCCAAGGCGAAAGCGAGTGGCTGCTTATGCTCGTGTATCAATGGAGTGTGAACGCCTTATGCATTCAATGTCAGCACAAATAAGCTACTATAGCGAACTGATACAAAAGAATCCCGAATGGGAGTATGCAGGAGTTTATGCTGATAATTTTATATCAGGAACAGAGACCAAGAAACGGCAGGAGTTTCAAAGAATGATTTCTGACTGTGAAAAAGGACTCATTGATATTATCCTTTGCAAGAGTATATCACGATTTGCCAGAAACACCGTGGACCTTCTGGAAACGATACGGCATCTGAAAGATATCGGTGTTGAAGTACGATTTGAAAAAGAGAACATCAATTCCTTGTCGGGTGATGGCGAACTGATGCTGACCATTCTCGCCAGCTTTGCACAGGAAGAAAGCCGTAGTCTTTCTGAAAATGTAAAGTGGGGCATTCGGAAACGCTTTGAAAAAGGTGATCCATGCAATCGAAATCCAATACTCGGCTATGAATGGGTTGATGACAAACTGGTCGTTGTCCCGGAAGAAGCAGAAATTGTAAAGAGAATATTCCGAAACTTCCTTGACGGAAAATCAAGGCTGGAAACGGAACGGGAACTGAATGCCGAAGGTATCACAACAAAGAGAGGATATCGCTGGATAGATTCCAATATAAAGGTTATTCTGACCAATATCACGTATACAGGCAATATGCTTCTGCAAAAGGAATACATTACCGACCCGATTACCAAACACCGAAAGAAGAATAACGGCGAACTGCCAAAGTACTATGTGGAAAATACGCATGAAGCCATTATAGATATGGAGACTTTCAGGTGGGTGCAGGAGGAAATGGAAAGAAGGAAAAAGTTAGGCCCTCTGGCAAACAAATCACTGAATACCTGCTGCTTTACAGGAAAAATCAAGTGTCCTTTCTGCCATAAAAGCTATATGCATGAAATCAGAACAGACCGAGGTTATGCAGAATACTGGCTTTGTGGAAGCCGAAAGATAAAAGGCGGTCGCTGTACTGTCGGCGGCAGTATCAATCATAAGCACTTGCAGGAAACCTGTGCAAAAGTACTTGGATTGCAGGAATTTGATGAGTCTGTTTTTCTTGAACGTGTGGATGTTATTTACGTTCCGAAGCGTGAAACATTAGAGTTTCATCTGAAAGATGGAACAGTTGTAACGGAAGCGTGTAAAAACACAGGACATCAGGACTGCTGGACGGAAGAACGAAGGGCTGCAACTTCCTTGAAACGCAGAAATGGAAAAAGACCGAATCGGGCGGATATGACTTGTTTCTCAAAAGTGATTAAATGCGTAAGGTGCGGATGTAATTTCCGGAAAGGCACACGCACCTCTGCAAATGGCGACAAAGTTAGTCACTGGAGATGTTCGGAACATAAAGGATGTAATTCCGCAAGTCTTCGTGATGATTTGCTGCGTACTATGGCAGCACAGGTTCTCAGCATTGATGCATTTAATGAAGAGGAGTTTGAACGGAGAATTGACCATATCGATGTGGAAGAAGACAGACTGAAGTTCTATTTTCGAGATGGTCATTCTGTAACGGAGCATTGGCCAATACCAAGGAGGAAAAAATGCCAAAAATAACGAAAATACCTGCATCAATCAGCCGATACACATCAGCACCGATTGATGCACCTGTCAAGCGTAAGGTTGCTGCCTATGCTCGTGTGTCAACTGACAGCGAAGAACAGTTAACTTCATACGCTGCTCAGATAAGCTATTACACTGAATACATAAAAGGACGTGAGGACTGGGAGTTTGTTGGGGTGTACACTGATGAGGGTATCAGCGGTTGTTCCACCAAACGCAGAGAGGGCTTTCAGAGAATGATATCGGACGCAATGGCAGGAAAAATTGACCTTATCATAACAAAAAGTGTGAGCCGTTTTGCAAGAAATACCGTTGACAGCCTGACAACTATCCGGCTTCTGAAAGAAAATAACGTAGAGTGTTATTTTGAAAAGGAGAATATCTGGACGTTTGACGGCAAAGGAGAACTGCTCCTTACCATTATGTCGAGTATAAGCCAGGAAGAAGCACGTTCTATTTCAGAGAATGTAACCTGGGGACACAGAAAGCGTTTTGCCGATGGTAAGGTTAGTGTTGCCTACAGCCGGTTCCTCGGATATGACAAAGGCTCCGATGGAAAAATGGTTGTGAACCCGGAACAGGCTGAAATTGTAAAGCTGATATACCGTCTGTTTCTTGAAGGCATGACACCGCATACGATTGCTATTCATTTAACAGAGAAAGGCATTAAAACGCCCGGCGGAAAAGATAAGTGGAATGCAACTACAATCCGCCGTATTCTGACAAATGAAAAGTACAAAGGTGACGCACTCCTTCAGAAAGAATTTACTGTGGACTTTCTGACTAAAAAGACAAAGAAAAACTGTGGTGAAATACCGATGTATTATATCGAAGATGACCATGAAGCCATTATCGATCCTGCAGTATTTGATATGGTTCAGCAGGAAATGGAGCGCAGAAAGACAGGAGCATCACGCTATAGCGGTGTCAGTATCTTTTCAAGTAAAATTAAGTGCGGTGAATGCGGGGGATGGTATGGTGCAAAGGTCTGGCACTCCACCGACCAGTACCGTAAAGTTATCTACCGCTGCAACAACAAATATAACGATGAGCGCTGTACTACACCGCACATCATGGAAGAGGAAGTAAAGACTGTGTTCCTGAAAAGCCTGAATAAGCTGCTTGCCAATCGGGATGAACTGATAGAAAACGTAAAGCTGATTTGTGATAAGCTGACTGATACATCAGAACTGGAAGCCGAAAAAGAAAAATATGCCGAGGAAATGTCCCTTGTTGCGGATATGGTTCAGGCGGCAATGCTGGAGAATGCTCGTATCGCACTTGATCAGGAGGAATACCGGCAGAAAAATGATGTCCTTTCCGCACGATTTGAGGCAGCAAAGAAAAAGCATGACGAATTGGCCATGCAGATTGAAGAAATAGAAACACGAGGACAGAATCTCCGTCACTTTCAGGAAACGCTGGAATCCTTAAACGGACAGGTGACTGAATTTGACAGCACTCTCTGGGGTTCATTGGTTGATTACATCACGGTTTATGAGAACGGAGAAAAAACAGTTACTTTCAGAGATGGAAGTGTGATATAGAGGAATGATAAAATAAAGGGTCTGCTGCAGTATCTGCGTACTGCAACAGACCCTTTTTGTTTGACTCCTTAAGAGGTAGTGGATATGCGTTTTGGTCTTTCAAATATCTGATTGATAAAAAGAAGAAATGGATCAAATACCCGATTAAACAGCCACATATAAATTGAGCCAAATACATTTGTAAAAATACGAAGTAAAACTGCATAGGCAAGACCAAAAGTTGGTACAGCCACTGTAATTGCGCTGAATGCATTAAATGCAGATTGCCATACATAGCTGGCAGAGAATCCAGTTCCGATTCCTCCAATAATTCCAAGGCAAGGACGAATTTCTTCCGGCAAAATCAAATATGCAATGAAAAAGATTGCACTGCCTAATATATTGCCTAAAACACGGTGCTTTGTGCGATATTCAACATCTTTACGAAATGGTATCAGAACGGACATTGCGGCAATACCAATCCAGTATACTCTCGGAACATTGAGAAGTGCAGCGATTAACATTGCGCTGGAAATGCCCACAGAAAGACAGATTTGCCATCTGGTACGGGAAGAAGAAAGATGAATCTCTTTAAATAAGTCCATGAAGCTGCGTTTATATTCCACCTTGCGATGCTTAAAATATAGAATAGAGGCGGTCAAAACAGCTCCGATCAAAAGACTGATCAAACGCATCTGGTATGCTTTTCCGCTTACATCATAACCAAACAGGAGAAGATAGGAAAGCACAAAAGTGGAATGGTTGAACATCGTAATGTTATGACATCCTATCAGTGCCAGAGCGAAAATGCAGATGAGATTGATGCAGAATGACAATCCGGTGGGAGCGAGATTAGACAGCTTCGGACCAAATGCAAGAATACCATAGATGAAAAGAATTCCAAGTGTGCCCTGAGAATTCTGGATTCCAAGGTCGGAATATCGAAATGCTAACACGCAAAGCAGTACAACCACACCGGCAATGCTGTTTTCATTGCCAAAAAGTACAGAAAATAATGTGACAAAGGAAACACAAAAAGCAACAACCAGTGCAATTTTGAATAGATAAACAGCAATATGCTTACATTTATCTTTTGGATTCTTAAAGCTTGCAATATACGATTTTGAACCTGCCTGGTTGAGTTGAAGTTCCTGATAAAAATTCATAAGTTACCTCCCATTTTTCATCATTAGATCATTAGCTTCTTTAATGTATTTTATTAAGGCCTCGAATTTTTCATCTCCGAGAATTTTTCGAAGCCGATAAATAGGCTCCAGATAATACTGGTATGTCTTTTCCAGCTCCATTGTTCCTTTGGCAGTACAAAGGAGCGTATAACTTCGTTTATCATTTGAATTATATTTCTTTTGTAAAAGTTCTTTTCGTTCAAGATGTTCGATTAACCGGCTCACTGCAGATTTGCTTAAGTCTGTCAGTACCGTTAATTCAAGGGGTGTCAGTTCTGCGTCCGATAATACAATACGGGAGAGAAAATCCAGTTCCTGCGCAGATGTAATGCCGCCTTTTTGGGCACGCTTTATTTGAAGACTCGTAAAAAGCCGAATTTCCTGTGCTTTTTTCATCATTTCTATCCAGCTCATGTCTTTCATACCTCATGCCTCCTTTTTACCAGAAAATATAGTTCACAATGTAAACTATCCAGCAGTATACACCTATCAGATAAATTTGTCAAGCTTTTGAGATATATTTCTGAAGATTAAATAATTTTTTCTCTTTGGAGAGGAATCTTTCGTGCGATGTGATGAAAAGAGGAATATGCTTTGACTGGGTTGATTCTTTGCTTGGCACCTGAACAACGGTGCTGCCGTATTTTTTAAGAAAAACATCTTGAAAAAATGTGCGAAATTGTTTATAATATACTTATAACAAATTTCACAGTTCATCGGTGCATCATTCGCTCAAATGCACCCAGTAATCTACAAATGCAACCGCTTGGGTGCATTTTCGTGTATGCGTTAAATTGTATCACTTTCGGTACGGCAATAGATCCTGCGGCAGGTAGCGGAAACTTCCTGACAGAAACCTACATTTCTCTCCGTCGTTTGGAAAATGATGCACTATACGAGGAGCACCGTGGTCAAATGATGCTGGGCGGCGAGGGCGAATATAACCCGATTCAGGTTTCCATTGGACAGTTTTACGGCATCGAGATCAACGATTTTGCGGTGACGGTTGCAAAAACAGCCCTGTGGATCGCAGAAAGCCAGATGATGCAGGAAACAGAAAAGCTGATGCAGATCAATCTGAATTTCCTGCCGCTGAAATCCTATGCAAATATCGTAGAAGGCAATGCTCTGCGGATTGACTGGGAAAGCGTTGTGCCGAAAGAAAAGCTGAATTATATCATGGGAAATCCGCCGTTTGTGGGTGCAAGATTGATGAACACCATACAAAAGGATGATGTTTTATCGATATTTGATGGTGTTAAAAACAACGGAAATCTTGATTATGTTTCCTGTTGGTATAAAAAAGCGGCGGATATGATGACAGGAACAGAAATTAGAACGGCTCTTGTTTCTACGAATTCCATTACTCAGGGAGAACAAGTTGCAATCCTTTGGAAAAACCTGTTTGAGCATGGGGTTCATATTGATTTTGCATATCGTACTTTCCGTTGGGATAGTGAAGCAAGTTTGAAAGCTCATGTGCATTGTGTTATTGTTGGATTTAGCAAAGCATCAAATCAAAAACCAAAGCGGATTTTTGATGGTGGCTCTGTAAAGATTGCGAAAAATATAAATGGTTATCTTATTGAAGCAGATAATATTGTTATTGAAAGTAGAACTAATCCTATATGTAAAGTAAATACAATTAGAATGGGCAATCAGCCTATTGACGATGGAAATTATATCTTCACAGAAGAAGAAATGGCAGAATTCATTAGAATAGAGCCTAAATCAAAACCGTATTTTCATCTTTTCTATGGGTCGAGAGAATTTATTAACCGTATTCCTCGATACTGCTTATGGCTTGGAGATTGTTCGCCAAAAGAACTGCATTCTATGCCAGAATGTATGAAAAGAATTGAAAATGTCCGTCAATTTCGCTTATCAAGTAAAAGAGCAAGCACGCTTAGACTCGCTGATACACCAACAAGATTTCAAACTGAAAATATGCCCACCACAAATTACATTGTAATTCCAGAAGTATCCTCACAGAATCGTCGATATGTGCCAATGGGCTTTATGACACCGGATATTATGTGCAGCAATAAAGTGAGACTTATACCTAATGCGACTTTATATCATTTCGGTGTCCTGACATCTAATGTTCATATGGCGTGGATGAGAACAGTGTGTGGAAGATTGAAAAGCGACTATGATTATTCTATCAAAATTGTCTACAACAACTTCCCTTGGTGCAATCCAACACCTGAACAAAAAGCAAAAATCGAGAAAACCGCTCAGGCAATCCTGGACGCAAGAGCACTTTACCCCGACTGCTCCCTTGCCGATCTCTACGATGAAACCACCATGCCGCCGGAACTCCGCAAGGCACATCAGGCAAACGATTTCGCCGTGATGGCTGCCTACGGCTTTGACCGGAAAATCACAGAGAGCGAGTGCGTGGCGGAGTTGATGAAACGGTATCAGGAGTTGGTGAAGGTAAAAAAGTAGAATATTTATCTAATTTAAAAGGAAAATGATACAATCAATAAAAGGAGTCAATTTTGGATATATCGACTTTTATTTCTAACTTTAAGAATCACCCTGTTTTGTTTGTAGGTACTGGCATGAGTCTCAGATACTTAGAAAACTCATACACATGGGATGGACTTTTAGAGCACATTTCACATGAATTGTTTGAAAATGATGAAAGATATTTAGATATAAAGGCAAATCATCTTTGCAACGGAGAATATCGTTACGATGAGATTGCCACAGATATTGAAAGAATATTTAATGAGGAATTAGGAAAAGACCGGAATGGAAAATTCAAACATATCAACGATATGTTTTATGACCAAATGAAAAACGGCATACAATTGAGCAGATTTAAAATATACATTTCTGAAATATTCAGCGAGATAAAAATCAATCCGGAAAAAAATGATGAAATTGCTGAACTAAAGAAAATTAGAAAAAATATAGGCTCTGTCATTACAACTAACTATGATAAGTTGATTGAAACATTATTTGAATTTAATCCACTTATAGGAAATGATATTTTATTAAGCAATCCATATGGATCCGTCTATAAAATTCATGGATGTGTTGATGCACCAGATAAAATTATAATTACTCAAAATGACTATAACCTTTTTAACAGACGATATGAACTCATAAGAGCACAGTTGCTTTCTCTGTTCATTCATAATCCAATTATATTTATTGGATATAGCATAGGTGATGAAAATATAAGAAATATTTTAAAAACTATCTTTGATTATGTTTCAAGTGATTCGGAACTAGCAAAGAAAATACAAGCTAACTTTTTGCTGATTGAATATGAAGCAGATTCAGACAGTACAGAAGTGTTTGAGCATGATATAACTATCAATTCTCATACTACTATTAGAGTAAACAAAATAAAAACAGATAATTTTATTGCAATATATCATGCTTTGTCAGAATTGCAATTGCCTATTTCGGCTATGGATGTTAGAAAAGTACAGTCGATAGTGAAACAGATATATGAGGGTGGAGAAATAAAGGTACGAATAACAAATGATATTGATGATTTAGATAATTCTTCTAAAGTTCTTGCAATTGGTAATATACATACAATAAATTATGTTTATCAGAATGTAAATGATATGATTTCTAATTATTTTAATATCATTGAAGAAGAAAACGTTCAAGTATTAAATTTGGTAGACAAACAAAAAATTCAAGAAAACCAATATTTTCCTATATTTGGGTTTAGCAAAATTAACAGCTCAATTCAAAATGAAAAAATTTTGAAGCAGAATCAAAAAAACAAGCTGAAAAGACTTGTTCAAGGCATGAATAATGCTTGTAAAACCAAGTTTAATGCCATAGAAGAAATATTTTCAACAGAAAACGTAGTTAAAAGTAATCAAATAAATTGCCTTGTTTATTCCATTCTTACTGGTGCGATCAGTTTGGATGAAGCAGAAAACTATTTAAAGCAAAGAACAGATAAGAAGACCACAGATTATAGAAAGGTATTATGTGCTTTTGACTATATGAAATACAAAGATGAAACAGATGAAATGATTCAGTCATAATGACACTCATCAGCACTGACGTGCAGTCCGATTGCATCGAGCAATGTCCCTGTTCCTCATCCAAGATTCGTCACAGTGCCACTCTCTAACGAGAGAAATCAAAACTAAGATCTCATCCATATATATTTAAATTTATATAAATATTATCTAATATATATAATATAATATATATAGTCATGAGATTATCAAAAATCAACTCCAATTTCTCCGGAGAAAGCAAAGAAGTCTTCCTCCGTATCAACCCCCAACCTCAAATATATATTATAATTCCGGTAAGGTAAATTCTTTCAGCCTTACCGGAATTTTTGTTTTTGGAGGAACTTGAAATGGAAGAAGAAGTAAGAATTTGCGACTACTGCGGAAGAGTGTTTGTGGAGGAAGAAGGCACACCGGTAGACGATGAACTGCTCTGCGACGATTGTGTCGAGGAACACTGCGTCACCTGTGACCATTGCGGCGAAACCATCTGGGAACAAAACAGCGTCTCCGATGAAGACACCTGCCTTTGTCAGGACTGCTTTGATGCCCACTACTACCGCTGCGAATCCTGCGGACAGATCGTTCCGGAAAGCATTGTCTGCTGGCACGGCGACCTGCCCTACTGCGAAAGATGCTTCGACGAGTTTGAGGACGAAATCGAGGAATACGGCTACAAGCCCACACCCATTTTCTACGGAAACGGAAAGCGATACTTTGGCGTAGAACTGGAAGTGGATGAAGGCGGCAAGGACAACGACAACGCCGCAGCTCTCAAAAGCATCGCCAATGTGCATGAGGAAAATATCTACATCAAATCAGACGGCAGCTTGGAAGACGGTTTTGAGATCGTTTCCCACCCCATGACCTTAGAGTACCACACAGAGAAAATGAACTGGAAGGAACTCCTTCGGGAGGCAGTTTCCATGGGCTATCGTTCCCATCAGACATCGACTTGCGGTCTGCACGTTCACGTCAATCGAAATGCTTTTGGCGACAATCAGGCAGAACAGGAAGATGTTATCAGCCGGATCCTGTTCTTTGTAGAAAAGCATTGGAATGAACTCTTTACGTTCAGCCGCAGAAGCAGCTACAACATGAGCCGTTGGAGTGCAAGATTCGGCTTTGAAAAGACCGGCAAGCAAATCTTGGAGAAAGCCAAAAGCGGCTGCAACGGCAGATATGTTGCAGTCAATCTCAATAACTACCACACCATTGAGTTTCGATTGTTCCGGGGCACACTCAAATACAGCACCTTCATCGCCACATTGCAGATGGTCAACCACATCTGTGATGCGGCGATTTCTTTGTCTGAGGAAGGGATCGATGCCATGAGCTGGTCGGAATTTGTAAGCTCCATTCGGGAACCGGAACTGATCCAGTATCTGAAAGAGAGAAGACTGTACGTCAATGAAATGGTAACAGAAAGCGAGGAGATGTAACATGTGTGCAGTGTTTGGATTTTTAGACTACAAGGAAAAAGTGAGCAATGCTGTTTTGAAAAAGCTGATACACTACCTCTCTGTCGCTGCGGAAGTCCGTGGCACAGACGCAACAGGCATCGCCTACGTCCGGGGCAGCAGCATCGTCACCTACAAAAAGCCGAAGCCGGCACACAAGGTCAAGCTGTTCTTCCCCAGAGGGACACGATCGGTCATCGGGCACACCCGGTTCACGACACAGGGCAGCGAGAAACGGAACTGCAACAACCACCCGTTCGATGGACACTGCGGCACAGAGGCGTTCGCCCTCGCCCACA
>NZ_KI260345.1:22477-23045 GCF_000468015.1 Ruminococcus callidus ATCC 27760 | reverse complement strand
GCCCTCGCCCACAACGGCGTGCTGTACAACGACAAAGAGCTTCGCCGGGAACAGCATCTCCCGCCAACCCCGGTTGAAACCGATAGCTACATCGCTGTGCAACTTCTGGAACAGGGGCAGCAGCTGGACACGGAAAACGTCCGGAGAACCGCAGAACTGGTGGAGGGCAGCTTTGTCTTTACAATTTTGAGAAACGACAATACGCTGTTTCTGGTGAAAGGCAATAATCCTTTGACTTTGTACCATTTTCCCGCACTGGGATTGTACGTCTATGCCAGCACAAAAAGCATTTTGGATAATGCTCTGCAAAAAGTCCACATAGCAGAAAAAGCTTGTGAGGTCGAAATAGCTGAGGGTGAAATCCTAGAAATCACTCCGAACGGAAAGATCAGCAGAAGTACCTTTACCATGCAGGACTACATCCACACTATGTTCAACCCGTACAATTGGAATCAACTAGACTATGCAAAATGGTGGATGGAAGACGAGCGGGAAAAACTGCTGCTGGAATACTGCAGCACGTTTGGCGTTTCCGAAGAAGAAGTAGAATTGTTGCTGGAAGTCGGCT
>NZ_KI260345.1:15652-22377 GCF_000468015.1 Ruminococcus callidus ATCC 27760 | reverse complement strand
TCGAAGAACTGCTCATGGATACAGCGGCAATGGAAGAGGCACTTAGTGAGGCAAAAACACTGTTACAGTGTGAAGCATAAATCAAAACGAAAATTGGAGGAATTTGACATGAAGGAATTTATCGCAGGACTGGTACTGACACTGGTGATCGGCGGCATCGGGATCGCCATCGAAATGCAGGAACGGGAGGAGGTGAAGTACATCAATGCCGATTGCAATTGAAATGTTTCTGGCAGGGGTTGCCTGCGGCGTAGAGCTGCTGGCACTTGTCAAGAAGAGTAAGTAAAAATTCTGTTCGTGGGAGGCTTGGTATGACGCTGAGCCTCTTTTTTTGAAACAAAATTGGAGGGAGAAATTTGATGTTGGAAGAAACCACAATCATCAAGAGCAAAGCAATCTTTTCAGACGACAAAGAGCATCGTTTGCTTCTGCGGAAGGAATGGGACAGCGAGAAACCAACCGCAATGGTCATCATGATCAATCCAAACACAGCAGATACCGTCAACTTTGATATGACCACGATGCTGGTTCTGAATAACGTCAGCAAGCTTGGCTTCGGCAGCGTTAATATCGTGAACCTGTACAGCAGAATCATGGAAAAGCTCAATCTTCGTTTCAATGGCGATGATGAACTAATTGACAATGAAGCAGATGACGTGATTGAACAGTACGCTGCAATGAGTGATGCCATTATCATTGCCTGGGGTACAATTGGAAAGAATACTTTGCGTGTCAGAGAACGGCAGAAATACCTGCTGGAATTGATAAAGCAGCATGCCGGCAAGATGTACCAGATCGGAAGAAATGCCTGCCATCCGCTCACGCCGGCAGTCAGAAGAGAATGGGTGTTAGAACCCTATGAAATGGAGGTGATTGAATGATAAAAGTAACCAATTTGCAGGAAATGAACCGCATCGAAAATGGTTCTTTGCAAATGCACATTCAGAAAAAAGCAGAAGCAATGATGCAGGAATACCAAGTAGAAAACATGGATGACATTGGCTGTTTTGTAATCCTTGAAAAAGAGGAATTTGCTTGTGTTCCGATGAACGAACTAGAGTTTGTGGAAGTGTTGGAAATCGGAGCAGAAAGCTATCTGCATGGTGTCAGAATCATTGATGAAAGCTGCGGTGAAGACATCTATCTGCCTGTTGAGGTGGTAAGATGCTGAGTATACCAAAGGTTGCACAATACGCCCGGTTTTCCAGTGACAATCAACGAAGTGAATCCATTGATGCACAGATACGAGCCATGAATCAGTTCTGCAAGCAAAATCACTGGCAGGTGGTTTCCACCTATACCGATGAGGCGAGATCAGCGACAACAGATAACCGACCGCAGTTTCAGCAGATGATCGCTGACAGCGGCAAGGGATTGTTTGACATCGTGCTGGTGCATAAGCTGGATCGTTTTTCAAGAGATCGTTACGACAGTGCTATCTACAAAAAGAAGCTAAAGAAGAACCATGTCAAGCTTTGCAGTGTGCTGGAACGCATGGACGATTCCCCGGAGAGCATTATGATGGAAGCAGTCCTGGAGGGCATGTCGGAATACTACAGCAAAAATCTGGCACGGGAAGTCATGAAAGGCATGAACGAGACTGCTTTGCAGTGCAAACACACCGGCGGCTGTCCCCCGCTGGGATACGATCTGGATGAAAACCGGCACTTGATCGTCAATGAACAGGAAGCACAAGCAGTAAAAATCATCTTTCAAATGTTTGCAGAGGGTTATGGCTATACAGCGATCATCGACCATCTGAACGCCCATGGATACAAGACAAAACGAGGCAAAATGTTCGGGAAGAACAGTTTATATGAGATACTCAGCAATGAGAAGTACACCGGCGTTTTTGTGTTCAATAAAGCAGCGGCAAGAGCAGACGGGAAACGAAATAACCACGCTCAAAAGGACAGCTATATCCGCATTGAGGGTGGCTGTCCTGCGATCATCGGGAAAAAGCTGTTTGCACAGGTGCAGCGGATCAAGGCGAAGAATAAACGAAACACAGGATGCTATCACAGCAAGGAGTTTTACCTGCTGACTGGAAAACTGGTTTGTGATGTCTGCGGCAAGCGGATGATCGGGAATCTTCGATTCAGCGGCAGGAGCAAGACACGGCTTGCCACCTACAGATGCAATACGCACCGTACAGCTTGCAACAACAAGGAACTGAATAAGGACTACCTAGATGCCTACATTGCTGTGCTGATTGGCGAAAGGCTGAAACCGAAAAATCTAAAGCGTTCTGTTGCTAAGGTGAATCAACAGGTGCAGAAATTCAATCATGATTTTGATGCCAACCATGAAGCGATTTCTGCACAATACAATGAAGTGCAGGACAGTCTCGCCAATATCACCAGGGCAATCGAAAAGGGCATCTTTACAGATGACTTGCTCCAGCGAGCGGAACAGCTGGAAAATGAGAAAACAAAGCTGGAAACCAGACTGCACGAACTAAAGCTGCTGGAACCACTTCAATATGAAGACGTGGCATACCTGCATACCCAGTGGAAAGAGTTAAAGCGAAATACCGAAGAGTTCCGCACGTTCATCCAGCAGTTTGTGAAAGCGATTCATGTGCGACCCTATGATTTTGACATTGTGCTGGATATGGGGTTTGGCGTAGTGGAGTTGAGAGAAACCATTTCCATGCGACGAGGCGAACTGTACGAGATGTTTGATTCCAAGGCAAAGGAGCAAAGAATATGTTTGAAAAATCAAAAGGCAGATACTTGACACGAGGCGTGGATGCAGAAATACCGATCGAGCTTCAGGTGCTGATGTGGCAGGCTGTCGATCAGATGCCCGAACCGAAAGACTACCTGCAGGTGTTTCGGCTTAGCAAAGAGAGCGGTTTGCAAATTATACATCACACCTCGGAGCAGCCGCAGTTTGAGATGACGTACATTGCGGAGGCAGAAAAGCCGGTCACAGCGAAGGTGTATATCATCGATGATGGGGAGCACTGCACCATGCTGTTGGCGGAAGAGTACTAACGAACCAATACAAGCGAGCCAATACGAGTAATCCAACAAAAAAATCCAAGCCATACGCATGACTTGGATTTTTTTTTACTGCCCGACGAACCGCAGCACAAGCGAAAAGCGAATCCGCTGAGGCGTGCGGTACTGCACCGGGATAAAAGGATTACCCGCATTTTTTTACTGCAGTTCATCCTCTGGTGAGAAAAATGGGAAAACGAGAAATTTCTGTTCCTTTACAAACGCTCTGCCCTCCGGTGTGTCTTTGACAAAGAAAAGAAGCGTATCACATAACGGATTGATGTTGTTGATGTGCTTATCGATCCTGCCGTTTTGATTCAGGTAAATCGCTTTGTTGTACTGTGGGATCACTGCTAAGATCACATCGGCATTTCTTTTTTTGATTTTTTGACACAGTTTGCGGAGCATGTTGATTCTGCTCCAGGTCAGGGACTTCTGTTTTTCCTTGCTTTCGATCCTCGCCAGCGTGTCCAGTGCTTCCACCGCAGGAAGCTTTGCAATGCAGGTGATGACCGGACCGCCATACGTGGTCAGCGTATAGTGATTGGAGAGAAGCACGTCCATGTCCTCTTTCTCTGCATCGATCTCATAAGTTTCTATGATCCGGCTTGCCACAGCAGCAGTCAGCCGTTCTTTCTCCTGATACAATCCATACGCTGAAAGATGGTCGATCAGCATTTTCCGCATCCGGCTGTACTTGGGAAATGCTACATTGCGATACAGGATCGACTGGGAAGCATCGTGCTGAATGTCATCATAAATGGCATCCATTGTAAAGACAGAAAGGTCTTCCTTCCGGACAACCATATGCTCATAGAAATACACAGCCATCGCTTCCAGAACGTCTTCTTCCTCATACCTGGGTTTTGGCCCTCTTTTTTTGCCGCTCATACAGACTGCTCCTCTTCGATGGAATGGAAATGGGACTGCACCCGATTTTTCGATTCCTCATTTTTACATAATATCACAAGGGTGTCCACGTCAAAGGAGAGAAAGAGGATGTCCTGCGGAAACTTTTCCTTTAGCTTGCGGGAGAGATAGTAAAAGTGTGTGTTTTTCTTGTCGGTCGTGCTGCTGATCTTGCTTCGCAGCCGAACAAACAGCCAGGATGCGTTGGACACCATGGAAAGTGCCGTTCCCTCTGCCAGAAGCTCCAGTGACATCTTGTCATACTTTCCGACAAAGGCGTACAAGTACGGCTGGATCTTCTTCTTTCCGCTCTCAACGCCCAGCTCTTCCCGCATTTTGCGAATGAAGTGACGCTGTTCCGGTACTTTCTTTTCACGCTCTGTATACCATTTCTCAAAAAGCTGATACAACTGCGGAAAGGTTTCCGGAACATTTTTGCCGTCTCTGATCTGTACAGTGATCAAATCCGCACAGTCTTGAAAGATTTCCTCCCATGGATACTGATAATTCGACATTTTTTTCCCCTCATCTCAAGATTCTACGTTCTGCACAATAGAATAATGCTAATGCAACCAAAAGTATATCAAGTTGCACAAATGAACATTTTTACTGTGATCTTTTACAAAATATATGCCCATTGAGATCAATCCCTCAAAAGCACACTCTGAAAAATAGTAAAGTAATGATACAGCATTTTCCGATACTCATTATAGCAGATTCTTTCTAAAAAATCAAGCGTACTTTACGAGAGCATTTTGTCCATAGACATCCCTGGGAAGAATGCTGCTATCCAGAAATACAAAACAAAAAATAACGTATTTTCGACAAGAAAAAAGCAGATAATGAATTGAAAAAATAAAAAACGCACAACTGACTTTTGGAGCAGCTGGAAGCCATAGGGTTCCTAAGCCGAGAATCCGCTCTTTGATAAATAGAAAACTAAAAACGGCGTAAATACGTTGAATATATATATGATTAGCACTATAAAGCAAGAAAATACGACCTATTGACAGAATTGATTAGACTCACTATAATAAAATGCAGAGAGCAAAACGCTCTCGAAGATGATTTTTGAGTCCCTTTACTGGGAGAAAGGAATATATTATGAAACAGAATTTAAACGAATTTCTAGCATCCGTAAACGCACACGCCTATACACCAGATAAGAGTCTTGCGGGATGCTTCATCATTACGAACACTGTTAACAGTCGCAGATTTCGCTTAAGCAAAACGTTCAGAGATGCCCTGAACAGTCCAATTGCAATCGAGCTGTATTTTACAGAGGATTCCGTTTTAGTCATTCCCACTGACGGTACTTCAAAGTGCAGCATAACATTTCGTTCTGGAGGATACGTGTATGACAGCTGCTTAACTGAAAAACTAATTGAGATGAGTGGCGTAGAAGTTCCTGAAGGAAAGTCACGCAAAATCGGAATTTTTACGACGAACCAACTGGAAGACGGCTCAATTTACGCAGAGGTAAAGTTTAATTGATGAATGGAGGATGAATTCATGAACGTGACACTATATGATGAAACAGACCTACTTGAGAGCGGGACATATGAAGCTCAACTGATAGCCGTCTTCGAATATGCCAAGGGTGAAGTTTGCCTCAAGTTTCAACTATCCAGCATGGATCACACGATCTTTCTGAAATTTGTAACACTGGAGGATCTTGGAAAACACCCGTGGAGCAACATTTTTCGGGCGATAAATACCACCGATACAGATGATCTTCTGAATCACACTTTTCGACTGGAAATCTCTACAGTGACATCCAAGAGGAGCGGCACTCGCTTCAGTAACGTAAAGCGGATTGAACTGCTAAAGTAAAAAAAGTAAAATAGACAAACGGGGTGGGGCGATACCAGCTTATCGCTTCACCTTTTGTTTGAGAAAGGACGTATAACATCATGATCGAGTTTACCCCGATTCCCGTCGGGTTCGAGTTGGAGCGGTTCGGAGGTGCATCTATCGACCTTCATGAATGGATGCGTCTGCGGAAGTACGCACTGGAGTTTATGGTCGGAAAAGGTGTAAATGCAACCAGCTTCACCGTGCTGCACACCGAAGCAGGATTCGCAGACCTTGCCAGCCATACACAGGTAAAATGGCTGGCAGACCACTTTGAGCTTCTCTGTGTTGCGGCAGATGAAAAACACCGGCACTTTCTGGATATACAATATGATGGCGTAATTCATCGGATCCCGTTTGAAGCACTTCTGCCAGACAAGATCTGTGCGACACTGTTCCGCATCGGCGTTGCGGTGGATCGTACTTTCGGAGCTTATGAAGCGATGAGCATGTACCTGCAGGCTGCTGTGGCAGCGTTACCGGTAGAGGATGCCAGACAGGTTCTGGGATGGAAGGACAGCAATACACTGCACTGGTGCGGTGCAGCTCACAGCCCGCCTGTGCTGCGGGCACATCTGGAGATGTCACCGGAGGATTACCTTGCAGAACTGAACCGTCTGATACTCCCTATGCCGTCACTGCAGTTTGTACTTTGTGCAGCAGCGGCATCCACACTGCTTGCCTACCTGACGATCACAGAAAAGCTGCCTGCGGATTGTTTTGGCGTGTCACTGGTGGGAACTTCCTCTACCGGAAAAACGACCGCCTTAAAGCTTGCAGCCTCTTTGTACAGTTCACCGGACGACGAAAACGTCTTTACAGCATTCTACGGAACGGCAAACGCTTTGCACAGCATGCTGGGAAAACATCACGGTGTGCCGATCGCCTATGACGAAAGCACGATTCACAATGCGATCAGTATCTCTAAGGCAATACCGCACAAAGATTGTGCGACAG
>NZ_KI260345.1:10270-15552 GCF_000468015.1 Ruminococcus callidus ATCC 27760 | reverse complement strand
TCGCCAGACGCTCTTTGTGCGGTATTGCCCTAATTTCATCTATGCTTTTACACAAGGGCAGGAAAAACTTCGGCTTGACAGCAATGCCCAGTTAAAATATCGGAACAGCTGGGCGTGTACTGCGTTGTTCAGCTCGGAGTCTTACCTTGTGAATGCCGAACGAGACAACCTAGGAATCGTTGCTCGAGTGATCACACTGGATGGACTGACCTACACAGTAGATGGTACCCATTCGGAACAGATCAAGGCATTTACAGGCAAAAACTACGGATATATAGGTTCTCTGCTGGCAGAGCATCTTCTTGCATCGGACAGTGCGGAGATCTTACAGCAGTTTCAAGACGTGCGTGAAGAACTGCTGGAACTGTTTCCGGAAACATGCAGCCTTTCGGAACGGCTCGCTATGAACTACGCCATGATCATAACAACATCTGTGATGTTGAGTACACTGGGCATTCAGACCAATACGGAGATCCTAAAGCAGATGTGCGTGCTTCTGCATGGTGAGATCACTGAAGAGGCACATCCGGGCAAAAACCTGGTATGCCGTATCTTCAATTATATCTCCTGCAGCTACAAAATGCTGGAGGGTATCAAATGGACACTGGATCGGGAAAAGAAGCCGATAAAGGTGGAGATCTTGGAGTCCACCTTTGAACAGATTCTGGAACAGATCGGAGCCACCGATAAAAAAACCGCAGTTCGTGTTCTTCTGGATGAAGGATACTTGGTCACACCGGAGAAAAACCGCATTAAGGCAAAGATCAGTATCGATGGCGTTGTCAGCTACGGCTACCGGTTTTGCTATCCGAAGATCGATGAAGCCTTTGGTCCGGTGAATGATGCCGTTTACACCTACAAAAGGCAAAGCCTGGGACCGATGCAGATAATGGAGGAAAGAGAAGCTGCCTATGGAAGAGATTACCAGATTACAGATCAGCCGAAACCGATTGAGGGAAAGCTTTTTTTACTATGACGGCTGTGATACAGAAAAACAAAAAGCTTCTGATGAAGAAGCTGCCGACGATCGCATGATCGATCTGGCGGCTGATGTTCTCGTTGCGATTCTGATGGAGGAGCGTGCATCATGAGATACTGGGTCGTACGACCGCCGCCGGAGTGCGGTTGGAGTGGCAAGAAAAAACAGAAGGGAAAGGGATTTTGCAATGAATACATCAAAAAAGACGCAGCTTGCACTCGTCTATATTCGCTATAGTTCACATGCCCAGGACAACGGCAATAGTCCGGCGGCACAGATGACGTGTGCGGAGAATTACACAGAAGCACATCAGATGACCATTGAACAGATCTATCACGATTACGCCAAGACTGGCAGAAACACCAATCGGGAAGGCTACCAGCAAATGAAGAATGATATCCTGTCCGGAAAAGTACAGGCAAAGATCGTTGTGGTAAGAGCACTGGACCGGCTCCACAGAAACACCGGGAATCAGATCGAAGACCTGAAATGGATGGAATCACATGGGATCCGGCTGATCGCTGTGAATGACAGCATTGATACAGCATCTGAGGACTACAGCAAGTTTGCCACGATCGTAAAGGCGGCAGCGGCAGAGGAAACATCAGACAACATTTCTAAAAATACCAGAGCGGCACTGCTGGAAAGTGCCAGACAGTGCCGTCATCTGGGCGGCGTTCCACCCATCGGCTATACAGTCAATGAGGCTGGACTCTATGAGATCGATCCTCTGACAGCACCGATCGTTCGTGACATCTATACCCTTTACAGCAGCGGCATGGGCTACAGCTACATCAAAAAACATCTGAGAGAAAAGGGATACAAGACCACCGGCGGCAACGACTTTTCAGACACCGCCATCCACACCATCCTGACGAACCAGAAATACAAGGGCACTTACACCTACGACCGCACAGCTGCCAAGGACAGCGACGGACACCGAAACTCCCACAAGATCAAGCCGGATCCCATAGAGATCCCGGACGGGATGCCGGCGATCATCGAGCCGGCACGCTTCGACAAGGTCCAGGAGAAGCTGGCACAGAACCGCCGGCGGACAGCCAGCCGAACCGGCAAGAACTACTACGCCCTCAACGGTTTCACACGCTGTCCGAAGTGCGGCAAGCCGTTCTCCGGCAACGTCAACCACAGCAACGGGCACAAGTACCTGCAGTACCGAAGAAGCTGTGACTGCGGCATCCCAGCGTGCGGGCAGACCAGCTGGCACCGTTTGTGTTTCACGCAGTGAAGAACTGTCTCTTTCAGCCGGCCAACCAGCCAAAGATCATCGAGGCAGTCAACCAGAAGCTTTCTCTCCGAAAACTGATGCAGAGCGGAGAGACCAACACCATACAAAATCGGATCAACGGACTGGAAAAGGCAAACGCCAATCTGATGGCATACCTGGAACAGGGACGTGCTACCGAAACCATCCTGCGTTCCGTTGAGAAAAACGAACAGGAACTCCAGCAGCTGAAACAGCAGCTGGATGCTTTGGACAATCCGATCTCTGCGGTGAATGATGCAACATACCAGGAGATCGTTCAAAAGTTTACAAACTACATGTGTACTGAAAGATCGCCGGAGGCAGCTGCACTGAAAGAGGCTGTGCTACGGGACATTCAGATCGGTAAAGAAACCATCACCGTGAACTTTCAGCACGGTGTTTTCATAGATGAAGAAACAAAAGCATACTTCAACGACAACAGAAAGGAATTGGCATCATGACATATCAATTTGAAAATCCCATTGCGTGTACCGAAGCACTGGTAACTGCAATTGAGAAATTGAACGACTTTGAACAATATACGCTGACGATTCTGGGAATTGACCAGAATGGCTGTTACACCAACAAGGGAACCGTGACGATCAACGAAGAAGAACTGCAGCCGCTTCTGCAGGAGAAAAAGCTTTCCTTTCCAAAAGGCATCATCGGACAAAGAGTCAAGATCATCTCTCTCGAGAAGCTGCGGCAGGAACAGGCAAAAGCAGCACTTTTCCAGAAGATCGCAGAAGACGGCGAAGAAATCAACGTGGAATTTTGAAAGGGGCTATTTTTATGAAGCAGATTTTCGTACTTACTTATAACTATACCAACAAGAAGTTAGCACAGATGGCAATTGCTTGTGTCATCCGATGCAGAAGTACCCATGGAAAGCAGCTGCGTGTACGGGACATCATTGAAATGAACCGTCCCGGACTATATCAACAGCTATCTCGTGGAGATAAGTGCAGAGTGGGCAGAGCCGTCAGCAAGCTGTACAATCAGGGAATGCTGCCGCATCTGACCAAAGGAAAGAAGAAGGGTTCAACCAATACGTACTTCTGCTAAGTAGCAGAAAGAACATGTCACAATGAGAAAGCTCCGGATCGTCCTAAGTGGCGGGAAAATCCGGAGCTTTTTGTGTATGAAAAAGTTGCTTTTTCCCCTCTGCTGTGGTATAATAAAGGGAAAGAAATTGAAAACACAGCAAGGAGGGAAATGCAATGGGTGTTTACTTGAATCCGGGAAATGTTGATTTTCAGAAGAGCTTAAATTCTGAGATTTACATCGATAAGACAGAACTGATTGCGTATACGAATAAGAAATTAAATACAGAACAGGGGTACATCTGTGTCAGCCGTCCACGAAGATTCGGAAAGTCTATGGCGGCGAATATGCTGACGGCTTACTACAGTCGTGGCTGTGATTCCAGAGAAATGTTTCAAGGACTGAAAATTGCAAAGCATACGGGATTTGAAGAGCATCTGAATCAATACAATGTGGTTCACTTGAATATGCAAAACTTTCTGAGTAAAACACAAACCATTGAACAGATGATTTCGCTGGTTACAAAAGCAGTAGGGCGTGATCTGCTGCGGGCATATCCGGATGTGGATTATTTGGATAAGACTATTTTAACATTTATGTTAGATGACATTTATGAGGACAGTCAGGTTCCATTTATCTTTATTATCGATGAATGGGACTGCATTTTCCGTTCTCGAAAAAACCAGCTGGAAGAACATACAAAATACTTGGACTTTTTGAGAGATTTGTTAAAGGACAAGAGTTACATTGCCCTTGCCTACATGACGGGAATTTTACCCATCAAAAAATACGGAGAGCACTCTGCCATCAATGCTTTTTACGAATATTCTATGACGGATGCCTCTCCCATTGAAGAGTTTACCGGCTTTACAGAACAGGAAGTCCGCCGACTGTGTGAGCAGTACAAGATGCCGTTTACAGAGACAAAGAAGTGGTATGACGGTTACTGTGTAGACGGCGTTTCGATCTACAATCCCAAGTCTGTGGTAGAAGCTATGCTCCGTGGAAAATTCAGCAACTACTGGACAAAGACAGAAACCTATGAAGCACTGAAAGTGTACATTGACCTGAATCAGGACGGGCTGCGTGACAAGATCGTACAGATGATCGCAGGCGAAAAAGTGCCTGTGAATCCGGATAAGTTCCAGAATGACATGACCACATTCCACAGTGCGGATGATGTTCTTACGCTGCTGGTGCATCTGGGATACTTGACCTATGATGAACAGAATCGTGTGGTGTGGATTCCGAACGGAGAAGTGCGGCAGGAGTTTATCAATTCCATTGAAGACGGCGGCTGGGAGCCAGTTGTACAGGCAATTCGTTCCTCGGAGCGGCTGCTGCAAGCTACCCTTTCCGGCGATGCGGAAACAGTTGCCGAACTGATCGAACAGGCACATCAGGCGAATGCATCGATCTTGAAATACAACGATGAAAACGCTCTGTCCTGCGTGATCTCCCTTGCATACTACTCTGCTCAGAAGAACTACACCCTGCACCGAGAAATGCCGGCTGGAAAAGGCTTTGCAGATATTGTGTTTGAGCCGAATCGAAACTGCGATTTGCCTGCTCTGATCGTTGAGCTGAAGTGGGGGCATTCCGCAGAAGAGGCAGTGGAACAGATCAAGCGGAAGGATTATCTGGATTGCCTGAAGAATTATACCGGCGAGGTTCTTTTGGTTGGCGTGAATTATGATAAGGAGAAGCGGCATACTTGCCGGATTGAACGGGCAGTGATATAAGGCAATACTGCATCTTTTTGATTAAGAAGATAGAATGATACTATTTTTCAAAAAAGAATGGAAAAATACACTTTTTCTATTGACAAATACTGCCTTGCCGTGCTATAATAATATCATTCAGAATATATAATACATTCAAACAAAAAGGAGGAAAATATGACAAAACAATGGAAACGGCTGGCTGCCCTTTCGTCGGCAGCAGTCATGGCGGTGGGAACGCTGCTGTACTTCCCGACCGATACCCTGCAAA
>NZ_KI260345.1:7832-10170 GCF_000468015.1 Ruminococcus callidus ATCC 27760 | reverse complement strand
GGTGCAGGGACAGAATCGGGAACGCAGACATGGACAGAAGACAACCTGATCTGGACACTGGACGCTGAGGGCACAATGACCGTCAGCGGCAAAGGGGAGATGACGGATAGTCCTGCATGCAGCAATAGCAACATAAAAAAAGTTGTGATTGAAGATGGCGTTACAAGTATCGGTAATTATGCGTTTTGTGAATGTAACAATTTAGAGAGCATCACGATTTCCAATAGTGTCATAAGCATCGGAGATTCTGCGTTTTCCGATTGCAGCAATTTAGCAAGCATCGAAATTCCGAGTGGTGTCACAAGCATCGGAAGTTCTGCGTTTTACAATTGCACCAGCTTGACAAGTATCACCATTCCAGATGGTGTCACAAGTATCAGAAGTTCTGCATTTGAGAACTGTAGCAATTTAGCAATCATTGAAATTCCAAATGGTGTCACAAGCATCGAAAATAATGCATTTTCCGGTTGCACTGGCTTAATCAGCATCGAAATTCCGGATAGTGTCAGAAGCATCGGATTTTTTGTGTTTTCCAATTGTAGCAGCTTGACTAGCATTATCATTCCAAATAGTGTCACAAGAATCGAATGGGATATGTTTTCTGGTTGTAGTAGCTTGACTAGCATTGTCATTCCAAATAGTGTCACAAGCATTGGAAGTTCTGCGTTTTCCGGTTGCAGCAGCTTGGCAAGCATCACGATTCCAAGTAGTGTCACAAGCATTGGAGAAGGTGCGTTTTCTGGCACAGCTTGGTTAACAAACGAACAGCAAGGAAACCCGCTTGTGATTGTAAATGGAATCTTGATCGACGGCACAACTTGTTCGGGAGAAGTAACGATTCCGAACGATGTCACAAGAATCGGAGTTTCTGCGTTTCAGAAATGCACCAACTTGACCAGCATCATAATTCCAGAAGGTGTCACAAGCATCGGATATTCTGCGTTTGAGAACTGTAGCAATTTAGCAAACATTGAAATTCCAAGTAGTGTCACAAGCATCGGAACGAATGCGTTTAATGGCTGTACTGCTTTGACCGAGGTGCTTCTGGAAGGCAACTCTACGCTGACATACAATGATCTCGGCGTAGATACAAGCAAAGTCATAATCCGCCTGAACGAAGATGATGGTTTGACTTGGACACTGAACACCGATGGCACAATGACCATCAGCGGCACAGGGCCAATGAAATCTTACGATGATAACCTTGAAGGTCGTCGCCCTTATAATAGCCCTGTATTCAACAATAGTAAAATAAAAAAAGTTGTGATTGAAGATGGTGTTACAAGCATTGGCGATTTTGCATTTATGTGGTCCGGCTTGACCAGTATCACGATTCCAGAGAGTGTCACAAGCATCGGAAATGGTGCATTTTTTGCTTGTAAAAACTTAACAAATATTACGATTCCGGATAGTGTCACAAATATCAAAAATTGTGCATTTTTCGTTTGTGACAGCTTAACCAGCATCAAAATTCCGGAGAGCGTCACAAGAATCGGAGAAAGGGCGTTTCAGAATTGCACCAGCTTAACCAACATTGAAATCCCGGAGAGCGTCACACGCATCGAAAGGAGTATGTTTTCTGGTTGTAAAAATTTGACTAGCATTACCATTCCAAATAGTGTCACACGCATCGAAAGGAATGCGTTTTCTAACACGCCTTGGTTAAGAAACAAACGAGATGAAAATCCGCTTGTGATTGTAAATGGAATTTTAATCGATGGACAAACTTGTCAGGGGAAAGTAACGATTCCCAAAAATGTCACAGAAATTGGAGAATGTGCGTTTTCCAACTGCACTGGCTTGACAAGTATCACGATTCCAAGTAGTGTCACAAGCATCGGAGAATCTGCGTTTTCCAACTGCACTGGCTTGACAAGTATCACGATTCCAAGTAGTGTCACAAGCATCGGAGAATCTGCGTTTTCCGGTTGCAGCAGCTTGACAAGCATCACGATTCCAGAAAGTGTCACAAGCATTGGAAGTGGTGCGTTTTATGCATGCACCAACTTGACCAGCATCACGATTCCAAGTAGTGTCACAAGCATCGGAATTGATATATTTGATAACTGCGATAAATCGCTTGAAATTACGGTTTCCTGCGATTCTACGCTGGCAAAAGACGATTTCGGAGAAGCATCTGAAAAGGTAACATATCGTCATTCTCTCGTGAAAACCGATGCCAAGGATGCGACTTACACCGAAGCCGGAAACGTGGAATACTGGACCTGTGAGAACTGCAAAAAGCATTTCCTGACCGATGAAACCGATGTAGAAGCTGCCAAAGAGGTGGAGCTGTCGGAAATTGTGAAACCTGTTCCGGTTCAGGTTGCCACAGCGA
>NZ_KI260345.1:7477-7732 GCF_000468015.1 Ruminococcus callidus ATCC 27760 | reverse complement strand
TTGCAACTGGTTCCACCATGCTGGACGGCATGCAGCTGGACGGCAGTAAGCTCTCCGGCAAGCCTGCAAAGGCGTACACGGACGGCAAGGACGTGACCTTTACATTCACCGCGAAAAACGGCAATACCGCAAACTTGACTTTGCATTTCCTGGTGGCAAAGGCTGACCCGACAGTGAAAGTGACCGTGGACGGTGACAGCCACACCGAGGGTGATCTGGTAGAAAAGCTGGGGCTGAGCATCAGCAAGGACAGCA
>NZ_KI260345.1:7017-7377 GCF_000468015.1 Ruminococcus callidus ATCC 27760 | reverse complement strand
TTGTGACCGGCACGGTTGTGGTAAATGCACAGACTACCACAACAACAACTACGACAACAACGACCACCGCCACGACAACAACTACGACTACAAACGAAACGACTGCAACAACTGAGGCAACCACTACTACAAGCGAAACGACCGCAACAACCGAGGCAACTACTACCACAAACGAAACAACCGCAACAACTGAGGCAACTACTACAAACGAAACAACTACAACAACCGAGGAAACAACTACCACAAGCGAAACAACTGCAACAACCGAGGGTACTACTGCAACAAGCGAAACGACTGCCACAACTGAGGAAACAACTACCACAAATGAAACAACCGCAACAACCGAAGAAACTACCACAA
>NZ_KI260345.1:5575-6917 GCF_000468015.1 Ruminococcus callidus ATCC 27760 | reverse complement strand
CCACAAACGAAACAACCGCAACAACTGAGGAAACAACTACCACAAACAAAACAACCGCAGCAACTGAGGCAAGCACTGTTACCACAAACGAAACAACCGCAGCAACAGGGGAAACTACTACAAACGAAACAACTGTAGCAACCAAGGCAACAACTTCTGCAACTCAAACAACCACAATCACCAGTACTTCCAGCACAGAATCCACTGCCGCAACATCGGCAACTACGATCACAACATCGGATACCACGAGTGTGACCAACATTGCGGACGAAGATCTTTGCAGTTGGGCACTCAACGATTATCTGAAAAAAACGGGAGTGATTGCCGTAAATGCAGAAATCACTGCACGCTCGGAGAATGCATATGAGATTACGCTGACCGACTTAAACGGCAATGTGCTGGACGTTTACACTGTTGATCCGAAAACCGGTACTGGTACGGATTCTTCCAACGCAGAAGTTAACATGCCCCAGACCGGAAACAATTCCATGACAAACTGGCTCCTGTGCGTGGGTGCGGCACTGTTCATGGCATTCGGATTCGGTGCGGTGAAGGCATCTGGTGTCCTCAAGCGTAAAGAGGATGAGTAAGAGCAAAAAGCAGTGGGGGATGTTTCTCTCGGGACTGATTGCAGTTCTGAAATGAAACCTTTTCCAAAGCAGCAGGATATTTCAAGGAAAGCAGAAACAGCAGTACGCATTGAAAATACGTACTCTGAAAAAGTGTGAAAAACCCGATGTATCGCAGTTTTGCAGTATATCGGGCTTTCTTTTTTCAACAAGGCAGTCACTTCAAAAAACAGGCACAGAACGAACCTCCTCCTCTCCAACTTCCAAAAATTGAACGAAATCTCAAAAAATCCTTCTTTTTTCTTGACAAAGAATACCTGATCATGTTATAATAGATCTATCAAGAATATGTAATATATCCGAAAACAAAGGAGGCGTATTATGAAGAAACAATGGAAACGACTGGCTGCCCTTTCGTCGGCAGTAATCATGGCGGCGGGGACGCTGCTGTACTTCCCGACCGATACCCTGCAAAATATCTCGTGGGGGATCACGGCGAGTGCGGAGGAAACAGGTGCAGGGACAGAATCGGGAACGCAGACATGGAAAGAAGACAACCTGACCTGGACACTGAGTGCCGACGGCACAACAATGACCATCAGCGGCTCAGGAGCGATGAAGAATTATATTACTGACGATAGCCCTGCAACCCAAAAGAAAGACAACGTAAAAAAAGTTGTGATTGAAGACGGCGTTACAAGCATCGGAGATTTTGCGTTTTTCTATTGCAGCAGTTTAACAAGCATCGAAATTCCGAGTGGTGTCACAAGCAT
>NZ_KI260345.1:4838-5475 GCF_000468015.1 Ruminococcus callidus ATCC 27760 | reverse complement strand
ATCGAAATTCCGAGTGGTGTCACAAGCATCGGAAAGAATGCGTTTCAGTATTGCAGCAGTTTAACAAGCATTGAAATTCCGGAAAGCGTCATAAGCATCGGAAATAATACGTTTGAGCATTGCAGCAGCTTGACCAACATCACGATTCCAGGTAGTGTCACAAGCATCGGAAATTATGCATTTTACAATTGCACCGGCTTAACCAGCATCACCATTCCAAAAAGTGTCACCAGTATCGGAAATGGTATGTTTAAGTATTGCACTGGCTTAACCAGCATCACCATTCCAAAGAGTGTCACAAGCATCGGAAGCAATGTGTTTGGCGGCTGTACTGTTTTGACCGAGGTGCTTCTTGAAAACGGCTCTACGCTGACAAGCGGACAACTCGGCGTAGATGCAAGCAAAATCGCAACCTACTGGAACGAAGACAATCTGACCTGGACACTCACCGCCGACGGCACAATGACCATCAGCGGCAAAGGGGCGATGAAGGAGGATTACAATACTTATTATAGCCCTGCATACGACAATGAGAACATAAAAAAAGTTGTGATTGAAGATGGCGTTACAAGTATCGGAGAATATGCGTTTTCTGGTTGTAGAAGCTTGACAGACATCACGATTCCAGGTAGTGTCA
>NZ_KI260345.1:3069-4738 GCF_000468015.1 Ruminococcus callidus ATCC 27760 | reverse complement strand
GGCTTAACCAGTATCGAAATTCCAGAAGGTGTCACAAGCATCGGAGAGTTTGTGTTTTTCAGTTGCTACAAGCTGACCGAGGTGTTTCTTGAAAACGGCTCTAAGCTGACGAGCGGAAACCTCGGCGTAGACGAAAGCATAATCGGAACCTACTGGAACGAAGGCGATCTGACCTGGACACTCACCGCCGACGGCACAATGACCATCAGCGGCTCAGGGGCGATGAAGGATTACTCTTACGATAGCCCTGCATGCGACAATAGCAACATAAAAAAAGTTGTGATTGAAGAGGACGTTACGAGCATCGGAGATTCTGCGTTTTCCGATTGCAGAAGTTTGACAGACATCACGATTCCAGGTAGTGTCACAAGCATCGGAAATGGTGCGTTTTCCGGTTGCAGCAGCTTAACAGGCATCACGATTCCAAGTAGTGTCACAAGCATCGGAAATGGTGCGTTTTCCGGTTGCAGCAGCTTAACAGACATCACGATTCCAAGTAGTGTCACAAGCATCGGAGAATCTGCGTTTGAGAGTTGCACTGACTTAACTAGCATCACCATTCCAAAGAGTGTCACCAGTATCGGAAGCAATGTGTTTGACGGCTGTACTGCTCTGACCGAGGTGCTTCTTGAAGGCGGCTCTACGCTGACAAGCGAAAATTTCGGTGAAGTTGCAAACAAAGTTGTAACCCGCTGGAACGAAGACAATCTGACCTGGACACTCACCGCCGACGGCACACTGACCATCAGCGGCACAGGGGCGATGAAGGAGTATGGTGCTGGCAGTAGCCCTGCAGCCCAGAAGAAAGACAGCGTAAAAAAAGTTGTGATTGAAGATGGCATTACAAATATCGTAGATTTTGCGTTTTTCGATTGCACTGTCTTAGAAAGCATCGAAATTCCAGGTAGTGTCGCAAGCATCGGAAATTTTGCGTTTTGCAGTTGCATCCGCTTGACAGACATCACGATTCCAGGTAGTGTCACAAGCATCGGAGATTATGCGTTTTTTGAGTGCAGCAGCTTGACAGGCATCACGATACCAAGTAGCGTCACAAGCATCGGAAATAATGTGTTTCGAGATTGCAGCAGCTTGACAAGTATTACGATTCCAGAGAGTGTTACAAGCATCGGAAATTATGCGTTTAAGTATTGCAGCAGCTTGACAGACATCACGATTCCAGGTAGTGTCACAAGCATCGGAACTTATGCATTTTCCGGCTGTACTGCTCTGACCGAGGTACTTCTTGAAAATGGCTCTACGCTGACAAGCGAAAATTTCGGTGAAGTTGCAGACAAAGTTGTAATCCGCTGGAACGAAGGCAACCTGACCTGGACACTGGACGCTGAGGGAACAATGGCCATCAGCGGCACAGGAGCAATGAAGAATTATGGTACTAACAATAGCCCTGCAGCCCAGAAGAAAGCCAGCGTAAAAAAAGTTGTGATTGAAGATGGCATCACAAGCATCGGAGATTATGCGTTTTTCGATTGCAGCAGTTTAACAAGCATTGAAATTCCAGAAGGTGTCACAAGCATCGGAGAGGGTGCGTTTTCCAATTGCAGAAATTTAGCAAGCATTGAAATTCCGGAAAGTGTCACAAGCATCGGAGATTTTGCATTTTTTGGCTGCGGCGATTCGCTTGAAATTACGGTTTCCTGCGATTCTACGC
>NZ_KI260345.1:2696-2969 GCF_000468015.1 Ruminococcus callidus ATCC 27760 | reverse complement strand
ACACCGAAGCCGGAAACGTGGAATACTGGACCTGCGAGAACTGCAAAAAGCATTTCCTGTCTGACGAAACCGACGTAGAAACTGCCAAGGCGGTGGAGCAGTCGGCAACGGTGAAACCTGTTCTGGTTCAGGTTGCCACAGCGACCACGCAGATCAAGTGCGTTTACGGTCAGGACATGGACGAAATTAACTTGCAGGATTACGTGAAAAATGCAGATGCCGTAGGCGGCGTTTCCGTCAAGGTTGCAACTGGTTCCACCATGCTGGACGGCA
>NZ_KI260345.1:1360-2596 GCF_000468015.1 Ruminococcus callidus ATCC 27760 | reverse complement strand
TTGCAACTGGTTCCACCATGCTGGACGGCATGCAACTGGACGGCGGTAAGCTTTCCGGCAAGCCTGCAAAGGTGTACACAAACGGCAAGGACGTGACCTTTACATTCACCGCGAAAAACGGCAATACCGCAAACTTGACCTTGCATTTTCTGGTGGCAAAGGCTGACCCGACGGTGAAAGTGACCGTAGACGGCGACAGCCACACCGAGGGCGACCTGGTGGAAAAACTGGGGCTGAGCATCAGCAAGGACAGCACTAAGGGTGCAGCGAAGATCGTCAGCAAGCTCAAGAAACTGATCGCTGGAAAGAACACCCTGGCATGGGAGTTCACCCCGGAGGACAGCGAGAACTATAATGTTGTGACCGGCACGGTTGTGGTAAATGCACAGACCACTACCACAACAACGACCACCACAACTGCTACTACGACAACGACGACTACTACAAACGAAACAACTTCCACAACAAAGGAAACAACTGCCACTACCAAGGCAACAACTGCCACCAGCGGAACGACTTCTGCGACCAAGGCAACGACTGCCACCAGCGGAACGACTTCTGCGACCAAGGCAACAACTGCCACCAGCGGAACGACTTCTGCGACCAAGGCAACGACTGCCACCAGCGGAACGACTTCTGCGACCAAGGCAACGACTGTTACCAGCGAAACAACCGCAACAACCAAGGCAACTACAGTTACCACAAACGAAACGACTGTAACAACCGAAGAAACTACTACCAAAAACGAAACAACCGCAACAACCGAGGAAACTACTACCACAAACGGAACAACCGCAACAACCGAGGCAACAACTGCTACAAGCGAAACAACTGTCACAACCGAAGAAACCACTACAAACGAAACAACTGCAACAACCGAAGAAACTACTACCACAAGCGAAACAAGTGCAACAACTGGGGAAACTACTACAAACGAAACAACCGCAACAACCGAAGAAACTACCACAAACGAAACAACCGCAACAACTGAGGCAACGACTGCCACAAGCGGAACAACCTCTGCAACTAAGGCAACAACTGCTACAAGCGAAACGGCTGCAACAACTCAAACAACCACAACGACAAAGGAAAGCACTACCGCAAGTGAAACAACTATAACCACAATCACCAGTGCTTCCGACACAGAATCCACCGCCGCAACATCGGCAACCACGATCACAACGGCAACAACTACAAGCGTGACCAACATTGCAGACGAAGATCTTTGCAGCTGGG
>NZ_KI260345.1:0-1260 GCF_000468015.1 Ruminococcus callidus ATCC 27760 | reverse complement strand
AAATCACTGCACGCTCGGAGAATGCATATGAGATCACGCTGACCGACTTAAACGGCAATGTGCTGGACATTTACACCGTTGATCCGAAAACCGGCACCGGTACAGATTCTTCCAACGCAGAAGTCAACCTGCCCCAAACCGGAAACAACGCTATGACAAACTGGCTCCTGTGCGTGGGTGCAGCACTGTTCATGGCATTCGGATTCGGTGCGGTGAAGGCATCTGGTGTCCTCAAGCGTAAAGAGGATGAGTAAGAGCAAAAAGCAGTGGGGGATGTTTCTCTCGGGACTGCTTGCAATTTTGATTGGTATCAGTATTCTTGGATTTTTCGGTGTGAGAAAGTGCTACCGGCTTTATCAAAAGCAAATCTTGCTTGAGAATAATCCAGTTGTGGAAATTGCAGACCTAAACATCAAAGCCCCCATTTTAGAAGGAACTGACAATGAAACGCTCGCCAAAGCGGCAGGGCATTTCAAGGATAGCGGCGATTTTGGCAAGGGCAATTACTGCATTGCTGGGCACAGCAGCACACTGTACAAGGAATATTTCAACAACTTGAAAAATGTGGAGATCGGCATGGAAATCACATTGCATGACAAGCAAAAGCAGGCGTATCATTACACTGTGGCCGAAAGCAAAATCGTCGATCCGGATGCTGTCTGGGTGCTTGATGATTTCGGCGATGACAGAATCACCATCATCACCTGTACCGATGACGGAACACAGCGACAGGTTGTGGTAGGATTGCTGGATTGATCTTTTGGTTTGCCTAACTAATGAATGACCGTAACTAAGTGAAACCCATTAACATCGTAACCCAGTTAAAGCGATTCAGTGAAGAAACGAAAAATCCACGCAGTTTCGGACTTTTCCCATTTTGAAAGGTTGCAAATAAGTGATTTTACCACTGTAAGCATCGCCTCCACCATACTTGCACCTCTATTTTGATACAATTTAGAGGTGCTTTTTTATGCCCAAAAATCAGCAAAAACAACGTGGATTTCAAAAAGTAATCGTTCTTTGGAACGTGTTCAAAAGCAGAAAAACCGGCTCAGATTTCCCTCTGAATCGGTTTTCTGTTTGCGTAAACGTTTTTTTGTGGGCAAAAATGCACCCAAAATTTTTTGAAATGCACCCGATGACGGCAAAAACGCCGAAAAAATTCGCTCTTACTGCAAAGCTCTGGAAGTATTAGGGAAACACTGATTAAATCTTCTCATTACGCTGCAAATATGGTATAATAGAAAAAAGACAAAAAAG
>NZ_KI260344.1 GCF_000468015.1 Ruminococcus callidus ATCC 27760 | reverse complement strand
ATGGACGCAGTTTCGATTGCAGTCAGACCGCCGTTGTGCGGTGCGACAGATTTCGCCAGATTTGCCGGTGCATATGTGGTACCTGCAATGGTAATGGTATGCTCCCGATCTGCATCAGTTGCCTTCGCCGCCAAAATGATGTGCGACTCGTCCTTTGCCAGCAGACTGCCGTCACGGGGATTCAGGAAACTGTTTTTCAGAGCCTGCTCCGATTCCGCATACTGCTTGGTCACCGCATAGGTATCCGGCACAGTTGCCAGATCCAGCCGGATCTGATAGCCATAGATGCGATCCTTGTTGCCAGAAGTGCTGTCATCTGACAGGTCTGCCGGCACGTGAACGTCCAGATCCGTAAACTGATACTCGCCGTGATCCACAATTTCAGAAACCTCACCAAATGCAGTATCCGGTATCCAGTTTCCGTTTTCATAGATCTCACGGGTCAGTATCACGCGAACCGAAGTTGCCACCGGCACTTCGTTGGAATTATACAAACCGTCATAGTTCGCATCGTTCCAAATGGTACCGCGAATCACGCCCTTGTCCTGCTGCTTGAGTCCGGCATCATAATGTCCGGTATTCTTGCCGCATGCAAGGTCTACTGCGTACATGGTACCGTTGCTGTCCGGAACTTCCCGTACAGAAGCACCATTCTGGTTTCCGTTGGCATCGTCATACGCATTTGCCGCCGGAACAATGTATTCATTCGCACTCGTCAGATATGTGCTGTCCAGTCGGAGGTCGCTGTCCTTGGTACGGTCAGTTCCCACACGATACTGTGTCGCCAGATAATTGCCGCGGAGATTTTCCAGACAGAGCTGATAGCCTGCGGCATAATCCACATTGTTGATTCTCACCCAGGTGGGCAGATTCGCCAGTGTGTATTTGCCGTCTGCATCTGTGCTTGTGCTGGCTGTATACGCCGTGTCGTTCGGCTGCCACTGGCTGCCGTCATAATAATACTGTATTGCCTTGACGGTAACATTTTCAATTGCCGTCTTGTCCTCTGCGGTATTCGCCGCATCATCTGCTTCGTCCTGCATGCCGTCATAGTTGTGGTCGATCCAGATCCGTCCGGAGATGTCCCCTACTGCCAACTGTGTAAAGCCGGCATCATAACCGGAAACATCTTCCTTTCGGAGAATATCTCTGCCGTCCACTGCATAATCCGTGCTGTCTGTATCCGCAGCTGCACAAACAAAATAGGTGTCTTTCGTCAGATAACGGCTCTCCGCATCCAGATCGCTGTCCCTTGCGGGATCATCGCCCTGCCGGTACCAGGTAATGGTGTAATTGTCCGGCACTTCACCTGTCATTTTCAGCTGATAATAGCAGAGGTAGGTTTCGCCATTTGCATTACAGAACGTATCCACATTGTCAAACCGGTACTCGCCGTTGGCATCAGAATCCTTCTGGAATATGCCGGTAGGCTGATAGTTGCCGTTGGCATCGCGGTAGTACTGCTCCAACGTAATTTCTACGCCGGAAATGTTTCCCTCGCCGGTATCCTGCAAGCCGTTGTAATTTGCATCGTCCCAGACACGTCCAACGATCTGTGCCTTTTCGACCTGCTTCAAGCCGCCGTTCCAGTCTGTCTGGGCTGCGGCATCTGCAATGTCATAGTCACTGCCGTTGTAGTGCTTTCGGTATGTCGAATCGGTTTCTGTCTTTGCCTCAGCAGCCAGAATCAGATACTGATCCGGTGCTGTCAGATAGAGGTTCTCGCTCTGATACGGATTTTCAAGTCTTTGGAATTTGCTGTCGCCGCCTGCCTTGGTAATGCCGTAGGTGATCTTACCGTCAGCGTCCTTCGGCAGTGCGTCCAGCTTCAGCCGATAGCCAGCCAGATACCGCTCGCCGCCGATCTCCACAAATGTGGGAACATTTTCGAAATGATAGTCCCCGTTGCTGTCGGTGTTTACAGTTGCAGTGTAATTTTGCTGTGCTGTCGGCAGCCATGTGGTGCCGTCCCAGTAATACTGCTCCAGCGTCATCGACAAGCCTTCCATGCCAGCTTCTTCCGCCGCCATGCCGCCGTCATAATCGGCATCATTCCAGATTCGTCCGCTGACAGACGTTGTCTGGAACGCCCGAACGCCGCCATGGTACTCGTTCTTGCTGTCACGGCTTTCTGTGATGTCGTAGATCGTATCCGTATTCGGAACTGCACTGTAAGTGCGGTCGTAATACGTGTTGTACTGCGGTGTGTTTCCGGTATGTTCTCCGGTAAACGGCTGTGCCTCTGCTGCAACGATCAGATATTCCTGCTCGCCCATGAGAGTGAGTTCGCCATTCTTCCAGTGCAGCTTGTTGTCGTTGGCAAGTACAGTAACTGCATTGCCGTCCGGCAGTGCATCTAAGTGCAGCTGATACCCAGCCAGATACCGCTTGCCGCCGACTTCCGCATAAGTGGGAATACCTTCAAAATGATACAGACCGTTGCTGTTGGTCACTGCGGTCATAGTCGCCGCAGTCTTTTTCCAGATCGTTCCGTCCAGATAATACTGATACAGTGTCAAATGGAGATCGCCGCAGCCGCTTTCGCTCAAATCCATTGTACCGTCATAATTGAGGTCGTTCCAGATTCGTCCGTCCATTGCCGCAGTCTGTATGGATTTCAGTCCGCCGTTGTATACGCCGTCAGAATCTCTTGCGGTAACAATATCATAATCGACATTGTCGTACTTCCGCACGTAGTATTCGTGGAATCCTGACTCCTTGCTTCCGGGTGCACCGTGAACAGCCTTCTTTGCCAGCAAGATATACTCGTCCGGCTGGTTGAAGTCCACGGTCTGATCTGCATTCGTTTCCTGAGATGCTGTCAGCAGGTCACTGTTGATGCAGCTTCCTGTGGGATCCAGCACCTGATACTTTGTCACAGCATAACCGTCCGGCACCGCGTTCAGCCGCAGGCGATAGCCTGCCAGATACATCTTTCCGTCAACCGTCACAAAGGTCGGCTGCTTGGAGAACTGATATACTCCTGTGTTTGCCGCAGTCTTTGCGGAGAGTGTCTGATGCAGCTTCCAGCTTCCGGCATCGTCCAGATAATACTGATCCAGATAGACCGTCTGCTGTGTCGCCATTGCCGTTTCACCGGTTTCCTGCAAGCCGCTGTAATTCTTGTCGAACCAAACCACGCCCTGAATCTTTCCGGTTTCGAACGCTTTCAGACCGCCGTTATAAATGTCAGTCACGTCTGCATTCAATATGGAATCGTATTCCTTGTTTGTGACAGCATCAGTCAGATTATAGGGAGCGTTACCTTGTGCCGGCTGTGCTGTCAGGAAGTAATCTCCATTGTCCGGTGCAGTCAGATAATTCGTTTCTGCGATCCAGTCGCTGTCTGTTTTCGTGTCATCTGTTGCCTGACGATACCGTGTCACCGCATATCCCGCCGGCACAGCCGCACGAATGCGGTAATATGCCAGCTGATCTGTGCCGTCAACCACAAAGTGGGTCGGCACCTTGGCAAACTGATATACGCCTTTGGCATCAGTTTTCACAGTCATGTCATTGTTCATGTGAACAAACTGCTTTACGGCAGCATCATAGCGATACTGTTCCAGAGTGACAGAAACGCCGTTCTTGCCCTTTTCACCGCTGTCCAGAATGCCGTTGTAATCCGTATCTTCCCAGATCCTGCCCTTTACTGCCGCAATGTTGCGTTTTTTCAGACCGGCATTCAGATTTTCATAATCTCTTGCTGTTACCAGATCATAGTACTTCTGCTGTGCAGTATTCGGCGTGTCGATATTTTTGATGTTCGTGCCGCAGACATATGCCCAGTTGTAATCCGTATACGGTTCTGCATCGTTGGACTGTGTGCCTGCCTTTGCCTCCCGTGCCGGAATCAGCATTTCGTGATTGCCTTGCAGCACAGTAACCGGCAGGTCACCTGTCCGCTGGCTGTCCTCGGCACCATCGGCATCGGTCACATACAGTTTGCTGTAAACCTTTGACGGATCTGCATCGTTCCAGTACTTCGTTGCCGCATAATCTTTCGGCATTGTTTTCAGGAGTACCTGATAGCCTGCCAGATACCTTACGCCGTCCTTTTCCACATAGGTGGGAAGATTGCTGAACGTGTAGGTTCCGTCTGTTTTGGTTTCGTGTGTCCGGAATGCTGCATTTTCCAGCACCCATTCGCCGCCGCGATAGAAATACTGCTGCAAGTTTACAACTGCCGGATTCTTGCTGTTATGATATGCTGCTTCGCCGTCGTCCTGAATACCATTATAGTTGGTATCCTCCCAGACCACGCCGCTGACAGAGGCGGTTTCAAATGCTTTCAGACCGCCGTCATAACCGTTATAATCCTTTGCCTTGATGTAATCGTAAGCATAATCATGATTTCCGCCGTGCACTGCTGCATCATCATAGAGAATGTACGGTTCAAAATAGGTGTTTCCGTCAATGCCAGCTTCTGTTTCCGGCTGGGACTTCTTTGCAGTGATGAAATAATCACCGTCAGCCGGAGAGGTCAGATAAGACGCAATGTCATAATCTGCATTGCCTGCTCCGTGCTGTCCGTTCTGCGAGATCAGGTGGCTGTCGATCACTTGGGTTTCCGCATCGCCGTTCTGCCGATAGCGGGTAACAGCATAGTTTTCCATGCCGCTGGGCAACGACAGCAGCTTCAGACGATAATGTGCCAGCACCTTTTCCCCATTGATTTCCGCATATGTGGAAACACCGGAGAATGTGTACTTGCCGTCTTCATCAGTTTTCACAGTACGGTTTCCGCTTGTTACCGGTACATAGGTACCATTTTGCAGAACATACTGTTCCAGCTGAACAGTCGCTCCGGCAATTCCCTTTTCATAGAATTGTGTCGCGCCGTCCGCATCGGTCACGGTATTGCGGATACCGTCATAGTCGAATGCCTCCTGATATTCTCCGGCTGCATTCCTACCGTTGTCCTCCCACAGATAACCGGTTACTTCAGAAGTCTGAATCTCCGTAAAGCCGCCGCTGTAGTCCAGCAGACGCTGTGCTTCGCCGGTATCATAATGGGTGTTCTTATAGTCGATGACGTTGCTGTTCTGGTTTTTCGTTTCTCCGGCAATGATAATGATGTCGTCTTCTTTATCATAGTTGTGATACGTTGCTGTGATATTGCCGTTTTCGCCATACTCGAACCAGTCATCGCCAATGAGAGAGTACTGCATATCACCGGTATATTGCAGGTCACTGTTTTCCGTAGAACGGCTGTTCGGATACTGCTTATACTTGGTGATCGCATACTTCTGGTACAGCTGGGGATTCTTTGCCGGATCAACGTACAGCCGATAGCCAGCAAGATATTCCCTGCCGTCCTTTTCGTAGTAACTGGAAACATTCTGGAATACATAAGAACCGGATTCCGAAGTTTTTATGTCGCGTTCCCCACCGGTAATGGCTACCCATTTTCCGGTATCGCCGTCATAGTAGAACGGCTGCAAGGTCACGGTCACACCCTCGATACCCTTTTCAAAGGTATCCCGAATGCCGTTATAGTTTTCGTCGTCCCAGATCCACTGTCCGATAAATCCACGGGAGCCGTCCACAAATCCCAGAGAAATGCTTCTGTTGATCTGGAAGGTCTGACCGTCATTTTCATACAGCGGCTTCTGGTTTTTGTCGTAAGGCACACCGGTCTGGAACGGCCGTGTGCGGAAATTGTTCACCGCCTTGGTCAGATCGTTATCATCTGATGTTTCCAGCGGATCGTTGTGCAGAACAAACGGCGAAGGCTTATACGGGATAACAGAACTGCCCTCATATTTTGCCACTGCCACATAGTTCTTGTTCGGATACAGACGGAACTGATAGTAGCCGTCTGTTCCCGTGTAGAATACTGCCGGATTGCCGTCGCCGTCAACGGCGATTTCCGGAGAGATATTGCCGTCTGCATCGACTTCGTGCATTTCCACCGTCACATCTTTCAGCTTCTGTTCGGCTTCCTGCATGATGCCGTCGCTTTCGATGGTGCCGTTGTTGTCTGTTTCATCGACCCATGCCCAGCCGCCGTAAGTGTATCCTCTGGAAACACCCAGCATATAGGAAGTCATGGCGGTGTCATAAGCCTGATGCTTTGTCAGATCTTCTTCCACCGCATCTACATGAATCGGTGCCGTCTGTACGATCAGCTTTCCGAACGAAGCCTCTTTGTTGGCAATTTCGTTGGCAACTGCCGTTTGGTCATCTTCTGTGCGAATGCCGGTATAAACGACATTTCCGTCACGGTATACTTTCAGTGCTGTGCCAGTCTGTCCCAGTTCCCGTGTTGTAACCGAGTACTGATCGTATCCCTGCGGCAGTGTATACCGCAGCCGGTAATCTCCCGGTGTCAGATTCGACAGCATGAAGTAGCCCTGATTTCCGTAATAATCGCTTTCGGTGGTATAAGTCACCGGTCCGTCAAACGTATACTGATAGGAATTGGTGTTGTTTTCTACAATGGTTTTCGGCTGACCAGTTTCCTCGTCAATGACAACATAACGTGTCTTTTCCGGATTCGGGTTACTGTCAGGATCCGGATCGGCAATCACTGCCTCACCGTTGACGTTGACGGAATAGCCCTTCTTCGTCAGCAGTTCCACCTTTACGCCATTGATACCCGGATCGTCCGGCTTTCCGTCAAAGTCAATATCGGTCGTCCATTTGCCGGTAGGCAGCAGCCGTCCGTTGGCAGACATCTCATATTCTGCTTCGTTACACTGAGCGTCATAGTTGAGGTCGCTCCAGACATAGCTGCCGATATAGCCCTTTCCGCTGGGGGCAGAAATATAGGCACCGGCCTGTGTGTTTTCAAAGAGCTGATAGTTCTTGCCGATCGCACTTGCAGAATCATAGCCGGAAGCAAAGGTGTTCCATTGTGTCACACCCTCTACCTGCTTGCGAATACTCTCCGCAGATGCTGCACTTTCATTCTCGTCCTCAGTTGTAGGTGTACCAACATACTTCGGCAGATTCAGCGGTGCATGCATCTCATAGTAGAGTTCCATACGGTTCTTTTTGTCCAGTCTGGTGTCGGCATTATTCATCTGTGCCCAGATCGCACGGATCCCCCGTACCAGCCGATCGTATTCGGCATCAGAGATCCTGCCGGCTTTGTGATCGCCGATCAGTTCAGACAGCTTGACAAAATACGAATTCTTTCCGTTTACATCTTGATACAGATTCCGGTAGAAATTGTTTTTCTCGGTATCCATCAGATCATCTGCCGGCTTCGGGAGGATGCTGACATCCTGCAGCACATAGCTGCCGTTCTTCTTGATGATCGGTCCGACCCAGACGGTGTACATAGACGGATTCAGATTTACTGTACCGCTGGTGGATACCTGCTTCAGCCGCACGGAATCCGGAATCAGATAACCGTTCCATTTCGAGTTACGTTTAGCTTCCGAATCTGTTGCCTTGGTGTCATCCACATACGGCAGCACATCATAAAACAGCAGCGTCTTATACTCGGTATCCGAATCTGAACTGTTCTGCATAGAAATGGAGTAAGAGTAATTGCCGCCCTCCTGTACCCGAACCGGAATTGCCGCCTTTACGGAATCCAGATCGGAAGTGGCTGTTTTCATTTGTGTGACATTATCGATCGAAAGCAGGGTGATTGCCTGTGATGTGATCGTCAGTGTCATATCGCCGCTGCTTTTGTTGTCGTTGACATCATGGCTGTCTACTTCATAGGCAACGATCTTGACTTTTCCCTGCTTATCCGGAATATACGGCCGGAAAGAACCGTTTTTAAAACCATATGCCTTTGCCTGCATCAGTTCCGCAGAAACGATGTTACTGTTGCTGATGTCCAGCGGCACCATGAGTTCTACCACAATACGCTGTCCCGGCTCCAGAGTTCCGGAGAACTTGAAGTTGACGATCTTCCGGTTCAGTACATTGGTGGAGATCGGTTTTGTCACAAAGTAGGGGTTGGGGTTCTTCTGCGTGTCCATAGCGACTTCGGTGTTTGTCACGTCTGCATACGGGAGTTCTTCCACGTCTACGTCTTCCAGTGAAACATCACCGTTGTCTTTCAGGGAAACAAATTCGCCCTTTTCGTTTTCAATATGCCATGTCCACTGCGGTGTCACATCGTCCAGATTCTTCGCAGGCGTTACCACTTGATTGTCGCTGTTCTTTTCCGCAGTGCTGGTGTAGTGATCGCCGACGAAATAACCGTCAATACTGCCGTTGGAGTCGTCCTGATACTGCACATACTGGAATGCGTCCGCAGAGAGCGATTCCAGATACGGCAGTGCCAGAGAAACCGTAGGATCAGACAGCTTGTCTGCCTCTGCATTTTTCCGGTTATACGTACTTGTGTTCAGCAGTTCCTGACTAAGATTCTTATAAGTCACTGTATATTTCAGCATCTTGCCGGTACCGCTGGAAATACCGCTGGTATTGGAATCCCATTTGTATTCCTTGTTTGCAGCACCGCTGAAATACTTGGCATCAATATCGATACCCAGCCACGGCAGCTGCGGATCCAGATAGAAGCCCACTCTGGACGCATCACCGGAAACCGCATACTTGAAGTCATCGCTACGCAGGATCACGCTGGCGAAATGGTTGTTGTGTACAGAATTGGAGATAGACGGGTCATTCGGTGCAGTGGTAAATGCCACATGGGGACTGTTTTTCTTGATGCTTTCGCTCAGGGGTTCCAGACCATAGTGATACTTGTCCACATCGTTGCGGTCCTGTCTGCCCTCTGTGGTGTCGTCTGCATCTGCATTCACATACAATCCCTTCGGCACCGGAAAATATCGGGGTGCCTCTGCGTTGGTCAGCCGGACCTGAGTTCCGGAAATCGTTTCCGTAAAGCCCTCTGTCCGAATCACCCAACGCACCTGACGAATGGATTTTTTCAGATTAAGCTGTGACAGCTGCTGCTGGAGCTTCTGGTTGGTGCTGTCAAAATGGAGATTGCTCTCTTCCAGTGCAATGGTTTTGTTTGCATCCAGAGCATAGCCCTGTTCTTCGCCGATGCGTACCCACCAGCTGGTTCCCTTGCTGCTGTTGGCATAGGCATTTGAATAAATGCCGTCGTCCTGCTTCGTTTCCGGTGCAAGGAATGCTTCTTCATTGGCAGGGTCCGTGCTGATCAGCACATACGGATACACTTTCAGGTGCTTTTCCAGAATGTCATGAACCAGCTGCTGGTCTGCGGCATACTCGGTTTCCAGTGCACCTGCTGACGGAATTGCCCAGTTACCGGTAGAAATTTCCGTTACATTCGGATAAACCAGCTCTGAAACGTGAGGCAGCACGCCCGGTTTGTTGACCGGTGCCACCTTTGTGGTACCACGCAGCGTTGCGTAGTTTGCCAGATTGTAGTTGACCACGAATTCGTTTACCGATGCGGTATCGTTAGACACCTGATCGACATAGCTGACAGTTTTATAAATCTGCTTAATATGCGGGTCTTCCGCAATGACAATAGAGGAGTTCGGGTCGTTGACACGCACACGCTCATAGTTCAGATCTGCACGCACCGTGGTTTTCGGTGCAGTAACAGCAACTTTCGCAGAAGAAGCGGTCAGATAGATCTCACCCGGCACAACGCCGTCAAAAGGTTCGATCTCCGGAATGGCATTGTTCTTTGGACGGTTGGTATCCTTCACCCGCACCGCATTTTGCAGCTGCATGCCCTCCATAGTCTGTCCGGTGAAGTTGAAATCATAGGTATCATATACAATGTCACTTGCCGGCACTTCCTGCCGCAGTTTCTTTTCATAGACGATATTGCCGTAGTCGTTGTAGACATAGCCGTTCTCGTCCTGCTTCGGCATCAGGCAGCCGCCGCGGATGTAGTACTTGCCGTCTGCATCACGTTCTGCAAACAGACCGTCCTTTGTAATGGCGAACTTGCCGTCTGTCTGTTCGAACGTTGCATAGACCTTGGCATAATAATCCTCCCAGCTGCTGTCCGTATCCGCCGGCAGTTCCAGGTTGTCGATTCGTGTCTTGATCTTAAAGTTCAGCGTGCCATTGAAATAGCCCGCCGGATGACAGCCTGCCACATAGGTGTTGTCATTTGTGCAGTCGAAGCCGTCATCTTTCGGCGTGGTGATCTCGAATACCAGCGTTTCACCGCCACGCTTTGTGGCAGAATCTGCCCGTGTCAGTCCGTCCGCCGTGTTTTCTGCCGGTGCAACTGCTCCGGCAAAGTACCGCTGTGTCAGCTCAATGCCCCAGCCGGCAGCCTTTGCCTCTGCCATGGTAAATGTCTGCTTTTTCCCCGACTTATCGGTGTATTCCAGATAGTAGTCGTCCAGCAGATTGTCCTCGTCCCAGTACCGTACATTTTCCGGCAGCTGGAATGTGACAACCATTTTAGCGTGGAAGATGCTTCCGCGGTAACGATAGTCTGCCTCCGACTGGCTGGAAACCTTGGCACTGTACCAGAGAATATCACTGTAGTCAAAGTTTTTCCCGTTGTTCTGATACTGCTGACGAGTTTTCACTTCGTCCAGATCTTCCTTGTTTCCGGCAAAGCCCTTTTCGCCTTCTTCGGTCTTTTCAGCAGCTACCATGTTCTCCGCCTTTAAAGACGGAGTCTGCGTGCGAATCTTCAGCGTATTCACAACGCCGGAATCCTGCATCACATTGGCAGAAGTAATATCCTGGAAAAGCATATCACTGCTGTTGTCACGCAGTGTCACATCGCGGTTCAGTGCGGAACGAATTTCCTCCGACAGCGGCTTGTTCTTTCGGTACTCATCCATTTCCATGGAATCGCTCTCGGCGTACCGGCTCATGCTGCCCAGCATATAGGTACCGTTTTCGTACTTATGGGTCAGCAGAACGTAAGGATCCGGATTGGTGGTCGAAAGTCCGTCGTTATCTGTGTCCGGATACATGGGCAGGGTATCTTCGGATTTGTAATAGTTAACACCGCCATAATAATGACGAGTCACCTTTGCAGTTGCAGCAACTGCATCTTTTCGTTCGTCTTTTTTTCGGAACGCATAGGTGGAATAGTAATTGATAATTGGTGTAATCACTGCCGCCGAGCAAACCTTGTACGGATTTCCGGAAATGTCATTGTCCGTGATAAACCGGTAAGCGTTCACTCTGCTGGAAACATAGGAATAGTTGTTCAGGTAATTTTCCAGCAGGTCTTCGTCTTCCACGCCGTTGATCACATCGTCCGGCTCTGCATAAGTAAAGGTCTTGATGCAGAAATTGTACAGACTGCCATTCCGAATCGCAGCGTCCTTTTCCCGCTTTTCTGCCAGTTCCGCTGCAGTCATTGCCTTTTCGGTATCATTTTCCTCCTTGGCAAAGATCTGCACCACATAACGCTTGGTAGAATCATCATAGTAGACCTCAGTATCATAGAGTGCCATTTGATCTGTCAGCTTAGTGGTAGCATCCTTGTCGTACAGCTCCCAGTTCAGAGGCTTGTTGTTTTTGTCGTTGTCCGTGGTATAGCGAGAGCCATCCGCCGCAACCGGAACGATGCCATAGGGCAGAATGTTGGTGATGACCGGCAGCGAGAGCGAACCCTTCTGACCGCCGTCTGTACCATAGCTGTGCAGCGATTTTTCGTTGTTGTACCCTTCAGTACCGGCACTGCCGCTGTAGCCGTACTGATCCCAGTAATAATTATTCTCCACATGGACATTGATCCAGTTGACCTCGCCCTGTGTCTCGGTGTAGTACTGCTCTACCGTCTTGCCATACATCTCGGTTTCATCCTTACCGATGGTTTCGCTGATGGTTGTCCAGCTGCGTACCAGAGGTTTCCGCAGCACGGCTCTGGTGCCGGTTTCCGCGTAGAACATGGTCTTACCGCTGCTGTAACGGTCAATGCTGTCATTGTTGGTAAAGCGATAGCCGCTGCCGTCTGCTACGACTTCCTTGTTCTGGATATTGTAGCCGTTGACAGACGGCATATTCGGAGAGGATGCCAGGTATTTCAGACTTCCAAGCTGTCCGTCGCTGTCATACCAATACCAATACAGCGGACTCCAGAGGTAGTCCATGCCGTACAGCTGGTTGTGCTTTGTCAGCACCTTGGTGGAACCGTCCCAGTGGTCGATGTCATAGATCTGGTAATACAGATGATTCTGGCTACCCTCTGCCACATAGGGCTGGGTGAGAACACGATCGTACCATGTGCCGCTTGCCGTATCGGTGTATACTCTTGCCGGAAGTGTCACCCGTGTGATATAGCCGAAGTCGCTGCCCCTGCCGTACCATTTTTTCAGTGACTGTTTTACAGTGATCTTCACCACATACGGGGTGTATTCCTTTGCGGTATAGTATCCGTCTGCACCGTCTGTGATGCTTGTGTTCTGTGCCGCATCCCGCATTGCCTTTGGTGCAAGATACTGCGGATTTTTGTCTCCCGGTTTCTGAATGATCTCTGCGGTAACATATGTCCCGTCGATCTGGGAGAATGTATCTGCTTTCGAGTCGCCGGTGTTGGTATACGCCAGTATCTCAGATGTATCCAGCGTCCCGTCTGCATTCATCACCGGTTTCATGCCATAGGCATAGGTATACAGGAATGTCACGCCGTCCAGATCCCAGTCGCCGTAGTTGTACGCCTGGAGCTGTACCTTGACATCTTCATCATATTCCAGCGCAGCCGCACCAGACCGGTCTGTTACCTCATGTACACTATTATAATAGGAGTTTAATCCATTTCCGTTGGAGTATGTTCCGAAATACGGGGAATTCGGGTCGCAAAGCACATTTTCCGTGTGGTCGCCGTTCGTCTTTTCATATTGGATATTGCTGGTTACAAATTCCGAACTGGTGGCAAGCCATGCCTTTTGCAGGTGGAGACGGGTTTCGCTCCACACAACAGGTGTATCCTTTGCCGAATCCAAATCTGCCCAGTCTGCATGATTCTTGTTCCGCTTGCCCATTGCCAGCTGGAACCAATCTCGGTTTGCACCGCCTGCCATGTACTTCACGGTCTGAGGCAGCTGCTGGAGCTGGTCAGCCGTTTCGATCATGGAATTGGCAGTATATTTCACCGTCTGCATATTCTTTGCAGTCTGTGAATCCTCGTCCAACAGCGTGTTGTTCTGTCCGCTGATGCTGCCGCTTGTAGTGGAAGAACCCGGAATGTGGGTAATGGTCTGATCCAGAAATTCCCACATATCCACCTGTGTATTCTTATCCGCACTGAAGCCAATATCGTGCATCAGATAGTCCATATCCATCTGGATACTGCTGTTCTGCACCTGCTTGAAATTATTCCAGACGTTTCCGGTATCAGTGAATCCGCCGGTCAACATCGGATAAAGTTTGCCGTTCGTAGAGGAACTATAATAATTATGATAAATACTGTTCTGATAATACTCACCAATGCGGGGGAAATATGCCGGGTGCAGTCCGTCACCGCCTGCAACAGATGCGGCGGTATCGTCTGCATAGGTGGACGCAGTGTACACCATAGGCAGTTCTTCTTCCCGAATGGTTGCTGAGTAGCAGAACTCGATCTGTTCTCCCGGCTGCAAAACGAAGTCCGCATTGGGAGCATCTTTGTAACGCAGCCGCAGTTCGTATACCGTAAAGGAAATCTGATATGTGGAGTTTTCGTCCGGCTTCAAATCTGCAAATGCCTTTTGTGTTGCATTTTCAGAATTGAACCCGTCTGTATAGGTCATCTTTCCGCCATAGTCATACCCATTTTGTGCGGTTTTGGCTGCCAGATACAATTCTATATTGCTCAGATCTTTCTCGCTGCCGTCCGCATTCAGCAAACGCAAATTGGGTATGCTGTCGCCGACCCCATACGAATCGTACAAAGTCTTGGTAAAATATTCCGGTACCTTATCATAGATCACCGGATTGATGAGCCTGCCCTCCTCACCTGCCTGTTTTCCGCTGCTCAGTGCGGCCAGGTTGTTTTTCAGTGTTACCTTCTGCCAAACAGTATCGCCCGGACGATAGCTTGTTTTCTGTGCTTTCTTTTCCTCATACGCTGCCGCAGCATCGCTCTCGGAAGAAAATGTCTGGGTGTGGAACGATGCAATGGGGTTTTCCCGATAAACCTTAGGATTCAGGACTTTGGTGTCTGTCAGGTATGCCGTGTGCTCTGTCGGTGTTTTGGCAGATGCCACACTGCTGCCACTTTCAGTCACCGTCACTGCATTTTCGTTTTCACTGTGAATGTGCTCATAGGTGTTGGTGGCTGTGAAATACTGGGTATAGGTATCTGCTCTCACGCCTGTGCCGTCTGTGACATCCTGGTATCTGCCGACACCGGTCAGCGTTACATTTTGCAGAGCCGCTTTTGCCTTGGAAGTACCACTGTACGCAGTGGTCGTATCAAAGCCCTTGAGATCGTAATACACCCAGCGAACGCCCACAACATTCGGCAGGTCGGCGGCTGTCATTTTCGCAGTTGCGACTTGATCGGTGGTGCGGGAAGCATCGTAGTCGTAAGACTTCCATGTCACCTCTACACCGTTTTCGTTCGTCCGGAATGCAATGTTTTCGTCTTCTGCAAACCGCGGATCTGTAATCGGCTCTGCAACGGCATAGAGCACTTCCACTCTGCCGAACCTGTCTGTTTCCTCCGGAACTGTGTAGGGCTCCGTCAGTTCAAAGCCGCGGTAGAACACATCGCCGCTATCCTTGGAACGCTTTTCCAGGAAAGAAACGTCTACCGTGTAGGTATCGCAATGGTGACCGGTTTCATTGTACAGGTCGCTGACTGTCAGCACGGCACCCTTTCCGTCGTAATTCTGCTTGATGTCGTTTACCTGATAGGAAAGCGTTACCGGTGCAGCAGACTGATAGGTCAGTTCGTTCTGCACGTGTGCATAATACTGTGTCTGCTTGTCTGCATCTGCCTTGGTATACCGGTAGTAATAAGACACGCCTGCACGGTCGGTCGTTGTCTTGTTCCAGTAGTATCTTCTGTCTGCATTCGGCAGATGTGTTGAACTGGTGGTATCATAGATTGCATACTGCGGATAGCCGTGCTTGGGGGCAGCATGAATTTTGAGATCCGGTGTGCCGACAGTGACAGCATCATAGCTGCCGTCGTTTTCCGTCAGCTGTGTGGTCACACGCAGGTAAACCGTTTCACCCGGCTTGATCTGGTCATCGGATTTTGCACCCTTGCCCAGTTCTGCCACCAGCCGCCGGTATGCAGTTTCTGCCGGCTCTGCTTCTGCTGCTGCAAGCAGGGCATACTTGACACCCTGTGCCGCTTCGATCGTCGTGCCGCCGTCTGACAGAGCAGCGTGAATATCCGCAGCCGGAATATTCTCCGCGGCATTTTCCGTTGTCAGCACTTTTCCGTCTGCATCTACAACGTCCCAGCGAACGATTCGCTGTCCCTTTGGAACAGAGAAGTCCACTGTGGTATGTTCCAGCGGAATCAGTGCATCGTCCGGCGTGTTCACCCGAATGGTATACTCTACATAATCATACGGCATCAGGTGCAGATAGTCCACCTCATCGATGTTTCCGGTCTTGGAATCCTGATCGTACATCTTTGTGCGGGTGACTTCTGCGTTCAGCATACCCGTCAGATTCTTGACTGTATAGTCTGCCTCTTTCTTGCTGCCCTTTGCAGAACCGTCCGTATTCTTATAAATATAGGTATTGGCATTGGGGTCAATGGAGGTAAAGACTGCCGAAAGCTGGTTGGTGGTTATCTGCTCCGGATAGCTGTTGGGAGCCTTTCCAAAGGTCGGCGTGGAATTGGCGTTCCACTCGTCACCGGTGAAATCGTCCGGTGTCCGGTCGACATAAACGCCGTCATACAGGAATGCACTGGTGTTCTTGGTATGATCCGCCGACAGGTATTCCCCGTCACACAGCACAGTACTGCTGTCATTTCGGTCTGCCTTTTTCGCCTTGAAGTCCAGCTGGAAGCTGTTGACATATGCTTTGACATAGGTTTTCTGATTAGTCGTATTGGTATAGGTTCCGAGAACGCCGGAATCTACCCGATACAGCTGCCGCAGAATCTGTTCCACATCAACGGTATAGACTTTCTCGCCCTGTACGGTTTCCGTTGTGCTGACATGCACCACATAGATGCCGTCTGCCATGCCGTCTACGCCGGAGCCTTTTACCACATTCACCGGAACGTTCGTGCTGCCCACTTGGAGTGTCAGATTTGCCACGCCGAACCAGTTGTCGTCCAAAAGGAATTTCGGCAGGTAGATATGCTCCAGCCGGTATCGGCTGTCCATGGTGTTGGTGGTAGCCGCACTGTCAATACGTGCAGCCGCCTCCTGCCCAGTCGCATTCTGCTTGTCCTGATTGAACAGCTTCACGCGGAACAAGCCGCGGTTCGGTGTGTTGTTGTCGCTCTGGCTGTAATCATAGTACAGCTTTTCTGATACGCTGCCATTCTCCGTTTGCAGCTGATACCCTGCCCGAAAATCGATCAGGTAGCCCATGATTATCGCATTGTCCGACTGCTTGTAGATTTCCTTGTCCGGTTCATAATCTGTGGAAACACTGGTTTGAGCAGTGTTCTTTCCGTACATGTCATCGTCTGTCTTGTTGATCGCATACGGCTTGCCCTGCACCAGAATATCCCATGTATTGGTATTGTGATAATCTGCCTTTTCCTTGTTGGTCAGTTCCGCAGAATAATCCCCTGTACCCGGAATATCGTACATGGTCATGCTGTAGTCTGTCACAAAAGTATCTTCGCCCAGAACCACAACATATTTCCCGCCGTCCTTTTTTACGGCATAGGTCGGTTCGATCTGCGGCTGGTTTGCTCCGGTGTCCGCATCGTCTGCGTTTCCCTCGGTGCTGCCGCCTGCATTGTCCCCGTTATCTGTGTTGTCCTGCTGTTTCGGTGTGTACTCGAAATAAATGTTCCAGTCATCGGTTTTGCCGTACATCTCTTTCAGTTCAGACACCGGAACAGAAATGGTCTGTGCCGTTCCGACAACGTCATTGTTCGTGTTCTTCGCATTTATGGTGAACACAATGCTGTCATCATCTCGGAAATACTGATAGATCTCTTTCTTGATCTGAAGTCCGGTAGTCAGAAAGCCCTTGTATTCATAGTCATCATCAGGGCGAATCTGCGGCAGGCTGTCAGACAGCACGACCTTGTCCGTGAAGGACAGCTTATTCACCCAGTCATACTGGTCGGTACGGGAGTACGGGCTGTTCATTACCCAATGGTAAACATCGTTATTCGGTGCAAAGCGACCCACACCGTCCCAAGTCGTGTTGACGTGAGATGTAGGAATGGTGCTTTCTTTGGTGTTGCCCTTCCGATAAAAACGGATCGCGAAACTGTTGTCCTTTCCGAATTCTGCATTGCGGTTTTCCGCTGTAGCGGGGGTTTCACCGACACCCTTTTGCACATTGTCCTCATCGTTGACGATATGCACACGTGTGCTGGACTGCAAATGCTTTGCAGTATAGTCGAATATCTCATAGGTCCAATAGTGTCCACAACGATAATAATCATAGTGACTGGTCCAGGCATAATACTTGTCTGTGAAGGACCAATCTGACTTTTCCTTGTCCGCACCGGAATCTGTCCGCACCTTACTTCTGCCATTGGTGGCTTTGCCCACAGTCACATCAGCATGTGCTGTAGCAACCGCCTCATCCATGCGGTAGAAACGTCCGGTAACTTCAAACATTCCCTGTGTGGAAGAATCCGTCTGGTCATACCAGATGCCATAGTCCGGCGACTTTGCCGTTTTGCCGTCATTGTTGACAGTCTGATAGCGGTTGATGTCAATGGTCACAACGACCTGTGTCACCGGATTTTCCGGATTCTTTCCGTTATAGCTCTCCGGCTTCTTATAATAGTTGGCATCGTCCGCGGAGAACATGTCCGCATCGCTGCCCAGCAGATTCAGCCGTGCAAAGCTTCCGTCTGCATTGCTCTCGTTGGCTTCATAGAGAATTTCCTGTCCGGAACGGGTACGCTTAGTACCGTCTGCATAGATTGCTGTAACCGACTGAACATAGTCCTTGGCACGAGGATCAATTTTCAGATAGTACGCATCGAATGTGTTCGACGGCAGGTCTAATGTAATATCCACAGTTGCCGCCGTATTCAAAGACGCATTGCGCACATAGTCATACGACTGGTGTTCCTGTCCGGCAAGGGTCGGCTTTGCCTTGGGCAGATTGTTCCCTGTGTTCAGATACTGGCGGAAGTCCACAGCGAAAGAACCGATGGATTTATAGCCGATCTCCAACTCGGAGTTATCCGCACTATCTCCCCACTTCTCTTTTTCAGAGAACAGATAACCGTTTGCGCCGTGTATATGCTTATCGCTTCTCCAGGAGCAAGTCGTCATATTTTCTGTGGGCTGGGCATACTTCTTTCGCAAATGTTCCACGGCACTGGCTGCTGCGGTGTACTTCTTATCTCCGGCACTGGCATCTTTATAGAATGCCATAACAGTGGTGTCGAAATACATCTTGGAAACATAGATCGCCGTGGTGTCTTTCTTCGTTACAATATACTTGTCCTTATCGTATGCTTCTGTGATATAGCCCTTGGATTCCCGGAAGCCGTCCAGATAGTTGTGTGTTTCCACTTCCAGCGTATCGGTCTTTCCGAACAGCGAATCGTCATAGCCGTCAAATTCAATATACCGCTTTTCCAATGCGGATTTGTCAACCAGCTTTACCAGTCTGCCGTTCAGTTCCACCTGTGTCAGGTTCTCGATGCCGAACGCCGGGAACAGCCGCGTGTCTGTATCTCTGGTAAATGTCAGTGCACCGTCTGTATATGTATAAATGGTATCCGGTGCATCTTCCGTATAAAAACCGGTAACCTTTCCGGCTTCGTCTGTTTTCGGCAGCAGGGTTACGGTTTTCTCCTGATCGTCCGCATCTTTACCAGTCAGAATGATATTGTCAAATTTGCCGAACTGATCGATCAGATCCTGATAAATTCGCAGTTCCGTGGTATGGAAACCAGTTCGTGCTTCTCCCTGCTTTTCATAGGGAACCTTGGCAATGATCTGGGTATCGTCCAGTACCGAGATGGTTTCATTGGCAAATTCCGCACGCAGCAGAAAGTCACGGTCATACGGAACGCCGAAAATGGTTTCATTTCCGTCCGTGTTGCCCGATGCCGCACGTGTGGATTCTTTCTGATCGTTATAGTAAATATGGGTGTTGACGCTGAGCCCCGGGCGGTCTACATGGAATGCCACAGATGCGGATTTTGCCTGATTTTGCATCAGTTCATGCTGCGGTGTCACCGTCATTTTCGCAGTCAGATCGTCAAACCAGTCACTTGTGCCGTAAATACGCAGTTCCGGTGCATTGCCCTGCTCCGCAGAAAGGTCGCGTTCCAGATCGGCATAGGCGATTTCGATATTTGCAAGGTATACGCCATGTGCTTTCCAATCGGACAGGTCTACTTCCAGTTCCCCTGCCGCATTCTTATGCTTTTCCAGTTCTTCCAGAGAAACGGTCTTCACCTGTGCCGGGCCGGAAACACCGTCCGGCAGGAATGCTGTCAGCTTAATGCTTTCGATTTTGCCGCTTTTGGCATAGTTGGAGGAAATCGTCACCTTGTCTGACAGATAGCCCTTTACGATTTTCGCATTGTCCTTTTCCGTTTTCACGCCTACGCTCTGGAGATCAACAGAAATCAGCGACTTCCCCGCCTTGGAATAGCAGTCAGAAGTTTCTTTGTTCTCCAGCAGGAAACCGTAGTACAGATCATTTGCCTTATTCGGCACTGTCAGGCTCTTGTTGCTGGTCTGGTTCGTTTCCGGACGATTGGCAGAGGGCGTAATGACAAGGTTGGTCTTTGCCACCTGCATAGTCGCCTTCGAAGCCGTCTTAGATGCCTCGTTGATGCTGCCAATTACCTCGAATCTCGCCGATGCTTTCAGATCACCGACCCAATCTGTCGAGCCGTACAGCTTCAGATTCATCTCCTTGAGATTGTCCAGATCTGTATTTCCGTAGATGCGTGAGAAAATGATCCGCACGCTCCGCAGACGCTGAATGGTATCCGGAACGGTATACGTAACATTGCCGTCTGCATCTGCGGTCAGAGCATCAGAACCGACCGTCAGACTGGGCACAATATTTGCCTCGGTGTCTGCGGTATAAGTTGTATTATTCCAGTCGAAAAGTTCAATTTTTTCGATGGCAGCCGCCCGTCCGTCGCCGATGCCGTTCAGGACGATTTTTCGGGTGTCAAAGCCCTCTATGTCTTTCAGACAGTCTGTCGGTGCATTGCCGACACTGTCCATATTAACTTGCAGCAGTGCATGAGAACTGGTAGAACGGGAATTGTTGGTCAGCAGGAACTGATACCACGTCTGTTCCGTTTCGCTGCGGTTCGGCACAGCCAGTGTCGGATAAACGGGATACGCTATTCCGTTTTTATCATACCGGACAGACTGCACCGCAGAGGCTTCTGTGCCGTCCTTGCGAATCGCATGTACGCTCGCTTTCAGCTCCGGCAGCACCTTGGACACGTTCAGTGTGACGGTATCCTCCACCGTTTGATCCAACGCGGTCTGGTCATGTTCGCCGAAGCTGTATGCCGTTTTCAGCACGCCATGCGGAGTGATGTCCCTTTCTGTGGTAGGCGTTCCGTGAATCTGCACATAGCAGTTCCCGTCATCTGCTGCATCGGCAAGCGGAATGCTGTCGCTGATACGCTGAAAATACACAGTCATGCCAGTGAGATAGGTCAGTGTGTTCCACGCAGACTTTGCAATTACCACATTGCCGTTTTCATCAGTACCGTAATTCTCCAGATCGTCCAGCGTAATATCCGAATCGACCAGTGTTTCTCTGTTTACCACCTTGCCGTGCAGTACGATCTTCTCGATCTTTGCCTTCTTCAGCAGGTTCTCACTGAGCAGGATTTTCGAGGCGACCAGTCCGCCGGCAGTGTAATCCTCATCGGGATACAGACCGGTGATGTCCAATGTTGCCGGACTGATCTCGGAAATGCTGTCGTTGGAAATCACAAAACGAGCCGCCGCGGTATCGTCATTCAGGGAAACCGTCTGCGGATTGTTTTTCTGCACCAGATCACCGATCACATCTTCATAAACGCCTACGCCGGTCAGTGCCGGTTCCGCCTTTTCTGTGCGGATAACAGCATTTGCCTGTGTGACTTCTTTCGGCTCCGAAACCCACTTGCCCTCGCCGTCCTCCGATGCCGTCGGCGGCTGGTAATAGTGCACTTCGTAAGAGGTGTCGATCTTGTTGTCATATGTCCACAGGTGCGGAAATGCACCACGCATGGTAATCAAACCGTTGAACTCGGTATAGCGTGGGATCTCCTCCCGAAATACAAATTCTACCTCGTTACAGAATGTCAGACCATTCTGGTTGGTCAGCACGTCGCCGATTTCCAGTGTCCAGTTCTTTTCTTCTGTCACGCCGGCATCGGTATCCTGTTCCAGATGCAGCCCCAGTTCGCCGGCAGTCTTATAGACCACATTGCCGTTTGCATCGGTAAAGCCAAACCGGATAAACTGGTTGATGTCTGTTCCGTCTACCTTGAACCAGTCTTTCAGCTGAATGTCCGGATAATGCACCGTGTCATTTTTCAGGCAGATCTGAATTTCCCGTAAGTCGAAATCCTCCGGCACGTGGTCTGTCGAGATTGCGTTGAATACCGGAACGTTACCGATGCTGTGAAACCCGTCCAGATAGTATTCATCTACTGCACCGATACCCACTGTCTTGTCTGGCACTTCGTTGCCGTCTGCGTCCTTGACATACTTGTGGTGAGTAAAATTCTCCCATGTGTGCGGAGTGAAGTTAGTAGAATCTGAATACTGTTTCGACCAGTGAATGTTGCTGCCGCCGCCGAATGAAATTGTTGTGGTCAGTCCGGAAGTGTTTTCAAATCCGGTGCTGCTGTTAAAGTTATTCGGATATGGGATCGCAACCATGTATTTTCTGGCAAAATAATGCTTTTCATTAGGATCACTCTGGTTCAGTTCTTCTGCTTTCCTCGCAGAATACAGGGTATGGGACTTGTCCGATACTTCCTTTTGCAGAATAATCGTACCTGTACCGGAATAGCCATATGGGATAGTTTCCGCAGGGATATTCGAAAAGTGTTCCAGATCCCACTGGGTTTTCCAGTCCGGTGTATCGGTGACATCATAGACCAGAATGCCGCCCGCATTGGGCTTTCCGATAAACTCATGATGCTGGTAAAAATCAGCCGAAAAATCTTTGTTCTGCGTGTCCGGATTTTCCTTTTCCCAGCAGAGAAGATCTTCGTCCAGAACGCTCCGCATCTTGTCCGCATTGTACTGTGCCTGCAATGTAATCAGGTAGTTGTCAATGGTGCTGTCCAGTTCTTCTGAATCATTCTGCACTGTGACTTCGTACACCATGTAGTTATACTTCTGCCACATGACAGCATTGTCTTTATCTGTACTCGCTTCGTCCAGCTGCACAGTAGGAACGCTTTTAATTTTCGTGCTCCACTCCAAGTTGGAGTTGACAAATGTAACCGTACGCTGGATTTTGGTGCTGGTGTCCAGTTCCTCGGTTGACCACCCGTTGCCGATCAGCGTATTGCCGGAATCATACAGCCCGTCATAGGAAAATTTCATTTCCAGTGTTGCCGCAGCATTTTCCGGAATGCTTACCGCATTGCTCGCCGTGTAAAACTGCATGTCAAACTTCGGCGTACAGTTTCCGCTAAGGGGATCATAGGCATTTTTCAGAGTGATTTTTCCGCGGACATAACTGTTGTTTTCCACTTCCGCTCCGCTTGCATCATAGACTGTTGTCGCATTGCCGAAAGTGCTCTTGTCGTTCAGCTTTGCTTCCATGCCGATATACTCCCCTGCCTGCTGTTTGGCAAAAGGAATTTCCTCCAAGCTGTTCACCTGTACCAAAACGCCGCTGTCGTCCCAATACAAATACGGCAGCGTCAGTTCCAGATTCTGCCCGCAAACATAGCCTGTGGAAAAATTTGGGACAATATTCACAGTCAGCAGTGTTTGCTGCTGCTTCTGGATCATGTAGAAGCTGCCGACACCGTCATTGGTTTCCGGCGTCAGCGTTGCACCGTTTGAGGTAACGGCTCCGAAACCAACCTGAAATGTGCCGGAATTTCCCAACGCTGCTGCCGCCGCAAAAATCGTTCCCCAATTGCACGAAGTCAGCACCATTACGGCTGCCAGCATGCCATAAATGACACGCTTCCATATACTGATTTGTCGATACATTTCAATTCCTCCTGTCACGTGACACCATTATTTTTGTGTCAGTCATCTTCATAAGCCATATTCCTTAGATTTCAGCAATTTAGTTGAATAAAATGACTAATTTTCTGCTTTGATTTTTATTTTGAATTGTGCTTTTTGCACATTTTTCTGTGGTTTTACGTTTACTTTAAGTATAACACTTTTATGTGAAATTGTCAATGTCTATTGAAGAAAACCGCATTATACCAAACCGGCAGCTGTGCTTTGTGCAACATTCCCTTAAATCTCCTGTGGTAGTTGTTTCAATTTGTTTTTTCTCCCTTTGGATTCTGTTTTGAGAAGCCGCTTTTTTTCCCTCCTGATATTACTAAGACAATGGAGCATGGCAAAATGGGAAGGTTGCAGATGTAAACTTTATATGAATTTTTAAAAAGAAAAACGGCATGCAAAACCGGTTATTTCACCGGATTGTATGCTGCTTAGGGAAAATGATTTTAAGGCAATACCGCACAAAGATTGTGCGAC
>NZ_KI260343.1 GCF_000468015.1 Ruminococcus callidus ATCC 27760 | reverse complement strand
AGGTGAACCTTATGCCGAGGAAGGCACTGAAACCATGTAAGCACCCCGGCTGTCCCAATCTGACAGACGGTTTGTATTGTGCGGAGCATCAGTTCCTGCATCCAGACCGACCGTCTGCCGCCAAGCGTGGATACGGCAGCAGGTGGCAGAGACTCAGCAAGGCGTACCTCCGCAGGCATCCCTTGTGTGTGCGTTGCAAGGCACAGGGACGGTTCACGGCAGCGACCGTGGTCGACCATATCATTCCTCACCGTGGTGATCCGCATCTGATGTGGGATGAAAGCAACTGGCAGGCGTTATGCAAGTCCTGCCATGACCACAAGACATGGACGGAAGACCGAAATCCTGTCTATCGGTATTGATTGTGTCTGAAATGCTGTCGGTGGGGGGATAAAAATCGCTAATTGTGAATTTTTTACAGACCGGCGTTCCCTCTCACGCACGAAAACCAAGGTTCAAACGGGGGATTAACCCAAAAATATGCAAACAAGCCGAAACCTACGCAGTTTCGGCTATTTTTCTCTCAAAAAGGAAGGTGAAATCAGATGGCAAAGGACGGTACAAGAAGAGGCGGCAGACGAGTTCGTGCAGGCG
>NZ_KI260342.1 GCF_000468015.1 Ruminococcus callidus ATCC 27760 | reverse complement strand
ATGCAGTTTCCGAGTAAGTCTTATCTGGAACAGCTGCGAAAAAAGTACCCTGTCGGAACAAAATTACAGCTGATTTCTATGCGAAATGAAAAATATCTGGTTCTTCCCGGAACAGTCGGTGAGGTCACGCACATTGATGATGCGGGCAGCATTCATATGCGGTGGGAAAACGGTTCTTCCCTTGCTCTGATTCCCGAAATCGACAGTTTCCAGACCGTATCCAAGGCGAAAAAATAAGGCGGCACCTCCTCCATTGTACGGTATGTTACCATACAATCGCAAGAATTGCAAGAGTGTATTCTACACAATCTTTTGCCCGCATTTTCTGTAGATTTAGCCACTTGCTATCTCCTCCGTTTAGAGTTAATATGGTTACAACGAAACGGGAAAAAAACCGAAATTACGGATGCCCTGAGCCGAGGCAGGATGCTGCCCGAGGCGAATGGGTATGCCGACATAGGATTTGAGGAGGCTGGAAAACACTATGAACGCTAAAACAGAAAGACAG
>NZ_KI260341.1:20844-70015 GCF_000468015.1 Ruminococcus callidus ATCC 27760 | reverse complement strand
CCAGACGCTCTTTGTGCGGTATTGCCTAAGGAAATTGTTGAAAAGTGTGTAGGAAGGACGTGGAGCATATGCAGGAACAGGAAAATGTGAGAATGCATGTGGTGGTAGTGACCGGAATGTCCGGTTCGGGAAAGTCTGTGGTAATGGACGTTCTGGAGGACATCGGGTATTATTGTATCGATAATCTGCCGCCGCAGCTGATCGGGAAATTTGTGGAGATTTGCAGGGAGTCAGAAAACCACCTGCAAAAGCTGGCAATTGCCGCAGACCTGCGTTCCGGCGATATGTTCACAGATGCCTATCGGACACTGCTGGAGATGAAGCAGCAGGCAGATCTGGATGTGAAGATCCTCTATATCGAAGCCGAGGACGAAGTCATCATCAAGCGGTATAAGGAAACCCGCCGGAAGCACCCGCTGGACGAACGGTTCGGGGGCTGTCTGCACAATGCCATTGCCTACGAACGGGAGCAGCTGCTCCGCGTGAAGGGCATTGCGGATTATTATATTGAAACGTCCTATTTCTCGGCTTCGCAGCTGAAAGAACAGATTCGGGAGATCTTTCTGGACAATTCCTCTGACTCCATGTCCATTAAGGTGACTTCTTTCGGATTCAAGTACGGCGTTTCTACGGAATCCGATCTGGTGTTTGATGTGCGTTGCCTGCCGAATCCGTACTACATTCCGGAACTGCGGCATCATACCGGCTGTGAAAAGTGCGTGCAGGAATATGTCATGTCCTTTGAGCAGTCCCGCACGCTGCTGGAAAAACTCAAAGATCTGCTGGATTTTTTGATCCCGCTGTACATTCAGGAGGGCAAGAGCCGTCTGGTGATCGCATTTGGCTGCACCGGCGGCAAGCACCGTTCGATCACATTTACTGAACTGATAGGGGACTACCTCATTTCCAAGGGCATGCATGTTGTGAAACAGCATCGCGATATTGGAAAGGACCGACCATAAGGAGAAAAGGAAACCGTGTCATTTTCCAATGATGTGCGGGAAGAGATCGCCAGAAGCATCACCGACCGCGACCGGCAGTTTGCCTGTCTGTACGGCATTTTGCTGTATTCCCGCATTTTTACCCAAGAACAAGTGGTGCTGCAAAGCGAAAGTCCGGTGTTCGCACGGCTGATGCCCATGCTGTTCCGTGCGGTGTTCCGGACAGAATTGCAGCCCGATGTGCGGACGATCTCCCGCGGCGGCGACCAGTCCATGGTCAGCTATACCATTACCGATGCGGCACAGATCAGCCGCATTTGTGAGGTCTATCACATTCGTCCGGAAAAGCGGGAGATCCGTCTTTCCAATCTGGTGAACAACAGCCTGAGTGCTTTTCTGGCAGGCGTATTTTTCGGCTGCGGCAGCATGATCGACCCCAACAAGGAATATCATCTGGAATTCAACACGCCGTCGGAACTGCTCTGCTCCGACCTGCAAAAGCTGCTGGGGAGCATCGGCATCAGCGGCGGTCAGCTGCTGCGGAAAAACATGTACGTGCTGTACCTGAAAGACAGCGAGCACATCGAGGACACCCTCACCTATATGGGTGCCCAGCAGTGCACCATTGCCCTGATGAATATCAAGATCCGCAAGGATATGCGGAACAAGGCGAACCGTGTGCGGAACTGCGACGAGGCCAATATCAACAAGGTCGTCGGTGCCGCCATACGGCAGATACAGGACATTCAGTGGATCACCCAGTGCGGGCAGCTGGAGGCACTTTCTCCGGAACTACAGGAACTGGCAGAACTGCGGCTGGAAAATCCGGAACTTAGTCTGAAAGAACTGGGAGAACTGCTGTCCGAACCTATCGGGCGTTCCGGTGTCAACCACCGCTTTCAGAAAATCGCCGCTTTTGCAGAGGAGTTGAGAAAACGTGCCGCAGATGCCTGAAAATGCTTTTGTACATCTCCACGTCCACAGCGAATACAGCCTGCTGGATGGTGCCTGTCGGATTCCGGAACTGATCGAACAGGTCAGGGCAATGGGACAAACTGCGGTCGCTTTGACTGACCACGGCGTGATGTATGGCGTGATGCCGTTTTATCAGGCTGCCAAAAAAGCCGGAATCCAGCCGATTCTGGGCTGTGAGGTCTATGTGGCAAGGCGTACCCGTCACGATCGGGAGCACCGGCTGGACAGCAGAAGTCACCACCTGATCCTGCTCTGTGAAAACCAAAAGGGCTATCAGAATCTGGTCAAGCTGGTTTCGCTTGCCAGTCTGGAAGGCTTCTATCAAAAGCCCCGTGTGGATTGGGAATTGCTCTCCCGCTATCATGAGGGTTTAATTTGTCTGTCCGGCTGTCTGGCTGGAGAAGTGCCCCGTCTGCTGTCGGCAGGGGACTATGCCGCGGCAAAGGCGACTGCCCTGCGGTATCAGCAGTTGTTCGGCAAGGGCAACTACTATCTGGAGATCCAGAACCACCAGATTCGGGAGGAACTGCAAAACCTGCCCCTGCTGCTGCGGCTTTCCAGAGAAACGGGAATCCCGCTGGCTGCCACCAACGATGCCCACTATCTCCGACGGGAAAACGCTGCCATGCAGGAAGTGCTGCTGTGTATCCAGACCGGCAAAACGCTGGACGATCCGGAGCATATGCACTTTGAAACGCCGGAGTTTTATCTGAAATCTACGGCAGAAATGGCGGCACTGTTTGCCGATGTGCCGGAGGCAGTGACCAACACAGCAAAAATTGCGGCAAGATGTCACGTGGAATTTCAGGAGGGACAGATCTATCTCCCGAAATTTTCCATGGAGGGCGTGGCGGACTGCCGGAAGCTGTTCCTACAGCTTTGCATGAACGGCTTGAAGAAGCACTACGGAGAGCACCCGTCACCGGAGGTGCTGGAACGGCTGCGTATGGAGATCTCTGTGATTACCCAAATGGGATACGTGGATTACTTCCTGATCGTGTGGGACTATATCAATTTCGCCAGAAGTCACGACATTCCCGTTGGACCGGGGCGTGGTTCCGGTGCGGGAAGTCTGTGTGCCTACTGTATGGGCATTACCCAGATCGACCCGCTACGATACCAGCTCCTGTTTGAACGCTTCCTGAATCCGGAGCGTGTCAGCATGCCGGATTTTGACATTGATTTCTGCGTAGAGGGCAGACAGCGTGTCAAGGAGTATGTGATCTCCCGCTATGGTGCCGATCGGGTGTCGGAAATCATCACTTTCGACCTGATGAAGGCACGGGGAGCCATTCGGGATACCGGACGGGCAATGGGGATTTCCTACGGGCTGTGCGACAAAATTGCAAAGTCTATCGATTCCCGAAAGAGCATTGCGGAATCCATGGAGGGCAAGGACGGGGAAGACCTGCGGAAACTGTATGAAACCGATTCTACAGCAAAAAAGCTGATCGATATGGCAATGCAGGTGGAGGGCATGCCGCGGCACGCTTCTACCCATGCTGCCGGCGTGTTGATCTCTGCGGTGCCGATCACTGATTTGGTGCCGCTGCAGCGAAATGAGGAAACCGTCATCACCCAGTATCCCATGGGCGTTCTGGAAACTATGGGCTTGCTGAAATTTGATTTTCTGGGGCTGCGGAACCTGACAGTTATCTGGGACTGTGTCCGTGCCGTTCAGAAGTATGAACCGGCATTCTCCATAGATGCGATCCCGCTGGACGATGCGGCAGTTTATGCCATGCTTTCCCGCGGAGATACCACCGGCGTGTTCCAGTTCGAAAGTGCCGGTATGCGGCACGTGCTGATGCGGCTGAAGCCCACCTGTCTGGAGGACCTGACCATTGCCCTGTCCCTGTATCGTCCCGGACCGCGTTCGTCCATTGACCTCTATCTGGAAAACCGGCGGAATCCGGAGAAGATCGTCTATGCCCACCCGCTGCTGGAACCGATCCTGCGTCCCACATACGGCTGCATGGTCTATCAGGAACAGGTCATGGAGATCTGTCGGGTGCTGTCCGGCTATTCCTATGGCAGAGCCGACATTGTCCGCCGTGCTATGGCGAAGAAAAAGCAGGATGTCATGGCACGGGAACGGCAGGCATTCATTTACGGCAGCGACGGCTCCGACGGCAGTTCTCCCTGCTGCGGGGCAGTGGCAAATGGTGTACCGGTGGAAACTGCCAACGCGATTTTCGATGAGATCGCTGTGTTTGCGGATTACGCCTTTAATAAAGCACATGCGGTTTCCTATGCCTATCTGGCGTACCAGACTGCCTATCTGAAAGTGCACTATTTCGCAGACGATATGGCGGCACTGCTCACCAGTGTCATGGGTGATACGGGGAAAACCATGGAATACCTCACCGCCTGTCAGAACGCCGGCGTAAAGGTGCTGCCGCCTCATGTGAACGAGAGCACAGCAGATTTTCTTCGCTGCGGTGAGCATATCCGGTTCGGACTGCTGGCAGTAAAAGGGCTGGGGCAGGGGTTGATCCAGAAGATGACGGAGCAGCGGCAGAAAGCCGGAAAATTCACCGGCCTGGCAGATTTCTGCCGGCGTATGCTGCCGCTGGGACTGAACAAACAGGCACTGGACAGCCTGATTCGCTGCGGTGCTCTGGACGGTCTGGGACTGAACCGCCGGCAGATGCTGGAGTATCAGGAACAGGTGCTGATGGACTGCCGCGAGGAACGCAGCAGCATTGTGACCGGACAGATGAACCTGTTCGGCGGCGAGAGCGAAGCCGTGCGGGAAACGCCGATTCCGTCGCTGCCGGAACTGGAACGCTCTGCACTATTGCAGCTGGAACATGAAAGTCTGGGGCTGTATCTCTCCGGTCACCCGCTGGAACAGTCCCAGTGGCTGCGGCAGCTTTGCCGTGCCACGCCGGCGGCTGCACTGTCGGAACAGCCGGACGGTGGGAAAGTACTGCTGATCGTTACGCTACAGCATGTCAAGCAGCACACCACCAAAAAAGGGGAAACCATGTGTTTTCTCACCTGTGAAGACCAAAGCGGTTCGGCGGACTGCGTGGTATTTCCTGCCCTGTACAATTCTGTAAAGCCGTACTTGCAGCAGGACGCGGTGCTGTATCTCCGTGGGAAAATTTCCCAGAAAGAAAACGCCGTCAGTGTGCTGTGCAACAGCGTATTGCAGGAAGAAGCCTTTTTCCGGACGTTGCCGCAGGGGCGGCTCTGCGTGAAGATCGATTCCCGCCAGACGGCGGAATTACAGCAGCTGCTGGCAGTGATCGGACAGCATGCGGGAAATGTGCCGGTCTGCTTTTACCTGACAGACCGGAAGAAGATGCTCTCTCCCCGCGGTGGACAGGCGGTGGCGGTGAATTCGGAATCCTATGCCGCACTCTGTGCCGTGGTTTCGCCGGAGCAGGTGGGATTTCTGCCGCCGGCGTAACTGCAACAGGTTCGGCAGTAAAGGAAACACTGAATACAGCTGTTGTGATTTTTTGATAAAATATGTATGGGACTTGTTAACTTTTTCGAATACCACTTGACAACCTCTGAAATATCAGTATAATAGAATAGGAATGGAATGGTGAAAGCATAAGCAGCGAATGTGCTGTGCAGCCGTTTCAAAATTTTGCCATGCGGCGGAATGGAGAATACGTTTATGATTAAAACGATTGGTGTATTGACAAGCGGCGGCGATGCCCCGGGCATGAATGCAGCGGTACGTGCCGTTGTCCGTGCAGCTCTGAAAAAGGGCATGACAGTATATGGCGTAAAGCGTGGCTACTGTGGTCTGCTGGAAGACGATATTGAGCCGATGGACGAAATGAGTGTAGCAGGAATCATCAGCCGCGGCGGTACTATGCTGTACACCGCAAGAAGTGCAGAGTTCCGCACCGAACAGGGTGTTCTGAAAGCAAAGGCTACCTGTGAAAAGTACGGTCTGGAAGGTCTGGTCGTTATCGGCGGTGACGGTTCGTTCCGCGGTGCCGCAGATCTGTCTGCACACGGCATTCTGTGTGTAGGTCTGCCGGGTACCATTGACAACGATATTGCCTGCACAGATTACACCATTGGTTATGATACCGCAATGAACACTGCAATGGAACTGATGGACAAGCTGTCGGATACCAGCCAGTCTCACTATCGCTGCAGCGTTGTTGAGGTTATGGGTCGTGGTGCTGGTTACATTGCACTGAATACCGGCGTGGCTTCCGGTGCACTGGAGATCATCACTAAGGAAAAGCCCTATGATCTGGACAAGATCGCGAAGAAGATGATGGAATTCAAGGCAAGAGGCAAGCAGAATTTCATTATCGTTGTTGCAGAAAACATCGGTCATTCCGAAGAGATCTGCAAGCTGATCCAGGAAAAGACTGGTATCGAATCCCGTGCGACCATTTTGGGCCACGTACAGCGTGGTGGTTCTCCGACAGTCCGCGACCGTGTAGCAGCAACAGAAATGGGCTACTATGCTGTAGAACTGCTGGAACAGGGCATCGGTAACCGTGTTGTCGGTATGCAGGGCGGCAAGATCGTAGACTTTGACATTCAGGAAGCTCTGTCTATGGAAAAGCCGTATGATGGAAAACTGCACCAGATCGCAGAAGATATTGCATTTTGATCGGCGTGTAGACGCTTGATAAAAGAGGGGTGGGCGTGCGAGAGTGCGTCCACTTTTTCTTTTATAGGAAAACACTGCATAGTTCGCCTGACGGCTTTGCACGCAATCTGCTTGCAAGCTTTATGCAGTGTTTCCCTAGAAATATACGCTGAGGACTTGCATTTTTTATTGTTTTGCAGTATAATATATCCATGAAAAATGTCGTATTTTCGAAAAAACGGCAAAATTGAAAGAGGGAAAGATTCATGAATACCATTGGTTTTATTGGTGCCGGCAATATGGGCAGTGCCATTTTGCGGGGCATTGCCGGAAGCGATATGAAGCCGGAAGCAGAACTGTTCGCCTATAACCCCACGGAAGCAAAAGTGGACGCTCTGGCAGACTGCGGTGTGCAGAAGTGTAAAAGTGCCGCAGAAGTGGTGGAAAAGAGCCGGTATGTTTTTCTGGCGATCAAGCCTCAGAAATTCGAGGAAGTGCTGCCGCAGATCGCGGATGCTGTAACGGAACAGACAGTTCTGGTGTCCATTGCTGCCGGAATCGGTGCGGAGTTTATCCGGAAGCTGACAAAGCCTTTTGCAAAGGTGGTTCTGGCAATGCCCAACACCCCGCTGCTGTTGGGAGAGGGTGCCACGGCACTGGCAAAAGATGATTCCGTCAGTGATGCAGAATTTGCAGTGGTGCGGAATATCTTCGGCAGCTGCGGCATGACTGCGGTCATTGCACCGGAGCAGATGAAAGAAGTCATTGCCATTAACGGCAGCAGTCCGGCATTTATCTATCTGTTCGCCAAGGGCTTTCTGGATTATGCTGCCAAAGTGGGACTGCCGGAACAGTCTGCCAAGGAACTGTTTGTGCAGTCGCTGATCGGTTCGGCAAAGATGATCACCGATTCCGGTTACTCCATCGACGAGCTGATCCGTCAGGTGTCCTCTCCGGGCGGCACTACGCTTGCCGGTCTGGATCAGCTGTATGAGGGCAAAATGCTGGACGCAGTGCAGAACGCCTGCGACAGCTGCACTAAGCGTGCATACGAACTGTCTAAGTAAAGGCAACACTGCACAAAGCCCGCCTGACGGCTTTGTGCGGTGTTGCCTAAAGCCCCGGCATTCATAACCGGTGTGCCTTTCGCATAGGATAAAGCAGGTACAAGCCAATTTGCAAAGCAAAGGAGAGATCTGCAATGATCCGAAAGCGAACGACATTGACAACAACGGAGCGAAAACAACGGTTGTTCTGCCTGCTGTTCGGCAGCGTTTTGCTGGGGGCAGCACTGGGGATTGTCATGCTGCGGTGGCAGTATGACGGCGTTCCCACCTCGTGGGCGTGTTTTCTGGGCATGTTTCTGGAAAAACGGTCTAGTCTGGCAGCCCTCTGGCTGGGGAGCATCGGGAACATTTTGCTGTTTCTGATGACCTTTTTCCTGCTGGGGTTTTCCGCGGTGGGACAGCCTTTTGTATGGCTGCTGCTGCTGACTTACGGCGTTTGTATGGGCGGTGCCTTGCAAATGCAGTGCGGCTCCGGAAATGTGCTGGTGCGGAGTGTGCTCCTGCTGATTTATTTTGTGCCGGTTTCGGCACTGCTGGCGGTGGCATCGCGGGAGTCCCTGCGGTTCTCTGGAAAATTCACTGATTATGGATTTCGGGACGAACCAACAGATCAGATGTGCCACCAGCTGCGAATGTACTGTGCCCGTTTTGTCGTACTGCTGGTGCTGCTGGTACTGCATACGCTGTTATATAGTGCGTTGTTTTATGCAATTGAAATGTAGCACTGCATAGATCTGTGCGGTGCTGCCGGAATAAAAGATGTATGCTGCTTTTTTCACGGAAAGCAGCTTGAAGAAAGGAAGTTTGTCTATGGGATTATTCGGAAATCATTACGAGCGTGCCGGTTCCGGTATCGCGAAGAATGCCCCCAAGAAAAAAGGAATATTCCGCTTTTTTGAGATATTCGGCAGAAAGTTCTGGAAACTGTTTGAACTGAACCTGCTGTACTTTCTCAGCTTTTTGCCGGTGATCGGTGCAGTCGCCCTGTTTTTTGCGGTGGATTCCCAGCTGGGAACCATTCTGGCGGCGGCATGTCTGGTGCTGTTTGCAGTGATCATCGGTCCGGCAACGGCGGCACATACGAAAATCCTGAAAAATTTTATCATGGAAAAGCCTACGTTTCTGGCACATGAATTTTTCCACACGTTCCGCACAGAATTCAAGCATGCCTGTATTGTCGGCGTGCTGGACTGTGTGCTGGCGTGCTGCATCTCGGCGGCATTTTACGTGTATCCCCGCCTGATCGAACAGACCGGCAGCAAGATGTTTTATGTGCTGTTTGCCATTACCCTGAGTATCGGTGTTATTGCACTGCTTATGAACTTTTACATTTTCCCGATGCTGGTTTCCACGAATCTTTCCCTGAAAAACGTGCTGAAAAATTCGCTGGCACTGTCGGTAGTTGCCCTGAAAACCAACATCATCACCATATTGGTATTGGCAGCAGTCATTGCGGTCTACGTGCTGGTGCTGATGTTCGTGAATATCCGGTATTCCATGATCCTGCTGTTCCTGCTGCCGGTAATGCCGGCTTCCTGGCTGGGTCTGGTGATTACGTTCCAGTCCTATCCGGTCATTCAGAAGTACATCATCAATCCCTACTATGAACAGCGGGGCGAGGTCAATCCGGAACTGGCACAGACCGTGACAGACGAGGAGGAAACCGTGTTCGAGGACCGCGGCGGCGAGGAAAAACCGATCGAGCCGGCAAAGAAATCCGGCGGCAAAAGCTCCGGCGGACGTTCGCACAAGGGAAAAGGAAAAATTATTTCTTAATTCACAAAATAAGCACTTTACAAATCGAAAAAGATGTGATATAATATATTTTGTCATGTACTTGGAATTTGGAGTAAGCCCGCAGGGGTGCATGCTTTGTCCCGTCGGGAAGTCACCTGCCTCTTTCTATGTGCATTGATGAAATATTGAATGAGGTGAAAGAACATGCTGTTGAAAGAAGAAAAAACAGAAATCATCGAGAAAAACCGGACCCACGAGAACGATACTGGTTCTCCGGAAGTACAGATCGCGATCCTGACGAAGAGAATCAACGATCTGACTGCTCATCTGAAGTCCCACAAGAACGACCACCACTCCAGACGTGGTCTGCTGAAGATGGTTGGTCACAGAAGAAACCTGCTGAACTACCTGAAGAAGAAGGATGTTAACCGTTATCGTGCGGTTATCGAGAAGCTGGGTATCCGTAAGTAAGAAACAACGATTGAAAAAGGAAAGGCAGCACAGAGCCAGTGGCTTTGTCTGCCTTTCTGTGTATGAAATCGATTCCAAATTCAGGTATTCGCAGGAAGCCGTGTGCTTTGCAAAAGGCGAGGAGAGAGCATAGGGCTTTTTGCGAATTCGAAGGATTGGAATCAGGAAAGGAATTTCGAATTATGTTTGAAAATGTACAGCGATTTGAAACTACATTTGCCGGAAGACCCCTTTCGGTAGAAACCGGAAAAACCTGTGCACTGTCCAACGGTTCCTGCTGGGTACGCTACGGTGATACCGTTGTTATGGCGAATGTCACAGCCAGTGCCAAGCCCAGAGAGGGAATCGACTTTTTCCCGCTGTCAGTAGACTACGAAGAACGTATGTATTCCGTAGGCAAGATTCCCGGCTCTTTCACCAAGCGGGAGGGAAAGCCCTCTGAAAAGGCGATCCTGACTTCCCGTATGGTAGACCGTCCGATTCGTCCGCTGTTCCCGAAGTCTATGCGGAATGACGTTTCTGTAGTCATGACAGTTATGGCAGTGGATCCGGACTGTGCACCGGATATTGTAGGCATGATCGCCACTTCTATCGCTCTGTCGATCTCCGATATTCCGTGGAACGGACCGATCGCCGGCATCAGTGTTGGTCTGGTAGACGGCGAGATCGTGCTGAACCCCACACTGGAACAGCGGCAGCACAATGACCTGCACCTGACAGTTGCCGGTACCAAGGACAAGATCGTCATGATCGAAGCCGGTGCGAACGAAGTGCCGGAAGATACCATGTTGCAGGCAATTCTGACTGGTCACGAAGAAATCAAGAAAATGGTTGCCTTTATTTCCGAGATTCAGGCGAAGATCGGCAAGGAAAAGTTCACATTCGAGGCACACGAGGTCGATCAGGAACTGTTCGAAAATATCGATGCTATGGTACATGAGCAGGTAGAACACGCACTGGATACCAATGATAAAAATGAACGTGATGCCCGTCTGCGTCCGATCATTGATGCCGTACACGAAACATTTGATGCTGTCTGCGGCGAAGAAACTGGCATGATCGATGAGATCCTGTATCTGATTCAGAAGAAAATTGTCCGTGCATGGCTCTATGAGGGCAAGCGTGTGGACGGCAGAGGCATTGACGAGATTCGTCCGCTGGCTGCGGAAGTCGGCGTGCTGCCCCGTGTACATGGTACTGGTCTGTTCACCCGTGGTCAGACACAGGTGCTGACAGTTGCTACGCTGGGACCGGTCAGCGACAGCCAGAAGCTGGACGGTCTGGACGAGGAAACCTCCAAGCGTTACATGCATCAGTATAATTTCCCGTCCTACTCCGTAGGCGAAACCAAGCCCAGCCGCGGCCCGGGACGGCGTGAGATCGGTCACGGTGCACTGGCAGAACGTGCTTTGATTCCGGTGCTGCCCACAGTGGAGGAATTCCCGTATGCTATGCGTCTGGTGTCCGAGGTGCTGTCCTCCAACGGCTCTACCTCACAGGCATCGATTTGCGGTTCGACACTGGCATTGATGGACGCAGGCGTGCCGATTCACGCACCGGTTGCCGGTATTTCCTGCGGTCTGATCACACTGCCGAACAGCGATGAGTTCAAGACTATGGTAGATATTCAGGGACTGGAAGACTTCTACGGCGATATGGACTTCAAGGTTGGCGGTACCAAGAAGGGTATCACTGCCATTCAGGTGGATATTAAGGTAGACGGTCTGACACCGGCAATCATTGCCGAAGCCTTTGAAAAGACACGGAAAGCCCGTCTGTACATTCTGGACGAGATCATGCTCAAGGCAATTCCGGCTCCGAGAGATACCGTGGGCGAATTCGCACCGAAGATGCTCCAGATCAAGATCCCGACTGACAAGATCCGTGATGTCATCGGTCAGGGCGGTAAGGTGATCCAGAAAATGTCCGCAGAGTGCGGCGTGAAGATCGATGTCAACGAGGACGGTCACGTATTTATCAGCGGCATTTCCATGGAGGGCTGCCGCAAGGCATACCAGATGATCGAAACCATTGCCATTGATCCGGAAGTCGGCTCGATCTATAAGGGCAAGGTCGTTTCCATTAAGCCGTTCGGTGCCTTTGTAGAAATTGCACCGGGACGCGACGGTCTGGTACATATCTCCAAGCTGGACAAGGAACGGGTAGAACAGGTAGAGGACGTGGTTTCCGTAGGTGATGCCATTATCGTAAAGGTCATGGACATCAAAGACGGCAAGATCAGCCTGTCCCGCAAAGACGCTCTGGAAGAACTGGAAGCCCGCCGGAAGCAGCAGGAAACAGAATAAGTGAAAATGCAGCACCCATAAAATACGCCTGACGGTTTTGTGCGATGTTGTTTGAAAAAGAAAAACGCTGTGCAACGAAGAATTGCACAGCGTTTTTTGTATATGCGGAAAGAAGAATTATTCCTTTGTGGTTTCGTCAGAAGAATCCTTTTCTTTCAGGAACAGGGTGATTACCAGTACCACTGCGAAAATTACGGAAAGCACTGCCCATACGACCAGATCGCCGAAGTTTTCACTCAGGTTTGCAAAGGCGAAAATAGCAGCCAATGCGTATAAGATGATCGATGCAATAGTGCCGCCCTTGGTCTTTCTGGCAGCAATTGCGACAATGCCGGCTGCCAGCAGGAAAAATCCTGTGAACAGTCCGCCAGCACCGCTGGAACTTTCTGCTTCGGAAATGGCTTCGCCGATGCCGGCAGCACAGGACTGGAATCCTACCACTGCGGAAATTACAATGGAGAGAATGCCCAGAACCAGCCGCAGAATGACTGCACTGTTTTTGTAAATCGTTTTTTGTCCTTTTGCCATGATAAAATACCTCTGCTTTCTGATTACTGTATGGAAACCTTGATCGGATCAGATTCCGCTACGGTTTCGTAACTGCTGTTGCTGATGACCAGCTTGAATTCCAACTCATTCATTTCTGCCGGCAACTCCTCGCCGATGAACGACATGGTTTCGTTGGCATATTTGCCGGCTGCTACTTCGGCATACATCGAACCGTCGTACATCGTATTGTCAATGGAAATGTTTTCCGCACGAACGGTGTATGTTTCCGTGCCGTTGTTCTCGATGAGAAATTGGAATTCCGTGCCCCAGATGTCGTCGTCCACCTTGCCGGCATAGGAAACGACTACGCCGTTGACTTCATAGATCTTGTCAGCTTCTGTTTTTTCGCTGGTGATGCAGTCATCAATAACGAGCGTGACCTTTTCGGTGTCGGCAATGGTATCGAACGTGTCACTGTCGAAAATGTGAAATGAAAGTTCAACGGTTCCCAGTTCGTCCTTGGTGGAAAAATAGATCGTGTCATTTGCCGTTTTTCCGGAAGCCACATCGCAGGAAAAATACGGATCGTCCATGACGCCATTGACGGAAGCTTCTCTGGTCTGAACGGAAATGTTTTTGTCGGACAGATTCTCAATGGTGACTTTCAGCCCTTTGCCCATCCAGCTTTCTTCGTCAGTGCCGGTGTAGGTGATTCGGACAGTGCTGTCTTCGAACAATACCTTTGATTCGTCAGCAGCGTTGTCGCTTTTTTCTGCATCACTGCTGTCCTCGTTTTGGGATTCTTCCGCATCGCTGCTCTCCTCTGCGGCACTGCTTTCCTTGGCAGAAGATTCCTCCGCCTTCTGGGAAGCACTGCTGTTTCCGGCACCGGAACAGCCGCCCATTGCCCCGAGCATTGCGATGAGCAGCAGTCCCGCAAGCCATTTGTGTTTCATGTTGTAATATCCTCCTTTTTTGATGATGTTTCCCTTTTTTCCAAAATGGAACAATCTCATTATAGCATGTTTTGTTCTAAAAGTCAATAGAATGTTTTGTTCTAGCATAAAATAAAACCATATTCTTGAAAGGGTGATATTTTATGCAGTATATTCGCATTCGGAACTTACGGGAGGACATGGACATGACACAGACGGACATGGCAAAGGTGCTGTTCATCAGCCAGCGAACCTATAGCTATTACGAGTCCGGCGGGCATGACATTCCCACGGAAGTGCTGGTACGCATTGCCGATTTTTATCAGGTGTCGGTGGACTATCTTCTGAACCGGACGGACAAGCGGGAGATGAACCGATAAAACACCGCACTTGCAGCATGTGCTGCAAATGCGGTGTGAAAATATTTGTGCGGTATTGCCTTAGGAATGTTGTTTTTGTTTTCGCCGCCGCAGCCAACAGTTTCCGGTGAAAAACAGCAGCGTCAAGCAAATTCCGGCGGCGGAGCAGTACTTGCCGGCTTTTGCCAGCGGAGCTGTATAGGTGATGCTGATCTGATGCTCTCCCTGTGTGATCGGGAATCCCAGAAAGTCTGTGTCTGTGCGGGAATAGGCGGCTTCCTTTCCGTCCACGGTGACGTGAAAGCCGGTGTCATAGGGGACTGCCAGCACGAACCAGCCGTCCTGCTTCACCTGAATGCTGCCAGCCATGGTGTCATCACCGAGGGTGTCGTGGTGCAGCTGCCACGGGCTGATTTCCGCGGAGGTGTCCTCCAGCACCTGATATTCCATGGTGTACATCACCGGTTTGGAAATGACATAATCGCCGGCAGAAAATTTCAGTTTCAGCTTCTGAATGGGCTTGTCGGAGGAAAGCGTGTACTGGAAGTTGTTGTTATTGTTCTGGTACTTCCACTGGGGGTCTGTCAGCTTGTTGCGGATACCGTTAATGGTAATTGCCACGTCGCCGGTGGTGGTGCCGTTCCCGAGGTGATTGTCCACGTGGAATTTCAGCAGCAGCAGATCATCGATCGGCTCATCGAGTGTGACCGTTACCGAGAAGTCCGTTTTGCTGTGCACATAATACTTGTTGTCACCAATGGCGGTGATCTGTTTGTCACTGTATGCCGTGGCAGTATAGGACGGGGCAATCTGATGAATGCTGTCCGGCTGCTTGGCGTGGAATGTGGAATCCTCCGGCAGGTCTGCGGCATTGACTACAGCATTTTCCAGCAGTGCTTCCAGCTGATTGGGATAACGAAGTCCTTTCAGTTCCTCGGTAGTCATGATGTTGGAGGTGGCGAAGCCGATGGGATAGGCAAGTGTGTTCTCGTACAGCAGATACGCTCCATCCTGTCCGATCTGCCGGAATCCGTAACGGGTAATGGGCTTTTGGCTGATCAGATATTTTTCTCCCATGAGAATGCCAAAAACCGGATTCTTGGACTGTACGATCATGGCGGCGTTCCGAATGCCGTTTTCGTTGTGGGTCTGCCGGAAATAAAAGTCGGAAAATGCGGCATTGTGGACAGAGGAATAGACGGAACTCCGGTAGTAATTGCTGCCCCAGATGCGGTTTACTGTGTCGCCGGCGTGGTACTCGTTGGAAATGCGGTAAAAGCCGTCGTCTTCTGCTGCAATCTGATCTGTCAGTGTTTGAATCTCCGAGGAATAGACAATGCTGACATCTTCCTTGGACATGTAGGTGTCACAGAGATTGACTGTCAGACAGGTCGCGGTGCTGAATGCCAGCGTAGGGATCAGCAGGATTTTTGTGGAGGCGTTTCCGGAAGGCTTGGCATTCTGCCGGCGGAAATAGAACAGGAATGCCGCCAGCATCGAAAGCCCGTTCAGAATCACTGCAATTCGCTCTGCATCGGTTCCGGTCTGGGACAGGATACCCATACCCAGCACTGCGGAAAACAGCAGCAGCGTGGAACGCAGGGCAATCTGGTGGGACAGTAAGGTCTTCCAGAAGAATCCGCACAGCAACAGCAGCAGTGGCAGCAGGGGAATGTATGCCTTGGGATCCAGATACATCGTGCCGTTCATGAGGTACAGCAGCAGAGGACACGCCAGAATCACGCCAAAGATACCGGCGAGAAACCGGTATGCCCTTTGCGGAAAGCAAAGCATGGCACAGATCGCCAGAATGCTGAAAGAGGTCATGCCAATGGAAAAGGGACTGTATGTCAGATAATTCAAGTGCATGCCGGGCATCAGAAGGCTCCAGAGGCTCTGAGAACTGCCGGAAACATCTCTGCCGTGTAGCAGGGTCCATGCCACCGGCAGCAGCAGAAACGCGGCGAGAACGGCTCCCAGCAGCAAATGCAGACAGGTGATGCCAATTGTCCGCATCAGCTGCCGGAACAGGTGTACATGATGCTGGTGCAGGGTGAGAAAAACGGCGTAGATGAGAATCGCGAAAAAGGCTCCTACGCTGAAAAAGAAGCTGGTGAGGAGAATGCAGGCAGATGCTGCGATCAGTGAAAGACTGCACCGTTTCTCCAGAGCATGATGCACGGCGAACAATGCCCAGAACAAAAAGGGAAAGTAGTTCACGAACATGATGTGGTGATGACTGTGGAAGATGACCGGTGCCGCCAGCAGGTAGAGCACTGCCATAAAAAGGGACAGATTGGGAACGAACCATTTCCGCAGCCAGAAATAGCAGAGAAATGCACTGAGCAGCGTCAGCAGGATGTTGGAGATTTGCAGGTACGTCGCCATAGACAGCCACGGGAACGCAAAGGACAGCAGGATCACCGGACTGTACAGCCCGTAATAGGCGAAATTGAAAATATTCTGTCCGCTGCCCAGCTGCATGGCGAAATTGGGAAAGAGATTACCGGTGGCATAGAAACGGGTGCGGAAGTATTCCGGAATGGCAAAGTGCTGGTTGCTCCAGTCCGTCTGTGCCCCGTATACACAGCCGGGGTGCACCAGAAAGATCAGCAGCACTACAGCCCCCAGAATCCCTGTCAGAATTCCGCAGTGCAGCAGTGTCTTTTTACGTGTTGTCGTCATCAGTGCTTCCTCCGCGAATCTGTGTCCACATCTCATAGGGGTTCATGTGGGACAGATTCTGAATGGTATGTGCCTGCGAAGTGTACAGCTGTAGCAGGGCTTCCTTTTGTTGCAGTGCGTCATCGGAGATCGGTGTCAGGCTGTCCTGTACGTCAGGCAGCGTTACTGCACAGTAGTACTTTCCAAAGACGTACAGCGGTTCCTGCAATTGGTTGGCATCGTACAGGGCGGTGACGATCTGGTGTGTCATCTTGTGGTGAATGTGTCCGTATTCGCCCTTGGCGTTATGGGTGACGATGTCCTCCCACGGCTGATAGGTCATAACTTTTTCGAGGTCTGTTTGTATCTGGGAACGAACATGTGTCCAGTCGTCCCGTTTGCCGGCGACTTTGTCCGGATAGGACAAGATCAGCCCCACATTGTTCGAAGCCTGCATGACTGCCTGAAACTCTGCGGAACGGGTGGCGTTATATCCGTTGGTAATGCACACCACCAGATACCCGCCGTCTGCGATGTGAGCACCGCCCCAGAGGGTTTCGTCGTCGGGGTGTGCCACGATCATCAGGTGGGTGATGCCGGTCAGATCCAGTTCTGCCAGCCGTTCGTCAGTCAGCGGTGCAATATCATAGGCACGTGCAGAGGCGACTGCACGGCAAAGCCCGAACAGTCCGCCCACCAGTGCCAGAATCGCCAGAAGCACGGCGAGAATTTTTTGAAACTTGATGCGATGTGATTTCATAGAAAACGCAACTCCCTTGCTATGACTGTTTCAACTGTTGTATATGTCGTACAACAGTTTGCAATATTAGTATAGCACAGTGCAGTGGAATTGTCAAGGGCAAAACGCAAAAAACCGCCTGTATTCCGCAAATAGGAATACAGACGGTTTCTCAAAGAATGGGAGGTAAACCACTCTTTGCAGTAATTACTTTAGATTTGAGCGATCAGACATTGAAGATGATGTCGCTGTATGCCGGTACCGGCCACTTTTCAGAAGGTGTGATAACTTCCAGAGCGTCCACAGCGGCACGCAGATCGTCCATTACCGGAATGACATCTTCCCGATAGGACTTTGCCATAGACAGTACGCAGTCATCCTTTGCGGCGGCAGCAGCTACAGCAGCCTCCAGCTTCTCGGTAGCTTCATAAGCTGCCTTTGTCAGGCTGCTGACCTTTTCTGCCAGTTCCTTTTCGACGCAGGAGCAGATGTCCAGCGACTGCTTCACTGCGGCAGCATCGCACAGTTCCTTGGTGTAGGCAATGCAGGTCGGGATATACTTCTTCTTTGTCATGTCGATCATGGTCAGGGCTTCAATATTGATGGTCTTTGCATAGTTTTCCAGCAGGACTTCCATACGAGCCTTGATTTCCTTTTCGGACAGTACGCCGAATTTCTGGAGCAGAGCAACATTCTTGGCATCTGCATAGTGCGGAACACAGTCAACAGTGGATCTGAAGTTCGGCAGACCACGCTTTTCTGCTTCAGCGACCCATTCGTCGGAATAGCCGTTGCCGTTGAAGATGATACGCTTGTGTTCCTTGATAATGGAAACCAGCAGCGATTTCAGCTCGTCATCGAACTTGTCAGCCGGAACGCTTTCCATCTTGTCGGCGATGTCAGAGAGTTCGCCGGCAACAATGGCATTCAGCAGAGAGTTCGGGCAGCCGATGTTGTCGGAAGAACCAACCATACGGAATTCGAAACGGTTGCCGGTGAAAGCGAACGGAGAAGTCCGGTTCCGGTCGGTGGAATCCTTCGGGAAGTCCGGCAGAGCGTCTACGCCGATCTCGAATACCTTGGATTCGCTCTTGTAGGAAGTGCCTGCTTCCAGTGCGTCCAGAACGCCCTGTAATTCTTCGCCCATGAAAATGGAGATGATTGCCGGCGGAGCCTCATTTGCACCCAGACGGTGGTCGTTGCCGGCAGAGGAAGCACTGATGCGGAGCAGATCTGCATATTCATCAATACCCTTGATGATTGCACACAGGAAGGTGAGGAACTGCATGTTCTCCATCGGTGTGCAGCCCGGATCCAGCAGGTTCTGTCCGTCGTTGGTTGCCATAGACCAGTTGTTGTGCTTACCGGAACCGTTGACACCTGCGAACGGTTTTTCGTGCAGCAGGCAGACCAGACCGTGTTTCAGGGCAACCTTTTCCATAACTTCCATTGCCAGTTCGTTCTGGTCGGTGGAAATGTTGGTGGTGGAGAATACCGGAGCCATTTCGTGCTGTGCCGGAGCAACTTCGTTGTGCTTGGTGGTAGCGAATACGCCAACCTTCCACAGAGCCTCGTCCAGATCAGCCATGTAAGCAGCAACGCGGGGCTTCAGGTTTGCGAAATACTGGTCGTCCAGTTCCTGTCCCTTCGGCGGCATTGCACCGAACAGGGTACGACCGGTCATAATCAGGTCTTCACGCTGATCGTACATCTTCTTGTCGATCAGGAAGTATTCCTGTTCCGGACCTACGGTAGAGGTGACCTTGGTTGCGGTGGTGTTGCCGAACAGACGCAGAATGCGGACTGCCTGCTGGCTCAGAGCATCCATGGAACGCAGCAGCGGTGTTTTCTTGTCCAGTGCTTCACCAGTGTAGGAAACGAATACGGTCGGGATATACAGAGAGCCTTCCTTGACGAAGCAGTAGGAAGTCGGATCCCATGCGGTATAGCCTCTTGCAGAGCAGGTTTCACGCAGACCGCCGGACGGGAAAGAAGAAGCGTCCGGTTCGCCCTTGACCAGTTCCTTGCCGGAGAAGTTCATAATTACCATGCCGTTGTCAGTGGGGCTGATAAAGGAATCGTGCTTTTCAGCAGTAGAACCGGTCATCGGCTGGAACCAGTGGGTGTAATGTGTGGCACCGTGCTCGATCGCCCAGTCCTTAATGGCATTTGCAACCACATCTGCATAGGTGGGATCCAGCGGAGTCCCCATTTTGCGGGTCTTGGTCATTGCCTTATAAACCGGCTTCGGGAGTCTTGCCTTCATGACTTCGTCATTGAAGACGTCGCATGCAAAGTACTCAGCAACATTTTTGGACATGATAATTACCTCCTAAAAATAAAAAGCATTTTCATGGTTCACCGTTTTCTGTACAAGCTTCAGTCTGTTTGTACCGGTTTCATCATGGAAACGCCTTTGTTTCACGTATCATCTTCGAACCGCTTTGAGAACTCTGCATCGGCATCTGTCGGAAAATATCCCCCTGTTTCTGGGGCATATGCTGTTCGTCCTGCTGCTGTCTGTTCTTCAAGTCGGCTCTCCTTGTCACAATCATTTGCCGGAAACGCATGAGGTGAAATCCCTCTGTGTTCCGTTGACAATATTATCATACTCGAATTTTCTGACTTTGTCAAGTGCTTTTCCGTCGATTCTGCAATTGCCTTGATTTCAAAATGAAAAAATCTGTTTTCCTATCAAAAAAAAGAAAAAAACGGCTTTTTTTGAAAGAATCATATTCGGGATTCTGTGGGGTGCCGGCACAGGCGGCGGATACATCAAAAAGGAAAAAAAATCTGTTTTCGCAGAAAAAACAGTAGATTGCCCTTGACAAACAGGTGAAATCATGGTATAGTTATATAGTTGATATAAGTACAATTGTTTTTTGTACACGGACTGTTTGCTGCGGGATCGGCAAAGGGTCCTGCATTTTGCGGAAAGAGGAGGAGAAACGCAGCCGGAGGGCAGGCTTTGTCACAGAAGCATGCTTTCGATACTGTGCAGACAGGAACATGGACAAACGGACACGATATATTGTAGTAGATACCGCAGTGCTTCCGGAAATTTTCGGAAAGGTGCTGGAAGTCAAAAAGCTGGTCGCCGACAAGACCGAACGCAGCTTTTCCTCGGCGTGCAAACGTATGGGGATCTCACGCAGTGCCTTTTATAAATATCGGGATTGTGTGTTTGCCTATGATGACAAGATGACACAGCAGATCGTCAACTTTTCGGTAACGCTGCGGGACGAGGCAGGCGTGCTTTCCAATGTGCTGACTACATTATATAGCATGCGTGCCAATATCCTGACTGTCAACCAGAACATTCCGGTGGACGGCGTGGCACAGGTTTCTCTGTCCCTGAAAATGGGCGAGGGTATGGCAAATCCCATTGACATTACGCACAAGATCTCTGCCCTGCAGGGCGTTGTAGAGGTGCGGCTCCTGTCCGGCGAATAAACGGCGGATTTTTAAAGTCTGCTGAAACTTGGAGGAAGTAAAGTAATGAAGAAAATTGCAGTATTGGGTTATGGCGTAGTCGGTTCCGGTGTTGTGGAACTGTTCTACCGCAATCAGAAGAAAATCGAAAAAAATACCGGCACAGAGCTGGAAATAGGATATATTCTGGATCTGCGGGAATTTCCGGATGATCCGTACGGTGACCACGTGGTACACGACATTCAGGTGATTCTCGACGATCCGGAGGTCGGCTACGTGGCAGAGTGCATGGGCGGTGTCAATCCGGCGTTTGACTTCGTTCGCCGTTGTCTGGAAGCCGGCAAGAGCGTTGCCACTTCCAACAAGCAGCTGGTTGCTGAAAAAGGCGACATTCTGTTGCAGGTGGCAAAGGCACATCACGTGAACTTCTTCTTCGAAGCCAGCGTCGGCGGTGCGATCCCGATCATTCGTCCGCTGCACACCTGTCTGGCTGCCAATGACATCTCCGCAGTTGCCGGCATTCTGAACGGTACCACCAACTTCATTCTGGAGAAGATGTTCTGTGACAAGATGCGTTTTGATGATGCACTGGCACTGGCACAGAAGCTGGGCTATGCAGAGCGTGACCCCTCCGCAGACATTGACGGCGGCGATGCCTGCCGGAAGATTTGCATTCTGTCCTCGCTGGTATTCGGCAAGCATGTATATCCGGAACAGGTATACACCAAGGGTATCCGCAACATCACACTGGAAGACGTGCAGCTGGCACAGGATTTCGGCGGTGCAGTGAAGCTGATTGGTGCGGTAAAGCGTCTGGAAAGCGGAAAGATCCTGCCTACAGTGATGCCTATGGTTGTCATGAACGAGAGCCTGATTTCCCATGTCAACGGCGTGTTCAACGCTGTCATGGTATGGGGCGACGGTGTGGACAAGACCATGTTCTATGGCCGTGGTGCCGGCAAGCTGCCGACTGCCAGTGCCGTACTGGGTGACCTGATCGACGAGGTAAAGCAGACCGATACAGTAGAATCCCAGAGCTGGGAACCGGCAGAAGAAGGAGCAGACTTCGTGGCTCCCATCGACGACTTCTTTGCAGCACGCTGCTACCGGACTTCTCCCTGCGGCAGCGGTGTATTTGCCAAGATCGCAGATGAAGTCGGCGTAAAGCTGCTGAACACCAGAGAAAACGGCTGCATGATCAGCGGCTGCGACCAGAAGACCGCAGAGGCATTCAAGCAGAAGCTGGCAAAGGAAGGCGTGGAGATCCTGTCCCGTATTCCGGTTCTGGACGACGAAGCGTAAAGGAAACACTGCATAAAGCCCGCCTGACGGCTTTGCTGTAACATTTTTTGTAAAAAACACTTGCATTTTTCGGTGCGGTGTGATAAAATAAATTGATAACGTGTAGCGAAACGGCGTAAATCCAGTTAGAATCTGACTGGGTTTACGCCGTTTTTGCATATATTGGGCAACACTGCATAAAGCTTTGTGCAGTGTCGCCATTGACTTTTGGAGGTTTAGAAATCATGCAAGAAAATCACTCGGCGACACAAACCGGAACCCCGAACAAACTGGCGGATTTTCCAATCCGCACCCTGATCCTAAGCATGGGAATGCCCATGGTGCTCTCTATGGTATTGCAGGCGGTGTACAATATTGTAGACACCGTTTTTGTCAGCCATATGAAGAATGGAGCCACTGCCGTGCTTGCTCTGACGGATTCCTATTCCATTCAGCTGCTGATCGTGGCTGTTGGCGTGGGCACCGGCATTGGCATCAACGCCCTGCTTTCCAAGACACTGGGCGAGCGAAATTCGGAAAAGGCGGCTTGTATTGCCGGAAACGGAATTTTTCTGGCGATCTGCATCTATGCCGTTTTTCTGCTGTTCGGCATTTTCGGCACGAAGCCGTTTATCGCCATGCAGGCAAACGGGAATGCTCTCCGGCAGGAAATGGGTGAACAGTATCTGCGAATCTGCTGTATGGGTTCCTTTGGCAGTATCGGTTATACTGTCTATGAACGTTTTTTGCAGGGAACCGGTCGCACGAATCTTTCCACAATTGCACAAATCACTGGTGCCGCGTTGAATATCCTGTTGGATCCGCTGTTTATTTTTGGATTGGATATGGGCGTTGTCGGTGCTGCTGTGGCAACCGTTGTGGGACAGGTAGCGTCACTGGTCATGGCAATGCTGTTTCACTACCGGTGGGATCGGGAGATTCGGCAGGACTGGAAACGCATTCGTCCTCGGTGGGGACTGATTCGCGGCATCTACGCCATCGGGATTCCTGCCGCAGTGATGCAGGGGTTGCTTTCTGTTATGGTGCTGTTTGTGAATCTGGTATTCGGCACACAGGGAGATCTGGCGGAGCCATTGCAGGCTGCCTATGGCATTTATTATAAGATTCAGCAATTTGCCCTTTTTGCAGCGTTCGGCTTGAGCAACACGCTGATTACTGTGGTGGCGTTTCATTACGGCAGACGGGAAAAAGCACGTCTGCGGCAGTGTGTTCGCTACGGGCTGCTGTACGCCGCCGGACTGATGCTTATAGTGACAGTTTTGTTTCAGCTGTTTGCAGCACTGATCTCCGGTTTGTTCCAGAGCGACGGCAGTAGGGAAGTGCAGCAGCTTTGCATGCGGTCTATGCGTATCTGTACGCTGGGCTATGTGTTTATGGGAATCACTGTGCTGATACAGGGCATCTTGCAGGGCTTTCGCTGTGTGTTTTCGCCGCTGCTGCTGGCACTGCTTCGTCTGCTTGTGCTGCCGATTCCGTTTTGTCTGCTGTTTCTGATGTATGAACGCGGTGCAGAACTGGTCTGGTGGGCGTTCCCGCTGGCGGAATGCATTACAGCTGTGGTGTCTGTTCCGATTCTGCTGCGAACTTTCCGGAAAAAGACAATGCCCTCTGCATAACAAGAAACGAGCCTGTTTTTTCAGTTGAAAACAGGCTCGTTTTTTTATTGTGTATGTTCTTCGTCGCTGTCAACGGTATTGTTGATATGGTTCTGATACCGCCATTCTCTGGGGGAAATGCCGTAGTTATTCTTGAATGCTCTGGAAAAGTGCATCTGGTTGGCATACCCCACTGCCAGACCAACATCCCCGATAGAAAGGCTGGTCAGCTTCAGCAGCTCTGCCGCTTTGAGCATGCGGTAATTCAGCAGGAATTCCTGTGGCGTTTTCCCCAGTGCTTCCTTGAAAATTTTGCCGAAATAAGTGCGGTTCAGTCCGCAGACACCGGCAATATCTTCAATCGTGATCTCATTTTGAAAGTTGTGTTCAATGTAGGTCAGTGCCTCGTGAATGTAGAATTCCCGCAGTTTGCTGCCGTGTTCCAGCTGTTCATCTGCCGCAGAACGCAGAAGATAATCCAGAAACAGATAGAGATGCCCGATCAGATGAAAAGGCGACTCATCTTTGTGGCGGGAGATGTACAGCATTTCGTTTGCCATGTCCTCCCGCAGGCTTTTGTTCCTGGCATGATAGACCGGTTTGTCCAGCGAAAGTCCGATGGTGTCCAGCAGGGACTTCACACGGAGTCCGTCGAATTCCAGCCAGACGTATTCCCACGGCAGCTGCTTGTCGGCAACATAGGTGGTGATCTGATTGGGGAAGATCATGAACCCCTGCATGCTTTTGATCGAGTAGGTCTGGGTGACACCCTTGCTGTCGTCTGCCATCAGGGTGCCGGTGCCGGATAGAATATAGTGAAACAGATAGTGGTTTCTCGCAGCCGGTCCGAAAGAGTGTGCCGGTGTACAGCGTTCCCACCCGAACTGGAACAAGCCGAGGTCTACAAAGTTCTGATTGGGAAAAATTGAAAAGATCAAATTCTGCATAATATTACCTCTTGTCATAAATTTCATCTGAACTTGTACCATTCATGTTTTTTGTTGTTCATATGATACTCATTATAGCACGAAATATACCAAAATGCAACCTGTTTTTTGATATTTGCGGGAAAAGCGGCAAAATGGTATGAAATAAGTTGATTTGTGGTATTTACCAGTTGCATATTGGTATGTTATAATAAAAGCAGCAAAAAACACAGGGTTTTACCCGAAAAGGAGGAAGATCACATGAGAAGAAAGCATGTAGTCAGCAGCCTGATTTTGGCAGGTGCCGTATTGTCCACACTGCCGCTGTCCGGCTGTGCAGGTACATCGAAAAATGACGGGAAAACGGAAGTGACAATGGTACAGTATAAACCGGAAGCTGTTGCGGCTTTCGAGGAAATGGAGGAACGCTTTAACGCGACCCATGATGATATTCATCTGACCATTGAATCGCCCAATGAAGCCATGACTGTGCTGAAAACACGGTTTATCCGCGGGGATTATCCGGACATTATCGGTATCGGCGGCGACATCAACTACTCCAACTTTCTGGACGCAGATATGTTTCTGGATGTTTCCGATTTTGAGGGCGTGTCAGGCATCAAACCGGCATATCTGGACATTGTAGATGAACTGGAGTTCATTCCGAAAGACGGGGTATACGGACTGCCTTATGTGGCAAACTGTGCCGGAATCCTGTACAACAAGGATATGTTCGAGGAGAACGGCTGGGAGATCCCTGCCACATGGAGCGAATTCACCGACCTGTGTGAAACCATTCAGAACACCTCTGATGTGTACCCGCTGTATCTGGGATATAAGGACACATGGACTTGTATGGCACCGTGGAATGCACTGGCAGTAGGTTTGTCCTCTCCGTCCACCTGCAGCGATGTCAACGCCGGAAAGACGACCTTTACGGACGCATATCAGGAAGTTGCCGAAAAGGACAAGGTCCTGCTGGATTACGCAGAACCGAATCCCTATGCGTACAGCTATAACGATGCCTGCACTGCTTTTGCACGTGGCGAATCGGCAATGTATCCCATCGGCAGCTATGCGGTGCCGCAAATTCAGTCGGTAAATCCGGATATGAACATTGACTCGTTTGTATTCCCTGCAAATGAGGATGAAGCGGATAACGTGCTGAACTCCGGTGTTGACCTGCAGTTCTGCGTGATGAAAGAAACCAAGCACAAAGATGCTGTTTATGAAGTACTGAAGTTCTTGTATGATGATGAAACCATTCAGATCTATCTGGACAACCAGAACGCAGTGCCCTGTAAGGACGGCGACTTCACTCTGCCGTCGATGCTGGACGGTATGCGTTCCTATATCGATGAGGGCAGAATGTCCGACTTCCATGACCACCACTATCCCAGTGAGATGAGCGTGGACGCAATGGTACAGACTTATCTCATGGACGACAGCAGTGACTCCACCGCCAAGTTCCTGAAGCGTTTCGATAAGGAATGGAAACGGTATAACCGCGACCTGATCGCGAAAGTACAAAAATATGAGGAGGAGAATGCATCATGAGCAAAAGAAAAGCATTGAGCAGCAACAATCGAACCTATCTGGCAATGACCATTCCGATTGTCATTCTGTTCTTCCTGTTTAACACCCTGCCGCTGATCACCGGTGCAGTTTACAGCTTCACCAACTACCGCGGCTATGGTACCTTTGATTTCGTGGGACTGCGAAATTATATCGACCTGTTTTCTGATGAACGTGTCCTGCACTCCTACCTGTTCACATTCAAGTATGCGATTGCCGGAACCATTCTCATCAACTGTCTGAGCCTGTTGCTGGCAATGGGGCTGAACAGCAGGATCCGCTGCAAGAGCCTGCTCCGCGGCGTGTACTTTGTCCCGAATATTCTGGGCGGACTGATCGTCGGTTATATTTTCAGCTTTATCTTTACCTACATCATTCCGGCTGTGGGCAAGGCAATGCACATCGGCTTTCTGGAAAACAGTATTCTTGCCAGTGAGAGATACGCGTGGATCGGCGTGCTGGTTGTCGGCGTATGGCAGGCAGTCGCAATGAATACGATCATCTACATTTCCGGTTTGCAGACCGTTCCGGCGGACATCTACGAAGCCGGCATGATCGACGGTGCAAACCCGTGGCAGAAGTTCTGGAAGCTGACTTTCCCGATGCTGCTGCCGTTCGTCTCCATTAACCTGATTCTCAGCACCAAGAACATGATGATGGTATTCGACCAGATCATGTCTTTGACCAAGGGCGGTCCTGCACAGAGTACCGAGTCCATTTCCTACCTGATCTACAAAAACGGTATGGACGGCGGACAGTTCGGATTCCAGAGTGCAAACGCCGTAGTATTCTTTATTGTTATTGTGGCATTCTCGATCATTCAGATGAAGATTACCGGTAAGAAGGAGGAACAGCTATGAAAAAGACACATAAAATCGGCGGTACCAATGTACTTCTGACCGTACTGCTGTTTCTGGGCTGCCTGACGGTATTGTTCCCGTTGTACATGACCGTCATAATCGCATTCAAGAGCCCTACCGAAATGACAAATGACATTGCCGGAGCACTCTCGTTCCCCAGCACATGGAATTTCAGCAACTTCTCCGAGGCAATGCGTGTGACAAACTTCTGGCACTCGCTGGGCAACAGCTTTCTGATTACCGCAGTGACCATTGTGCTGGCAGTGCTGCTCCACTCTATGGCAGGCTATGCCATTGGCAGAAACATGGCACGGAAAAAGGGCTATAAGCTGATCTACTTTTACATCGTCAGCGGTATGTTCGTTCCCTTTGCCATTCTGATGATGCCGCTGGTCAAGCAGACCGCCATTATGGGACTGGACAACCGTCTGGGCGTTATCATTCTGTACTTGGTATTCTATATGCCCATGAACGTCATGCTGTACAGCGGCTATCTGAAAAACGTTCCGCTGGCAATGGAAGAAGCTGCAAACATTGACGGTGCTTCCACATGGAAAACCTACTGGACGATCATTTTCCCCATGATGAAGCCGATGCATGCTACCGTGGCAGTTCTGACGGCTCTGGGCACATGGAACGATGTCATGACACCGCTGGTGATCATGTCCAGCAGCGAAGACACCACCCTGCCGCTGGCACAGCTGAACTTCCAGACACAGTTCGGCACGAACTACAATCTGGCGTTTGCTTCTTACCTGCTGGCACTGATCCCGATCCTGATCTTCTACATCTTCTGTCAGAAGCAGATCATCGGCGGCATTGCCAATGGTGCAGTAAAGGGTTAAGGAAGTTTTTCATAAATTTCGTAGAATAGAGAATAGACAGAAAACCGTATGATGTGACAAGATTCGAAGAATGGAACTGCAATGTCATACGGTTTTCTGTATCCTGAAGGAGTGTTGGATATGGCAATCAAGATCAATACAGAAAAGCGAATTTTTACACTGGAAACGAAGCATACCATGTACCAGATGCAGGCGGACACCTACGGGGTCCTGCGGCATCTCTGGTACGGTGCAAAGACTGGCTGTGACATGTCCTATTTGCAGGACTATCCGGACGTAGGCTTTTCCGGAAATCCCCATGATGCCGGAAATGACCGCACCTATTCGCTGGACACCCTGCCGCTGGAATATGCCGGAGCAGGCATAGGCGATTTTCGGGTGCCGGCAGTGGAGGCGGTACACGCTGACGGCAGCTGTGCACTGGATCTGCGGTACTACAGCCACACGGTGAAACAGGGCAAGTATGCCATTGCCGGTCTGCCGGCGTTGTATGCCGGAGAGGACGAAGCGGAAACACTGGAAGTGGTTCTGCGGGATACGGCTTCTGCGGTGGAAGTGACTTTGAAATACGGCGTGCTGCCGGAACTGGACATTGTGACACGCTGTGCAGAGATCCGCAATCTGGGCGAAGCACCGGTGACACTGACCAAGGCGGCAAGCCTTTGTCTGGACATGGGACAGGGCAGCTGGGAGTGGATACACTTCTACGGCAGACACGCCATGGAACGGCAGGCAGAACGCCGTCCGCTGCTCCACGGCATTCAGGAGAGTTCCAGCACCCGCGGTACGTCCAGTCATCACCAGAATCCCACCGTGCTGCTCTGCACACCGGACTGCACGGAAACCTCCGGTGCCTGCGTGGGGGCGGCTCTGGTCTACAGCGGCAGCCACCAGACCAAGATCGAGTGCGACCAGCTGGGGCAGGTGCGTGTAGTCATGGGAATCCACCCCGACCTGTTCCGCTGGGAGCTGGGAGCAGGGGAGTGTTTTGCCACACCGGAAGTGCTGCTGTCCTATAGCAGCACCGGACTGGAAACTTTGTCCCACCAGTTTCATCGGGCAATTCGGGAACACATCTGCCGCGGCAAGTATCAGCTGGCAGAACGTCCTGTGCTGATCAACAACTGGGAAGCCACCTATTTCGGCTTCGATACGGAAAAGATCCTGCACATTGCCGAAGAAGCTGCACGCCTCGGCGTGGATATGCTGGTGCTGGACGACGGCTGGTTCGGCAAGCGGGACGACGACTGTTCCGGTCTGGGGGACTGGTTCGTCAATGAGAAAAAACTCTCCGGCGGACTGCACGATCTGGTGGAGAAGATCAAGGCGATGGGTATGCGGTTCGGCATCTGGTTCGAGCCGGAGATGATCTCCGAGGACAGCGACCTCTATCGGACACATCCGGACTGGGCAATTCGAATTCCGGAGCGTTCGCCGATGCGGGGACGGTATCAGCTGGTGCTGGATATGACCAATCCGGAAGTACAGGAGTACCTGTTCCGTGTCATGAGCGAAGTGCTGCACAGTGCAGACATTTCCTATGTCAAGTGGGACATGAACCGCAGCATCAGCGACTGGTACACCCAGACTCTGCCCGCAGACCGGCAGGGAGAGATGCCTCACCGTTATGTGCTTGGCTTGTACGCCCTGCTGGAACGGCTGACGGCGGCGTTTCCGGAAGTACTCTTTGAGGGCTGCAGCGGCGGCGGCGGCAGATTTGATGCCGGTATGCTGTACTACTGCCCGCAGATCTGGTGCAGTGACGATACCGATGCCCGCGAACGGACAAAGATCCAGTACGGCACATCGTTCTTCTATCCCGTTTCCGCAGTGGGCTCTCACGTTTCCACCGTGCCGAACCACCAGACCGGTCGCATCACGCCGTTTGAAACCCGTGCGGTGACGGCTATGGCAGGCAGCTTCGGCTATGAACTGGACTTGAATCTGTTGTCTGATGCGGAAAAGCAGGCTGTGACAGAGCAAATTCAGCAGTTCAAGGCTTATGGCCCGCTGATCCACAACGGCAGGTACTACCGTCTGACCAACCCCATGACCGATGCAGAAGCGATCTGGGCATTTGCGGCACAGGACGGCAGCGAGATACTGGTGCAGGGCATGATCTTCCACGCCGAAGCCAACACCCTGCGGCATCAGGTGAAGCTGCGGGGACTGTGTGCAGAAAAGCAGTACCGGCTGGACGGCACGGAACAAGTCTACACCGGTGCGGCACTCATGGTAGGCGGCGTGCTGCTGCCGAAGGCATGGGGCGATTATACGCCGGTATCCATGCACTTTACAGAAGTTTGAGGAAATTCCGCACAGTACGGGAAAAATGAAATGAGAGGATATGCGAACGATGATGACAGTTGCAGAGTGGAAACAAACACTGAAAGCGGGAAAGCTGGACAAGAAGCTGAAACAGTTGTATGGTGACGATGCAGACATGCTGGTGCACCAGAAGAAACGGTACGCGGCGGCACTGGACGAATTTGCGAAGCTGTATCCCCAGCGGAAACAAGTCGGCATTTTCTCGGCTCCCGGACGCACCGAAGTCGGCGGCAACCATACCGATCACCAGCACGGCTGCGTGCTGGCGGCGGCGGTGAATCTGGACGTGATCGCCGTTGTCGGTTTTCATCGGGAGGGCGTGATCCGGCTGAAATCTATGGGCTATTCCCAGATTCAGGTGCAGCTTTCCGATTTGTCAAAGAAGCCGGAGGAGGAAGGCACTTCCACGGCATTGATTCGGGGAATCGCTGCGAAATTTGCAGATATGGGTGTATCCCTCAGCGGCTGGGATGCTTACTCCACTTCGGAGGTGCTCAGCGGCAGCGGGCTTTCCTCCTCGGCAGCGTTTGAGGTGCTGGTGGGAACGATCATCGACCAGCATGACAACGGCGGAAAAGCCGGTGCAGTGGAAATTGCCAAGATCGGACAGTATGCGGAAAATGTATATTTCGGCAAGCAAAGCGGCTTGATGGATCAAATGGTCAGTTCCGTAGGCGGTTTCGTCTGGATCGATTTTGCGGACACCGAAAAGCCGGTGATACAGAAGCACACCTTTGACTTTGCACAAGCAGGATACTGTCTGTGCATCACAGATACCAAGGGCAGCCACGCCGATCTGACACCGGATTATGTGGCGGTTCCGACAGAGATGAAGCAGGTTGCCGCTTATTTCGGAAAGTCTGTCCTGCGGGAGGTTTCCGCAGAGCAGTTCCGGAAAGCCATTCCGCGGCTGAGAAAGACCTGTTCCGACCGTGCCATTCTCCGTGCGGCACATTTCTTTGCAGAGAGCGAACGGGCAACTGCGGAGACAAAGGCACTGGAAGACGGCGATCTGTCCGCATTCTTTGCACTGGTGCGGGAGTCCGGCACTTCTTCTGCGGAACTGCTGCAAAATCTGTTTTCCTGCCAGAAGCCCACAGAACAGGCGATTCCGCTGGGCATCTGGTACAGCAAACAGTTCCTTGGTGAAAAGGGTGCTGTGCGGGTACACGGCGGCGGCTTTGCCGGAACCATTCAGGCATTTGTGCCGGTGGAAGAAGCCGAGGCATATTGTCAGTGTATGAACCAGCTGTTCGGAAAGGGCAGCTGTCACAAGCTTTCTGTCCGTCCGCTGGGCGGTGTCAGAGTTTAAGCTTTTGGAAAGGAGCAATTGCAATGCGTATTTTAGTATTGGGCGGAGCCGGATATATCGGTTCCCATACGGCACTGGAACTGGTGCGTGCCGGAGAAGATGTGATCGTGGCGGACAATCTGGTGACAGGGCACCGCGAAGCCATTCCGGCAGGGGCAAAGTTCTATCAGGGCGACCTGCACGACTTTGCATTTCTGGATAATCTGTTTCAGCAGGAGCAGATCGATGCAGTCATTCACTTTGCGGCATACTCGCTGGTGGGAGAGAGCGTCACAAATCCGCTGAAATATTATGACAACAACCTTTGCGGCACACGGGTGCTGCTGGAGGCAATGGTCAAAAATCACGTGGACAAGATCGTCTTTTCCTCCACCGCAGCAACCTATGGCGAACCGGAGCACATTCCGATTCTGGAAACCGACCGGACGCTGCCGACAAACCCTTATGGAGAAACCAAGCTGGCAATGGAAAAGATGTTCCACTGGACGGCAAACGCACATGGACTGCGGTATGTTTCCCTGCGGTATTTCAACGCCTGCGGAGCAGATGCCAGCGGCACCATTGGCGAGGCACATAATCCGGAAAGCCACCTGATCCCGCTGATTTTACAGGTGCCCAACGGCAAGCGGGAAGCGATCTCCATTTACGGCACAGACTATGACACGCCGGACGGCACCTGCATTCGGGACTATATCCATGTGACCGATCTGGCACAGGCACACATTCTGGCAGTGCAATATCTGCAAAACGGCGGGGAAAGCAGCATTTTCAATCTGGGCAACGGCGTAGGTTATTCTGTGCGGGAAGTGATCGAAACTGCCCGCAAGGTGACAGGGCACCCGATTCCCGCAGTGGAAACCCCGCGGCGTGCCGGCGATCCTGCACGGCTGGTGGCTTCCAGCGAAAAGGCAAAGGCTGTGTTGGGCTGGGAACCGGTACATGACAGTCTGGAAGAAATCATTGCCAGTGCATGGAACTGGCACCAGCATCACCCCGACGGCTATGCCGAGTAAAGGAAACATAGAATTACCATTTAAACGTGAAAATTAAACGTGAAAAAAAGCACCTCATTTTGAACTGCACCTAATTGTTAGATTTTTTTGGTCTAACTTTTGGGAATTCAAAATGAGGTGCTTTCATCATTTTTGTGCTTTTCTGCAAATTCTTTTTTAAATTTTTCGAATTCTGCATCGAAATCTTCTATTCCCACTGGAAGTCAACGAGTTTCTCGTCCGATACGTTTTCTTATATCAGCAAACCGCCCTACTTTTTCTCCAAAAGTGAGGCTTGCCTTTTTTCGAAAAATCTGCTATACTAAAAGAGATGAAGGCAACACCGCATAAAGCTTGTGCAGTGTTGCCCGAAGCAATTCCGGAAAGGAGCGTGATGTTGTGCGGCGAAAGCTGAAAAAACTGATCAGCATGTTGACCAGCCGAGTGGTAATTATCGGATTCCTGATTGTCTTGCAGCTGGTGTGGTTTGTGATCTTGTTTCTGCGGCTGACACAGTATGCAACGTGGATCAATATTACATTTATCGGACTGAGTCTGGCGATTGAATTGTATATCATCAACAAGTCCGGAAATCCCTCTTATAAAATTCTCTGGATGCTGTTTATCGGTACGTTTCCGCTGTTGGGCGGAATGATGTATCTGCTGTTCGGGGACAAGCGTCCCTCGCGGCGGATTCGCCGGCAGCTGCACCACGGCAGACGGGTGATCGGGATTCGTCCCTCTGTAGGTTGTTCTGCGGCGGCGTTTCCGGTACGCATGGCGGAAACCAGTTTCTATCTGGAAAGCAGCGGTTTTCCCATGTACCAGAATACCAAGGTGGAATATTTTTCTTTGGCAGATGAAGCGTTTCCCCGACTGCTGGAGGATCTCCGGAAAGCCAGACATTATATCTTTATGGAATATTTTATCGTGACAGAGGGAGTCATGTGGGATTCGATCAAAGCCATTCTGAAAGAAAAGGCAGCCGCCGGCGTGGAAGTACGCTTCGCCTATGACGATCTGGGGAGCGTGGGCTGTCTGCCGAAGAATTTCCGGAAAGAACTTGCGGCGGCGGGAATCCATGTGCTGACGTTCAACCCGTTCCGACCGGCACTTTCCGCGGTGATGAACAACCGGAACCACCGGAAGATCACTGTCATTGACGGCTATATTGCCTATACCGGCGGCTTCAATCTGGCAGATGAGTATATCAACCAGAAACAGCGGTTTGGGCACTGGAAAGACACCGGACTGCGGCTCTATGGCGAGGGCGTGTACAGCCTTACGCTGATGTGTTTGGAACTGTGGAATGCATTCTACAACACCAATGACAACTGCAAGAAGTACCTGCCACACCGGTATCATCCGGAACCGTTTCCCACAGACGGCTATGTGCAGCCCTACTGCAACTCGCCCTTTGAAAATGAAACGCTGGCACAGGATATTTATCTGGATCTGCTGTATCAGGCGAAAGAGTATGTGTATATCTTCACGCCGTATCTGGCAATCGATGACGAAATGCAGCACGCCCTTTGCATGGCGGCACAACGCGGGGTCGATGTGCGGCTTGTGACACCGGGGATTCCGGATAAGCGTGTGGTGTATTCTCTCACCCGTTCCTATTATGAGCCGCTGATTCGGGCAGGGGTGCGGATCTATGAGTATACGCCGGGATTTATCCATGCCAAAAGCTATCTGGTAGATGACAGGATCGGCATTGTAGGAACGATCAACATGGACTATCGCAGTTTGTACCTGCACATGGAGTGTGCGGCGATGCTGGTGGAATGCAGTGCGTTGCAGAAGATGAAGCTGGACTGCGTTGTGACCATTGAGAAAAGCCGCCGTGTGACGCTTCAGGACTGCAAGCGTCGCCGGCACAGTCTGCTCTGGCAGGCGATCCTGCGGACGATCAGCCCGCTTCTGTAATTTTGCAATTCCAAAACAAAGCGGCAGACAGTTTCCCCAACTGTCTGCCGCTTTTTGCTTGTCTTAAAAAATACTCATGAATCCGACTGCTTTTCCCAGTATGCGGATATTGTCCAGTTCTTCTCCCACATAGACCAGCGGAGAGTATGCCGGATTTTCCGGTACCAGCTGTAAGCGTGCGTGCTCTCTGTCGTAGTAGACCCGTTTCAGCGTGGCTTCGTCGTCAATGATTACAGCCGCGATCTCGCCGTTTTCCACCATGGGCTGGCTGCGGATAAACACCGCATCGCCGTCGTAGATCCGTGCCCCGATCATGCTGTCGCCCCGTGCCAGCAGACAGAAGTCCGCAGCAATTTCTGCATCAGCGATCAGAAAGGTTTCCCGATCTTCCTGTGCAAAAATCGGTTCGCCGCAGGCGATCTCACCCAGCAGCGGAAAGCGTTTCAGCTGAATCGGGCGAAGATTGGGATAGTCCTCCCATGAAACAGGCGGTTCTTCGGGGCTGTCATAGCCCAGCAGCCACGCTTCCTTTACGCCGAGAGCCTTCGCCAGCAGCCGCAGCTTGCTCTCCTTCGGGCGGAAAGAGCCGGAACAATACTGGCTCATGGTGGAACGGGAAATGCCGGTTTTGGCACACAAGTCAGACTGCGTCATGTGTTTTTGCTGCATCGCCTGCTGCAGCCGGTTGTGGAATGTTTCCATAGGGGTATACCTCCGTTGTTCTGTTTTTCGGAACAACTGCATTATACCACGCTTTTCGGGAAAAGACAAGTGGATTCGTTAGATTTTTTGAAGAAACCGGACAACTTTTCAAACCGGCGGAAAATCGGCTGCGATTTCTGTAAAATTATAGTTAGCTTATACTAACTATGAAAAACCACATTCTCGTTTCGGGAAACAAAGTTTTTTCAAAGGGGCATGACAAAAAAACAGCGTATTTCCGCGAAAAACTTTGCAAAACATGAGGTGTTTCAAAAGCTGTTGATTTTTTCACAAAGAAATGGTATAATGCAAAATGACATGAAATTTCCCGAATGGTGTCGTGTGACAGAAATTTTACCATTCGGGAATCGACACCGGAGGCTGTTATGCCGCTTGTTCATACAAAATTTGCGATTGTCCCTTGAAAAATCAGGCGGAATATGTTATAATATCATAGATAGTACATCATGTAGTTTTTCTCTGGAAAAGCGACGGCTTTCGGGGAGAATTCTTGATTTTTCTGTCGGGAACTGTCACAGACAGTTTCACTATGGCGGTGCTGTGCCGTGTTGTACAGCAGATTTTTTTGTGCCGTGCCGCCGTGAAAATGACGTTCGGACAGGACGGGATCAGGAGCCGCTTTCAGCGGTTCCGACAGCGAAGAAAGGCTGTTCTGTCATAAAAGTATGTTTCCGTGAAAGGGTGCATTGCATCGGCACGGGGATCCGGCTGTGGAACCGCAGAAAGACTGCGGACAAGCAGCCCGAACTGACGGACTGCAGCCGAGGGCAGGACAGTCTTTTTACCGGACACAAAAGCGTTTCTGCCGCACAGCAGAAACAGACACAATCACCATCATCAAAATTTCAAAATAGGAGAGATGAACATGGAGTATCGCATTGAACACGATTCGATGGGCGAAGTAAAGGTGCCCGCCGATAAGTACTGGGCAGCACAGACAGAACGCAGCCACGAGAACTTTCTGATCGGTGTGGGCATTGAAACCATGCCCCGCGAGATCACACACGCTTTCGGTATCCTGAAAAAGGCTGCCGCTATGGCAAACCACAAGCTCCGTCCGGAGCGTATGACAGAGGAGAAGCTTTCTGCAATCTCCACTGCCTGTGACGAAGTGATCTCCGGCAGCCTGAACGAGCATTTTCCGCTGGTTGTATGGCAGACGGGCAGCGGCACACAGTCCAACATGAACGCCAACGAAGTTATCGCAAACCGCGGTAATGAAGTTGCCGGAAAGAAGATCCTGCACCCGAATGACGATGTCAATATGAGTCAGTCTTCTAACGACACATTCCCCACTGCAATGCATATCTCTGCTGTTCTGGCTGTAGAGGATAAGGTACTGCCGGCAATTGACGAATTGGTGGCTACCTTCCGCCGTCTGGAAGAAGAACACAAGGGCATTGTAAAAAGCGGCAGAACCCACCTGCAGGATGCAACACCGATCCAGTTCTCGCAGGAGATCAGCGGCTGGCGTACTTCTCTCGAGCGTGATCGCGAGATGCTCGTTTCTGCGTTGCCGTACCTGAAGACACTGGCACTGGGCGGCACCGCAGTTGGTACCGGTCTGAATGCACCGGAGGGCTTTGATGTAGAAGTTGCCAAGGCAGTTTCTGAACTGACCGGCAAGGACTTCGTCACCGCTTCCAACAAATTCCACGCACTGACCAGCAAGGATGAGATCGTATTTGCACACGGTGCCCTGAAGGCTCTGGCTGCGGATATGATGAAGATCGCCAACGACGTTCGCTGGCTGGCAAGCGGTCCGAGAGATGGTCTGGGTGAAATCACCATTCCGGAAAACGAACCGGGTTCTTCCATCATGCCGGGCAAGGTCAATCCGACACAGTGCGAACAGGCAACGATGGTTGCTGTTCAGGTAATGGGCAACGACGTGGCAGTCGGCATGGCAGCTTCTCAGGGTAACTTTGAGCTGAACGTATTTATGCCGGTTTGTGCGTATAACTTCCTGCAGTCTGCACGTCTGCTGGCAGAGTCCATTGTCTCCTTCAATAAGAACTGTGCAGTGGGCATCTGTGCAAACCGCGAAAAGATGCACCATAACCTGCACAATTCTCTGATGCTGGTAACCGCACTGAACCCCTACATCGGTTATGAGAATGCTGCAAAAACTGCAAAGAAGGCGTTCCATGACAACATCTCGCTGAAGGAAGCCTGCGTAGAGCTGGGATTCCTGACAGCTGAACGGTTCGACGAAGTATTCCATCCCGAGGAGATGGCGTGAACCGTCTGCACTTCGGTGCAAAAAAACAGGAAGGAAAGGTAGTTTTGCTATGACATACAGTTATTTTCCGGGCTGTACACTGAAGACCAAGGCGAAAGACCTCGATCACTATGCTCGGATCTCTGCTGAAGCACTGGGCTTTACTCTGGAAGAACTTCCGGACTGGCAGTGCTGCGGCGGTGTGTATCCAATGGCGAAGAATGAGATCGCAACCAAGCTCTCATCGATTCGTGCACTGGCAAAAGCAAAGGAACTGGGACAGCCTCTGGTTACCCTTTGTTCTGCCTGTCATAATGTCATCAAGCAGGTCAACCATGATATGCAGACCGATGACAACATTGTTCTGAAAGCAAACAATTATCTGAAGCTGGCAGAGCCGTATCAGGGCGAAACCGAAGTTCTGCATTATCTGGAAGTACTGCGGGACAAGGTCGGCTTCGATGAACTGAAAAAGAAAGTGGTAAATCCGCTGAAGGGCAAGAAGATCGCCGCATATTACGGATGTCTTCTGCTCCGTCCGGGAAAGACCATGCAGATGGATAATCCGGAGAATCCGAAGATTCTGGAAGACTTTATCCGTGCAATTGGTGCAACACCGGTACTGTATCCGATGCGGAACGAATGCTGCGGCGGCTATCTGACACTGGACGAAAAGTCTGTGGCAGAGTCCAGAAGCAACAAGGTGATGGCCAGTGCCAAGGACCACGGTGCAGAAATGGTGATCACCGCATGTCCGCTTTGTCTGTACAACCTCCAGAAGAATTCCGGCGTTTCGGATCTGCCGGTCGTATACTTTACCGAGCTGCTGGCGGAAGCACTCGGTCTGAAATAAGGAGGAACGAAAATGGCAGATTTGAAAGAACTCGTTCTGACGACCAGCGGCGTGAATCCGCTGAAGTGTATGCGTTGCGGAAAGTGCAGCGGTACCTGTCCGTCTTATGATGCAATGGAATATCATCCGCATCAGTTTGTATATATGGTGGAAAAAGGTGACATCGAAAAGCTGATGGCATCGAAGTCCATTTATACATGCCTGTCCTGCTTTGCCTGCGTAGAACGCTGCCCGCGTGACGTGGAACCGGCAAAACTGGTGGAAGCAGTCAGACTGGCGGTAATCCGTCAGCAGGGACAGAATCACCTGAAATCGGAGCAGATTCCCGAAATGCTGGACGACGATTTGCCGCAGCAGGCAATCGTCAGTGCATTCCGGAAATACAGCAAATAAGGAGGCATAAAAATGCGGAGAATAGGTGTTTTTGTATGCCACTGCGGTACGAACATTGCGGCGACCGTCGACGTAAAAACTGTTGCTGAAACTCTTGGAAAAGAGCCGGCAGTCGTTTATGCGACCGACTATCCCTATATGTGCTCAGAGGCAGGCCAAAACATAATCAAAGATGCGATCAAGGAGTATCAGCTGGAGGGCGTTGTTGTATGTTCATGTTCGCCCCGTATGCATGAGGCAACTTTCCGTAAGACTGTTGCAGCAGCAGGCCTGAACCCCTACATGCTGGAAGTCGCAAATATTCGTGAACAGTGCTCGTGGATCCACAAGGATATTCCGGAGGCAACCGCAAAGGCAATCGTCCTCGGACGTGCAGCAATTGCAAAGGTTCTGCTGAATACCCCGCTGATCGCCGGCGAAAGTCCGGTAACCAAGCGTGCTCTGGTCATCGGCGGCGGTATCGCAGGTATCCAGACTGCTCTGGATATTGCAGAAGCCGGCTATCCGGTAGACATCGTCGAAAAGGAACCGACCATCGGCGGTAAGATGACACAGATCGATAAGACATTCCCGACACTGGACTGCTCGTCCTGTATCCTGACACCGAAAATGGTAGAATGTGCACAGAACGACAAGATCACGATCTACTCCTACAGTGAAGTAGAAGCAGTGACCGGTTTCGTGGGCAACTTCAGCGTCAAGATTCGCCGTAAGGCTCGTTTTGTCGATGAGGATAAGTGTACCGGCTGCGGTGCATGTACGGAAAAGTGTCCGGTAAAGAACATTCCGGACGCTTACAATCTGGGACTGAGCAACCGTCACGCTGCATATATCCCGTTTGCACAGGCAATCCCGAACGTTGCTGTTCTGGACTCCACACGCTGCATCAAGCTCACCAAGGGCAAGTGCGGTCTGTGTTCGACAGTTTGCTCTGCCGGTGCGATCGACTACGAGCAGAAGGAAACTTTCGTAGAAGAAAAGTACGGTGCAATCGTTGCCGCTACCGGTTACAATCCGATCAACATTGACGGCTATGACGAATTCGCATATTCCCAGAGCAAGGACGTTGTCACTTCTCTGGAATTCGAGCGGATCCTGAAGGCAGACGGTCCGACAGAAGGTCATTTGCAGCGTCTGTCCGACGGCAAGCAGCCGAAGACACTGGTATTCGTACAGTGCGTCGGCAGCCGTGAATCCGGTTCTCAGCATGGCTGCGGTAAGGAATACTGCTCCAAGATCTGCTGTATGTATACCGCAAAGCACGCAATGCTGTGCCGCGAAAAATATCCGGATACCGATGTCTATGTATTCTACATCGACGTTCGTACACCGGGCAAGAACTATGATGAGTTCTATCGCCGTGCCGTAGAACAGTATGGCGTACATTATATTAAGGGTATGGTCGGCAAGGTTGCTCCGCAGTCTGACGGCACACTGGATGTTCAGGCTTCTGATCTGATCTCCAACGAACAGCTGCACATCAAGGCAGATATGGTCGTTCTGGCTGCTGCGATCGAAGCAGACAAGAGTGCCCGTCCGCTGGCAACCATGCTGACTGCAAGCATGGATACCAACGACTTCTTCACAGAAGCTCACGCAAAGCTGCGTCCGGTAGAATCCCCGACAGCCGGTGTATTCCTTTCCGGTGTTTGTCAGGGACCGAAGGATATTCCGGAAACCGTTGCACAGGCTGGTGCCGCTGCTTCTAAGGTTATCGGTCTGCTGGCAAAGGACAAGCTGTCCTGCAACCCGTGCGTATCCCATTCGGATCCCATGAAGTGCAATGGTTGCTCGTCTTGTGCAAATGTCTGCCCGTACGGTGCAATTACTTATGAGGAGAAGGACTTCAGCCGCCGTCAGGACGGCTCGATGATTCGCCGCGTAGCAGTTGTCAATGAGGCAGTATGTCAGGGCTGCGGTGCTTGTACCGTTGCATGCCCGTCCGGTGCAATGGATCTGAAGGGCTTCGCAACCGGTCAGATTATGGCGGAGGTAGATGCAATATGCAAGTAAATCAGGAATTTAAACCGAAAATCGTCGCATTCTGCTGTAACTGGTGTTCTTATGCAGGTGCGGACCTTGCGGGTACAAACCGTTCAAACTATCCGGCAGATGTCAAGATCATTCGTGTACCTTGCTCCTGCCGTGTCAATCCACTCTTTATTCTGCGTGCATTCCAGCGTGGTGCAGACGGCGTGATCCTCTGCGGCTGTCACCCGGGTGACTGCCACTATACCACTGGTAACTACTATGCCCGCCGCAGAATGACACTGCTGTTCTCGATGCTGGATTATCTGGGTATCGAGAAAGAGCGTACCCGTGTAGAATGGGTATCCGCCGCAGAAGGTGCAAAGTTCGCTGCAACCATGAATGAGTTTGTAGAAACTGTCACTGCACTGGGCGAGAACAAAAGACTGGAGGATCTGAGATGCAAAGCGAAATGATGAAAAGAGCCTCCGAGCTGTTGGCAGACGGTACAGTTGTTCGTGTGCTGGGCTGGAAAAACGGTGAGTTTGTCTATGATCCCACACCGGCTGTGTTCGATTCTGCAGAAGCTTTGGAAAAGGATTTTGTATATCACGATTTCTGCGGCAGCAATCTGTCGAAGTATCTGATCAAACTGTCTAAGCTGGAGGGCAAGACACTGGTTTTCCTGAAGCCGTGTGATTCCTATAGCTTCAACCAGCTGCTGACAGAACACCGCATCAAGCGGGAAAACGTTTACATCATCGGCGTTCCCTGTGACGGCAAGCTGGATCCGGATAAGGTACGTGAAGCCGGTGCCGAGGGCATTCTGGGCATCACCACTGACGGTGACACCGTAAAGGCGGAAACCATGTACGGTGAAGTTTCTGTCAGCAAGAAGGACTGCCTGCTGGAACGCTGCGAAGTCTGCAAGAGCCACAAGGTTGTTGTCTACGATGAGATGCTGGGCGAAAACGGTGAGGAAAATCCGGAGTCCGGTCGTTTCGATATGGTCGCAAAGCTGGAGGCTATGACACCGGAAGAAAGATTCGCATTCTGGCGTGGGGAACTGTCCCGCTGCATTCGCTGCAACGCCTGCCGCAACATCTGTCCGGCATGCAGCTGCGAACAGTGCGTCTTTGACAATCCGGCATCTGGTGTTTCCCAGAAGGCAGCAGCAGACTCCTTCGAAGAAAATATGTTCCACATTATTCGTGCATTCCACGTAGCAGGTCGCTGTACCGACTGCGGTGAGTGCTCCAGAGTATGTCCGCAGCACATTCCGCTGCACCTGCTGAACCGGAAGTTCATCAAGGATATTAACACTTATTATGGTGAATATCAGGCTGGTGCAGAGGAAGGCAGCCGTGCACCGCTGGTGAACTTCACCAAGGAAGACTGCGAGCCGAATGTGGTTTATAAAGGAGGCAGCAAGTGATGAAAAAAGTATCTCGAGAAAATCTGGACGCTTTGTTCGCTGCCATCGCAGAAGCAAAGAAACTCTATCTGCCGGTTGCTGACGGCACCGATGAAAAACGCGGTGTAAAGTACAGCGTCTGGACACCGGAAGCAAAGTATGCTGCAGAGGCAGTCAACACTGTCCGCAGTGCCAAGGACTTTTTCTTCCCGCAGGTAGAAAACATGGTCAACTTCAAGGTCAACGGCAAGAAGATCGAAGTCGATGATATTCGTACTGAGTGCGAGGACTTTGTGATCTTCGGCGTGCGTGCCTGTGATGCGGCAAGCTTCAAGATCCTGGACAGCGTGTATCTGTCGGAACCGGTAGATACCTACTATCAGAACCGTCGGGAACACGGCGTGGTAATGACCATGTCCTGCAGCAAGCCCAGTGAAACCTGCTTCTGCTCGGTATTCGGTATCGATGCCGCAGAACCGGCTGGCGATGTCAGCTGCTGGCTGACAGATGATGCAGTGCTGATGCAGGCAAACACCGAAAAGGGTGAGGCTCTGCTGGCTTCTTTGCCGATGCTGGAAGATGCCGCAGACGATGCTGCGGAAGAATCCAAGGCAAAGACCAAGGCAATTCTGGAAAAGCTGCCGCTGAAGAACCTCTCTACCGACTCCTTTGGCGGAGATAAGCTGATGGAACTGTTCAGTTCCGATAAGTGGGCAAGCCTGTCAGAAGCATGTCTGGGCTGCGGCACCTGTACTTTCGTGTGCCCGACCTGTCAGTGCTATGACATTCGCGACTATGACACCGGTCACGGCGTACAGCGGTTCCGCTGCTGGGACAGCTGTATGTACGCTGACTTTACCAAGACAGCCGGCGGTCAGCCGCGTCCCACACAGCTGGAGCGTTTCCGTCAGCGGTTCATGCATAAGCTGGTTTACTATCCGGCAAACAACGACGGCGTATTTGGCTGCGTTGGCTGCGGTCGCTGCATGAAGAGCTGCCCGATTTCCATGAACATTGTAAAGGTCATGAAGACTTTAGGGGAGGGTAACGCATGAAACAAGAAGCATTGATTCCGAAGGTCGGCGTGGTAACTGACATTCGTCAGGATACTCCCGATGTCAAGACATTCCGCGTGGTCGGTCTGGACGGAAACAAACTGTTCGAGCATATGCCCGGTCAGTGTGCGATGGTTTCCATTCCGGGCATTGGCGAAGGTATGTTCTCCATTACATCTTCTCCGACAAACAAGGAATTCATGGAATTTTCGATCAAGAAGTGCGGCTGTCTGACAAGCTGGCTGCACATGATGGACGTTGGACAGGAAGTCACCGTCAGAGGTCCGCTGGGAAAGAACTTTCCGGTGGAAACCGTTCCGACACCGGAAAACGGCAACTATGGTCTGAAGGGAAAGGATCTGCTGTTTATCGCCGGCGGTATCGGTCTGGCTCCGCTGCGTTCCGTCATCAACTATTGCCGTGACAAAAAGCGTGAGAATCCTGGCGCTTATGGTTCTCTGCATATCATTTACGGCTCCCGTTCCAAGGACGATCTGGTAGACTATCAGGAAATTCTGGACGAATGGAGTCAGGACTGCAAGGTGGATCTGACCATCGACCGTGAACAGGAGGGCTGGGACGGTCACGTTGGCTTTATTCCGAACTATGTCAAGGAACTGAAGCCGGACCTGAACCGTACTGTTCTGATCTGCGGACCTCCGATCATGATCAAGTTCACACTGGACGGTCTGAAAGAACTGGGCTTCCAAGAAGAACAGGTCTATACCACAATGGAACTGCGTATGAAATGCGGTATCGGCAAGTGCGGACGCTGCAATATCGGTGACAAGTACGTCTGCAAGGACGGTCCGGTATTCCGCTTTGATGAGCTGTCCGAACTGCCGAACGAATATTAATGGTAAAGGAGAATTCACATGGAACAGATGGTTAATGTGTTCGTGATGGGCAAGAAGTATGAGGTTCCTGCCAGTCTGACCATCATGAAGGCTTTGGAATACGCTGGCTATAAACTGGTTCGCGGCTGCGGCTGCCGAAATGGTTTCTGCGGTGCCTGTGCAACAATTTACCGGATCAAGGGTGACAGAGAACTGCACACCTGTCTGGCATGCTCCACACAGGTGGTAGAAGGCATGTACATCACACAGCTGCCGTTCTTCCCGCTGATCAAGGAGATCTATGACATCAACGAGGTTCGTCCGGACGAAACCGTAATGATGAAGAACTATCCGGAAATCTATTCCTGCATCGGCTGTAACGCTTGTACCAATGCTTGTACACAGGGTCTGAACGTTATGCAGTATATCGCATATGCACAGCGTGCGGAATATGCAAAGTGTGCAGAAGAATCTTTCGACTGCGTTATGTGCGGCGTATGTTCTTCCCGCTGTCCGGCTGGTATCTCGCACCCGCAGGTTGCAATGCTGGCTCGCCGCCTGAACGGTAAGTACATTGAACCGAAATGTCAGCATCTGGCAGATCGTGTCAAGGAAATCGAAGAAGGCAAGTGCGAAGAAGCAATCCGTGCAAATATGGCACTGAGCGATGCGGAGATTCGTGAAAAGTACAACAATCGTGAGATTGAAAAGTAAGGAGGTGCGGTATCATGTATACGGAAGAAATGCTGGAATCCATTAAGAAGGTAGAAGCAAAGCGTGCAGAAAATGCTGCAATGGAACCGAGAAGAATGACCGCAGAGGAAAAGGATCAGGTTCTGAAAGAAAACCACCCGGACTATCGCGAAGATCAGTTCGACGTGCTGACTGTTGGTCCGAACAAGGGCGAAAAGGCTCCGAAGGAACTGGTAAAAATGCTCCAGTCTGACAGCCGCCTGAAGGACAACCTGCCGGATCTTTCCTGTCCGGATTATGAAACCGACGTGCTCATCATCGGCGGCGGCGGTGCTGGTGCATCTGCTGCGATCGAAGCAGACAATGCCGGCGAAAAGGTTATGATCGTAACCAAGCTGCGTATCGGTGATGCAAACACCATGATGGCAGAAGGCGGCATTCAGGCTGCGGATAAGCCGAACGATTCTCCGGCACAGCACTTCCTCGACTGCTACGGCGGTGGTCACTTTGCTGCGGACAAGGAACTGGTTTATAAGCTGGTTACCGAGGCTCCGGAGGGCATTGAATGGCTGCAGGATCTGGGCGTTGAGTTCGATAAGGACGCAGAAGGCAACATGATCACCACCCACGGCGGCGGTACTTCTCGTAAGAGAATGCACGCTGCGAAGGACTACTCCGGTGCAGAGATCATGCGTACCCTGCGTGACGAAGTGCTGAACCGTAAGATTCCGGTAGTGGATTTCACTTCTGCAATCGAACTGATCATGGACGACAAGGGTCACTGTGCCGGTGCCGTTCTGATGAACATGGAAACCGGCGAGATCCTGATCGCCAAGGCAAAGGTTGTTATCATTGCTACCGGCGGTGCAGGCAGAATGCACTATCAGGGATTCCCGACTTCCAACCACTACGGTGCAACCGCAGACGGTCTGGTGCTGGCTTATCGTGTGGGTGCTCCGCTGCGTGAGCAGTACACCCTGCAGTATCACCCGACCGGTGCTGCATTCCCGGAACAGATCTTCGGTGCACTGGTTACCGAAAAGGTTCGTTCTCTGGGTGCAAAGCTGGTAAACGTAGACGGCGAAGTCTTCATGAACCCGCTGGAAACTCGTGACGTTACCGCATCTACCGTTATTCGTGAATGCCGCCGTGGCAAGCAGGTAGACACTCCGACCGGTGGTCAGGGTGTATGGCTGGACGCTCCGATGATCGACATTATTCACGGCGAAGGCACGATCGAAAAGCGGATTCCGGCAATGCTGAGAATGTTCCTGAAATATGGCATCGACATTCGGAAGCAGCCGATGCTGATCTATCCGACTCTGCACTACCAGAACGGTGGTGTCAAGGTTGGCACAGACAGCCAGACCTGCGTAGAAAACCTGTTCGTTGCCGGCGAAGCTGCTGGTGGTGTACACGGTGAAAACAGACTGATGGGTAACTCCCTGCTGGACGTTATCGTATTCGGCCGTAACGCTGGTAAGTACGCTGCTGCAAAGGCAAAGACTGTTGAAGTCGGCAAGCTGACTCTGGATCACGTTGCAAAGTTCGAAAAGGAACTGGCTGACGCTGGTATCCAGCCGGACGAAGTTTCTCCGAAGCTGCTGCCGGATTATACCCGCAAGGTAAACGACTAAAAACGTCTGTCACAGACAGCAATATCATATAGAAAGAGCCGATGATGCGGAAGCGTGTCATCGGCTCTTTTGTGAACTTTTTTCTTTTTACTTGACAAGATTCATGAAGTTGGGTATAATATTAAGAGTAAAAGAGAGTAGCTGGCAGGAGATTCTCCTGTTTATGCGGCGTCAGTACGGTCGTTTGAGAAAATGACCCGCTTCATATCTAAACGGCAAGACTTTTACGGAGCACGTTTGACAGGAGAGTTGTCGGTTCCGTATGGTCTTGCCGTTTTTTTCTGTCCGTGCCTGTCCGACCCGTATGCTACAAAGGAAAGGAATGTTGTACATGAACGAACATTATCGGCAGAAACCCGAAGAACTCTGTCAGGAGTTAGGCACATGTCCAGAGGGACTATCGTCGGAAACTGCGGCGAAACATCTGGAACAGTATGGGAAAAATGCCATTGCAGAGGCGAAAAAAAAGCCGACGTGGCTGATTTTTCTGGAACAGTTCAAGGATTTTCTGGTCATTATTCTGATCATCGCCGCCCTGATCTCTGCATTTACCGGCGATCTGGAAAGCTTCATTGTCATTATCGCCGTAATCACCATGAATGCGATTCTGGGAACGGTGCAGACTGTCAAGGCGGAAAAGTCGCTCTCCAATCTGAAAAAGCTGTCGTCGCCTACGGCAAAGGTGCTCCGTGACGGACAGACAGCAATCCTGCCGGCAGAGGAGATCACTGTTGGTGACGTAGTTCTGCTGGAAGCCGGCGACCAGATCCCCGCGGACGGCAGACTGATCGACTGTGCATCACTTCAGACAAACGAAAGTGCCCTCACCGGCGAAAGCACCAATGTGGAAAAATCTCTGGACACCATTACAGATGAAGTGCCGCTGGCAGACCGGAAGAATATGGTGTATTCCGGTGGATTTGTCACCTACGGACGCGGTGTGTACGTGGTTACAGAAGTGGGCATGCAGACCGAAGTGGGAAAGATCGCTTCCCTGATCCAGAACGCAGAGGCTCGGAAAACCCCGCTGCAAATCACACTGGACCAGTTCGGAAAGCGGCTTTCTATCGGTATCATGATCGTCTGTGCACTGGTGTTCGTGCTGAGCATGATTCGCGTTGATGTAATCAATTTCAGTGCAGTTATGGATTCCCTGATGTTTGCCATTGCTCTGGCAGTTGCAGCGATTCCGGAGGCGTTGAGTTCCATTGTCACAATCGTGCTGTCGTTTGGTACTCAGAAGATGTCGCAGGAACACGCCATTATGCGAAAGCTACAGGCAGTCGAGGGACTGGGTTCTGTTTCCGTCATTTGTTCGGATAAAACCGGTACCCTGACACAGAACAAGATGACCGTCCGGAAAATCGTGGTGCAGGATCATATCATTGCCGCCGAAGATGTCAGTCCGGAAAATCCAGAGGAACAGGAGCTGATTCTGGCTTCCGTGCTGTGCAGTGATGCCACATGTCAGGACGGTACTGAGATCGGTGACCCGACGGAAACGGCTCTGGTGCGGTTTGCCCAGAACTGCGGGCTGTCCGATGAGAAAATGCGTGGGGAACATGCCCGCATCAGCGAGATTCCCTTTGACTCCGACCGCAAGCTGATGTCTACTTTGAACCAGCACGGTGATGTGCGGAAAATGTACACCAAGGGTGCAACAGACGTGCTGCTGAACCGCATGACATGTTCTGATGCAGAGAAGCAGGAAATTGTGGAACAGGTGGAAGAATTGTCGAAACAAGGTCTGCGTGTACTCTGTTTTGCGGCAAAGCCGTTTTCCGGTGATACGCTGAGCGTTGAGGACGAAAACGACCTGACCTATCTGGGACTGATTGCCGAAATGGACCCGCCCCGTGAGGAATCCAAACAGGCAGTTGCAGAGTGCAGATCTGCTGGAATCAAGCCGGTAATGATCACCGGTGACCACATTGTCACCGCCTCGGCGATCGCCAAGGAGATCGGCATTCTGGAAAAGCCGGAAGAAGCTGTAGAGGGTGCGGCACTGGACGCTTACACCGACGAGCAGCTGGTGGACTTTGTGGCAGACAAATCGGTTTATGCCCGTGTGACACCGGAGCATAAGATTCGCATTGTCCGTGCATGGCAGAAGCGTGGCAATATCGTTGCCATGACCGGTGACGGTGTCAACGATGCACCGGCACTGAAACAGGCTGATGTAGGCGTGGCAATGGGCATCACCGGTACAGAGGTTTCCAAGGACGCTGCGGCAATGATTCTGACGGACGACAATTTCGCCACCATTGTCAAGGCAGTGAAGAATGGCAGAAATATCTACGAGAACATCAAGAAGGCAATTCTGTTCCTGCTGTCCGGCAATCTGGCGGGTATCATTACAGTGCTGTTCTGTTCGCTGGCAGGGCTGCCGGTGCCTTTTGCTCCGATCCACCTGCTGTTTATCAATCTGCTGACAGACTCTCTGCCGGCAATTGCACTGGGACTGGAACCCCATTCCGATGACGTGATGAAGAGAAAGCCTCGTCCGGCGAATGAGTCGATCCTCACCAAGGGCTTTCTGGCAAAGGTGGGCTATTCCGGCGTGATTATCAGTATCGCCACCATTGGTGCGTTCCTGCTGGGCTATTTCTATCAGGGAGCACACAATGCCGGTGCAGCTATGACCATGGCATTTGCCACACTGTGCATGGCACGTCTGTTCCACGGTTTCAGCTGCAAAGCAGAGAAGCCGGTGATCTTTTCCAAGCGTCTGTGGAATAATCCGTTTGCGATTCTGGCGTTTGCAGCAGGCATGGTACTCATTAACGCTGTGCTGTGGATTCCGGCACTGCATGGATTGTTCCAGATCGAAAACGGCATGTCCGGTGTACTGATCGGTGCAATTTATGGTTTCAGCTTTGGCTCTATGATTCTGGTACAGATCGTAAAGGCGATTGTTGCAGCTGTAAAGAAATCCAAGTAAAGACAGCATTGCACAAGCTTTATTCAGTGTTTCCCTAAAAAATCCTGTGGCAATACCGCACAATCTTTGTGCGGTATTGCCC